>MEQV01000302.1:11858-13248 GCA_001770355.1 Betaproteobacteria bacterium RIFCSPLOWO2_02_FULL_62_17
GAATGTCACGCCCCGAGATGCTCAGCCTGACCGTGGCTATCAACCTGCCGGTGTGGCGCAAAGTCAAGCTCGACCCAATGGTCGCCGAAGCACAGGCGATGCGCGAGCAGGCGATCAGCATGTACCAGGCGCAGACCAACGAACTGATTATGAAGCTGCGCCAGCAGGTGGCGATCGCCGAGCAGAGCCGCGAATCGGCGCGCCTGTTCGAGACGGGCATCCTGCCGCAGGCGCGATTGGCGCTGGAATCGACGCTCGCAGCGTACCGCGTGAATCGCGTCGACTTCCCGATGCTGCTGGACAGCCAGATGACCGTGCTCAGCTACGAAATCAACCATGCCTCGGCGCTGGTCTCGCTGAACAAGGCGCTCGCTGAAATCGACCAGCTCACCGGGAAATCGATTCCGGATGCGCAATCGACATCGCCTCAAGGAGAAAAACGGTGAAATCATTTATTTCGTTCTTGGTGGTGATGGTTTTGCTGGGAATCGCGGCGGGCGCTGGATACTGGTACGGCGCGGGCATGCCGGCGCAGGCGCCGATCGTGAAATCGGAGCGCAAGATTCTGTATTACCGCAATCCGATGGGCTTGCCCGACACTTCGCCGCTGCCGAAGAAAGCGCCCGACGGCATGGACTACGTGCCCGTCTATGCGGACGAGGAACCCGCGGTGGCAAGCGGAACGCCGAAGGGCAAGATCCTTTACTACCGCAACCCCATGGGCCTGGCCGACACCTCACCGGTGCCGAAAAAGGATTCGATGGGCATGGACTACACCCCGGTCTACGAAGGCGAGGAACCGCAGGGAGACGGGGTCAAAATCAGTCCTGACAGGGTGCAGAAGCTGGGGGTGAAGACCGAAGCTGCCGCGCTGCGAAGCTTGACGAGCACCATCCGGGCGGTGGGAACAATACAGATCGATGAGCGCGCGCAGCGCACGGTCGCGCCGCGTTTCGAGGGCTGGATCCAGCGTCTGCATGTGAGTGTCACGGGGCAGCTGGTGCAGCGCGGACAGCCATTGATGGAAGTCTACGGCCCGGATCTGGTGGCCGCGCAGCAGGAGTACGTCGTCGCGATCAAGGGCGTGACCGCGCTCAAGGACGCCGCGCCGGAGATGCAGGCCAACATGCGCAACCTGGTCGAGGCCAGCCTGCAGCGGCTGCGTAACTGGGACATCGACGAGGTGGAACTAACGCGCCTGAGAGACGAAGGCAAGCCCAGCAACACCATCACGCTGCGATCCCCGGTGGGCGGCGTGGTGGTGGACAAGCCCTCGGTGCAGGGAATGCGCTTCATGCCCGGAGAGATGCTTTACCGGATCGCCGATCTGTCCTCGGTGTGGCTGCTGGCGGAGATTTTCGAACAGGACATCGGCCTGGTTCGCGCGGGG
>MEQV01000302.1:13256-14109 GCA_001770355.1 Betaproteobacteria bacterium RIFCSPLOWO2_02_FULL_62_17
AAGGATCCGGGTGAACGCATACCCGGAGAGGGTGTTTCAGGGAAAGGTCGCATTCGTATACCCGACCGTGACCCCGGAAACCCGCACCGTCAAGGCGCGCATTGAGTTGCGCAACCCGGGATTGCTCCTCAAGCCGGCCATGTACGCAAGCGTGGAATTCGCCGCGGGAGGGGGGCTCCGCCGCCTCGCGGTGCCGGATTCCGCGGTACTGGACAGCGGCACGCGCCAGATCGTGCTGGTGCGCCGCGGCGAGGGTCTGTTCGCGCCGCGCGAAGTCAGGCTCGGTATGCGGGGTGACGGATACGTCGAGGTGCTCGACGGTGTCAAGGTCGGGGAGGATGTCGTCGTCAGCGCCAATTTCCTCATCGATGCCGAAAGCAACCTCAGGGCCGCTATCGGCGGATTCGGACAATCGGCCCCTGTCAGCCCGGCACCGGCCGATGCAGTAACGCCGCAGGCGAGCCGCCGTGCCGAGGGCAAAGTCCCCGCCGACGCACACCAGGGGCATTGAAATGCTCAGCCGCATTATCGAATGGTCGGTGCGCCACGTCTTCCTGGTGCTGCTGGGAACGTTTTTCATCGTCGCCTGGGGCGTCTACACGGTGATCAAAACACCCATTGATGCGCTGCCGGACCTGTCCGACGTGCAGGTGATCGTCTACACCGAATACCCGGGACAGGCGCCGCAGGTGGTGGAGGACCAGGTCACCTATCCTCTCACCACGGCCATGCTGAGCGTGCCGCGCTCAAAGGTTGTTCGTGGTTTCTCCAATTTCGCAGTTTCTTTCGTCTACGTCATTTTCGAGGACGGCACCGACATCTATTGGGCGCGCTCTCGCGTGCTGGAGTACCT
>MEQV01000302.1:14197-15386 GCA_001770355.1 Betaproteobacteria bacterium RIFCSPLOWO2_02_FULL_62_17
GTTGACCAAAGCGCACGGGGTCTCGGAAGTGGCAAGCCTCGGCGGGTTCGTAAAAAGTTATCAGGTCACGGTTGACCCGCGGCGCATGCAGGCATACGGCATACCGCTCAAGAAAGTCACCGAGGTCATCGCCATGAGCAACCGCGACGTCGGCGGACGCGCGCTCGAAATGGCGGAAACCGAATACGTGGTGCGCGGCAGAGGCTATTTGCGCGGCATCGGCGATCTGGAGAACCTGGTCGTGAACGCGATGGGCGGTACGCCGGTGCTGCTGCGCGACATCGCCCGCGTCGAGCTGGTTCCCGACGAGCGCCGCGGCATCGCCGAGCTCGACGGCGAAGGCGAAGTGGTGGCGGGGATCGCGATGGCGCGCTACGGCCAGAATGCGCTGGATGTGATTCACAGTCTCAAGGAAAAAATCGCGGAAATCGCACCGGGCCTGCCCGATGGCGTCTCCATACAAGCCGTCTACGATCGCTCCGACTTGATTCATCGCGCCATCAAGAGCCTGCGCACCACGCTGATTGAGGAGTCCGTGATCGTGGCGCTGGTGTGCGTGGTTTTCCTGATGCACGCGCGCAGCGCGCTGGTGGCGATCATCATGCTGCCGATCGGCGTGCTGATCGCCTTCATCGCGATGGGCTTGCTCGGCCTCAATTCGAACATCATGAGCCTGGGCGGCATCGCCATCGCCATCGGGGCGATGGTCGACGCCGCGATCGTCATGATCGAGAACGCGCACAAGCATCTCGAGCGCCTGGAACCGGGCGCGCCCCGCATTGATGCGATCATCGCCGCGTGCCGCGAGGTCGGCCCGGCATTGTTCTTCTGTCTGCTGATCATCACGGTCTCGTTCCTTCCGGTGTTCACGCTCGAAGCGCAGGAGGGGCGCATGTTCCAGCCGCTTGCCTATACGAAAACCTTCTCCATGGCCGGTGCTGCTTTGCTTTCCATTACCCTGGTTCCGGTGTTGATGCTGCTTTTTATCCGCGGGCGCATCCCTCAGGAGCAGAAAAATCCCATCGTCCGGGTGCTTATCTGGATTTATAAACCGATCATCGCGCAGGTGATGCGGTGGAAAAAATTCGTCATCTTTACGGCGATTCTGGTGCTGGGCGCCACCGCCTATCCGGCAATGAAGCTGGGGACGGAGTTCATGCCGATCCTCAACGAAGGCACGCTGCTCTAC
>MEQV01000303.1 GCA_001770355.1 Betaproteobacteria bacterium RIFCSPLOWO2_02_FULL_62_17
GCGCGCGGCACCCGCAAACTTCACGGTTGCCAATCCGGCACGTATTGCTTTTGACTTTCCCAGCACTGTCAATGGCTTGGGAAAAAACAGCCAGGACATCGGTCAGGGCGATCTGCGTTCAATGAACGTGGTTCAGGTGGGCGATCGTACGCGTATCGTGCTCAACCTCAGAAACATGGTGCAGCACGAAGCACGAATTGACGGCCGAAATCTCATCATCGCATTGACGCCGACGCCTGGGGGCGCGGCGTCTGCTTCCGGCGGCGCGCGCTTTGCGGAAGGCAGCGCCGATACCAAGCATGGGATCAAGGACATTGTGTTCCGCCGCGGCCGTGACGGCGAGGGACGAATTATCGTTGACCTTTCCGATACATCAACCGGCATAGACATACGGCAGCAGGGCCAGTCGCTGGTCATCGAATTCCTCAAGGCAAGCTTGCCGGATAACCTGCGCAAGAGACTCGACGTCGTTGATTTTGCGACGCCGGTCCAGGTTGTCAGCACCTTCCCGCAGGGTGAAAACGTGCGCATGGTCATCGAGCCCCGTGGCGTCTGGGAGCATAACGCCTACCAGAGCGATACCCAGTTTGTGGTGGAGGTGAAGGCCGTCCAGGTTGATCCAAACAAGCTTGTGCAGGGATCGCGCACCGGATATATCGGCGAGAAATTGTCGCTGAATTTCCAGAATATCGAGGTGCGCAGCGTCCTTAATGTAATCGCCGATTTCACCGATCTCAATATCATTACCAGCGATACCGTTTCAGGGAACCTCACATTGCGTCTCAAGGATGTGCCCTGGGATCAGGCGTTGGACATTATTTTGCAGACGCGCGGCCTCGATCAACGCAAGAATGGCAGTGTTGTGTGGATCGCGCCCAGGGATGAGTTGGCGACCAAGGAGAAGCTCGCGCTTGAATCCAGGCAGCAGATTACCGAGCTAGAGCCGGTGCGAACGGAAAGCTTCCAACTCAATTACGCCAAGGCGGAAACCCTTTCCAAGCTCCTTTCCGACGATAAGCAGCGCATACTTTCAAAACGCGGCAGTTCGGTGGTGGATCCGCGCACCAACCAGCTTTTCGTGCAGGACGTTTCGGTTCGCTTGGAGGAAGTCAGGCGCCTGATCAGCAAGCTGGATATTCCGGTCCGTCAGGTGCTGATTGAAGCCCGCATCGTTGAGGCGACCGATTCCTTCAGCAAGAACCTGGGCACGCGCCTCGGGTTCGGGCGAGATCTCCGCGCCGGGGGTGGGGTAGTGAATCAGGGTACGCGAGTTCTTGGCGACCAGAGCGTGCAATACAACTTCGGTGCCGCCTTGGCGCCCACGGGACAGGTCAGCGGCTTAGTCGCGGGCACTCCTAATTTTACCGGGTCATCTAACGCGGAAACATTGCAGAATGTGAACCTGCCTGCTTCCGGCCTTGGCGGTTTCGGGCCGGGCGCGTTTTCTCTGATCCTGTTCAACGCCGCCAAGTCGCGTTTCCTTTCCTTGGAACTCACCGCGCTGGAATCCGACGGTAAGGGAAAGATCGTTTCCAGTCCGAGAGTGTTGACGGCGGATAACGTGGAGGCGATTATTGAGCAGGGAACGGAACTTCCCTACCAGCAGGCCACCTCAAGCGGCTCAACCTCCATCTCGTTTCGCAAGGCGAATCTTGCGCTGAAGGTCAAACCACAGATTACGCCTGACGGAAACATCATCATGACCCTGGACGTCAACAAGGACTCGGTAGGCCAGGTAACCACTGCGGGTTTCGCCATAGACACCAAGCACGTAAAAACCGAGGTGTTGGTCGAGAATGGTGGCACCGTGGTAATTGGCGGAATCTATACTCAGGACACACGCAATACCACGGTCAAGGTACCCTTGTTTGGTGATATTCCCGTGGTCGGCCAGCTATTCAGGAACAATCAGCGCTCCGACGCGAAGACCGAGTTGCTCGTCTTCATTACGCCGCGTATTGCTTCGGACCGACTGGGCCAGCGTTGATCGAACGAGGACGGCGCCTCCGGGCGCGGTCTTCACGGTGATCGAGGGTTGCTGCTCCCCTAAAAATCGATTCCGTTCCCGATTCAGGGACTGGATTGTCGAATTTGTCCAGTGAGAAACTCCAACAATATCTTTCTTGTCGGTCTCATGGGTGCCGGCAAGACAACGGTTGGCCGCAGCCTTGCCAAGAGGCTTTCAAAAGTTTTTCTGGACACCGATCATGAAATCGAGGAACGAACCGGAGTTCGTGTATCGGTAATTTTCGAAATTGAGGGGGAGGCCGGATTTCGCAAGCGCGAAGCCGATGCTTTGGCGCGCATGGCCTGTCTGGATAATATTGTTCTGGCGACGGGTGGCGGAGTTGTGCTGGATTCACGCAACCGTGAGGTTCTGAAGACCCAGAGTTGCGTCGTGTACCTGCATGCCCGTCCGGCAGAGCTTGCGAAGAGGCTCGGGCAGGACAAATCCCGGCCGCTGCTTCATGGAACCGATCCGCTGACGCGCCTGCAGGAATTATATTCAATTCGCGATCCGCTCTATCGCGAGGTGGCGGACCTTGTGGTTGACACTGGTCGCCAAAGTGTAAGCACCTTGCTGGGGCATTTGCTCCTTCGCCTGGAGTCGGAATGCAAACTTATAACGTAGCGCTCGGAGACAGGGCATATCCAATACATATAGGGGTTGGACTGCTTTCGAAGGTGGAACTGATCCTTCCGCATTTGCAGCAAAAGCGCGTTGCATTGATCACCAACGAGGTCGTTGCGCCTCTCTATCTGGAGCGCATTCGTGGCGCTCTTGAGCAGGCGGGCATTAATGTAGTGCCGGTGGTCCTTCCCGATGGCGAACAACATAAGAACTGGGCGACACTCAATACTGTATACGACGCGTTGCTCGGGGCACGCTGCGAGCGCGGCACCGCGATAATCGCGCTCGGGGGCGGCGTGGTGGGTGATATTTCGGGTTTTGCCGCGGCGACCTATCAGCGTGGCGTACCTTTCATCCAGGTGCCTACAACCCTTTTGGCCCAAGTCGATTCTTCGATTGGCGGGAAAACCGCGATCAACCATCCTCTGGGCAAGAATATGATCGGCGCGTTTTATCAGCCGCGAGTGGTTATCTCGGACATGGAGACACTGCAAAGCTTGCCTGAGCGGGAGTTGAAAGCGGGATTGGCCGAAATTATCAAGCATGGATTGATCAGGGATGAAGGCTTTTTCTCCTGGATCGAGGCCAATGTTGAACGCATCCTCGCGCGCGATACGGATGCACTGGCTCACGCGGTGCTTCGCTCATGCGAAATAAAGGGAGCGGTGGTGGTGAATGACGAGCGCGAATTGGGAGAACGCGCGTTGCTTAACTTCGGCCATACCTTTGGACATGCCATAGAAAATGGCTTTGGCTACGGCACCTGGCTGCATGGCGAGGCCGTCGCAGCCGGTGTGGCGCTTGCCTCGGATTTATCGATGCAAATGGGAATGTTGTCCAAGCCCGCTTCAGACCGCATTCGCAGACTCTTGGCACGCGCCGGACTCCCCGTTGAGGTTAAGGGAATACCCTCTTCCAGATTGCGGGAATTGATGAGTTTGGACAAAAAAGCACGGGATGGAAAACTTCGCTTTATCCTGCTTGAGCGTATCGGATCCGCCATAATCCGCGCAGATATACCTCCTTTGGCCTTGGATAGGACACTGTCACAAGTAGATTGACGCCACCAGCGCGGAAATTGCGATTGTATTGCCAGGCAGTCGCTAATGTCTTGATGCATTGCAATATCACTGGTAAATTCGAAAGTCGTTCATAATTTGTGCCGGGCGACCCTATCGCCTGTCATTGTCACGAGGTTTGCCACGTGGATTGGCCCGCTACCCCGGAAAAACAGGGTCTTTACGACCCCCAAAATGAGCACGACGCGTGTGGCGTGGGCTTTGTAGCGCACATTCGCGGCGCGAAATCGCACTCCATCGTGGAGCAGGGTCTGACGATTCTGCGCAACCTAACTCATCGGGGCGCGGTGGGAGCCGATCCGCTCGCCGGAGACGGTGCAGGAATCCTGATTCAGATTCCCGACGCATTATTCCGTGAGGAACTGGCCAAACAAGGGGTGATCTTGCCGGCGCCTGGACAATATGGCGTGGGCATGGTGTTCTTGCCAAAGGAACCGGCATCACGCTTTGCCTGTGAGTATGAAATCGAGCGCGCCATCAAGGACGAAGGCCAAGTCCTTCTGGGGTGGCGCGACGTTCCCTGCGACAATTCAGGATTGGGCGACTCGGTCAAGCGTATAGAACCGGTCATCCGCCAAGTATTCATCGGGCGCGGTACGGACGTGACGGTTACCGATGCCTTGGAAAGAAAGCTTTACATCATCCGAAAAAGTTCAGGCCACGCCATTCAGGCGCTGGCTCTTGCCCATGGCAAGGAGTTTTACGTCCCCTCGATGTCGGCGCGCACGTTGGTGTACAAGGGCATGCTTCTGGCCGACCAAGTGGGCAAATACTATCGTGACCTGCAGGATCCGCGCGTCGTTTCGGCGCTCGCGCTGGTTCACCAACGATTCTCGACGAACACCTTTCCAACCTGGGACCTCGCACATCCTTTCCGGATAATCGCGCACAACGGCGAGATCAATACCCTGCGCGGGAACGTCAACTGGATTCGCGCGCGCAAAGGCGCGATCTTCAGTCCTATTCTCGGCGAGGACCTCGATAAGGTATGGCCATTAATCTATGATGGGCAGTCCGATTCCGCGTCGTTCGACAATGCGCTCGAACTTCTTGTCATGAGCGGATATTCGATCCCCCATGCCATGATGATGATGATTCCCGAGGCGTGGGAGGGTAATACGCATATGGACCCGAGCCGTCGCGCATTTTATGAGTACCACGCCGCGATGATGGAACCCTGGGATGGACCGGCGTCGATCGCTTTTACCGACGGCCGTCAGATCGGTGCCACGCTGGATCGCAATGGATTGCGGCCATCGCGCTATATCGTTACGGACGACGATCTGGTGATCATGGGATCGGAGTGCGGTTGCCTGCCAATTCCGGAAGAGAAGATTGTCAAGAAATGGCGCCTTCAGCCGGGCAAGATGTTCCTGGTCGATCTTGAAAAAGGCCGGATCATCGATGACAGGGAACTAAAAGAAACCCTGGCACACGCCAAACCCTACGCGGAGTGGATGGAACGGATTCGCGTAAAACTGGACAACGTGGAGTCTGACAAGCAGCAGCCCGAACGCTCCGCGGTTTCGCTTTTGGATAGACAGCAGGCGTTCGCCTACACGCAAGAAGACGTCAAATTTTTGATAACGCCAATGGCCGAGGTCGGCGAAGAGCCGATAGGTTCCATGGGCAATGATTCGCCCCTGGCAGTGCTGTCATCAAAGAACAAGACCCTGTATCACTATTTCAAACAATTGTTCGCGCAGGTGACCAATCCTCCGATCGACCCGATCCGCGAGGAACTGGTCACCTCGCTGGTATCTTTCATCGGCCCCAAGCCCAATCTTCTGGGCATCGACGAAAGAAACCCGCCATTGCGGCTTGAGGTCAGTCAACCGGTGCTCGATTTCTTCGAAATGGAGAAGATCCGGCACATCGATCGGTATACCGACGGAAAATTCAAGTCCTTTGAACTTGATATTTGTTATCCCGTTGCCTGGGGAAAACAGGCCATCGAAGCACGGCTTGCATCGCTTGCGGCGCAGGCGGAAGACGCAGTGCGCGCCGGTTATTCCATCATCATCATCTCCGACAGACGCATCGACAGTGATCATGTCGCGATTCCCGCGCTGCTGGCACTATCCACGATACATCAGCACCTGACGAACAAGGGGTTGCGCACCAGCACCGGTTTGGTCGTGGAGACCGGGAGTGCGCGTGAAGTGCATCACTTCTGCCTGTTGGGCGGGTATGGAGCGGAAGCCGTGCATCCTTATCTGGCGCTTGAAACGCTGCTCGCGCTTTACGCGCCAAAACTGAGCACGGACAATGATGCCGCGAAAAAAGCGATCAAGAACTATGTCAAGGCGATCGGAAAAGGCGTGAGAAAGGTCATGTCCAAGATGGGCATTTCCACCTACATGTCGTACACCGGCGCGCAGATTTTCGAAGCGGTAGGATTATCGAAGAGCCTAGTTGACAAGTATTTTTCCAGCACGACCTCCAGTGTTGGTGGAATCGACGTGTTCGGGCTTGCCGAAGAAACCATTCGTATTCACCAAAGTGCATTTGGCGACGACCCCCTGCTCGCAAATACCCTTGATGCTGGTGGGGAATATGCGTGGCGGGTTCGCGGCGAGGAGCACATGTGGACGCCGGATGCGATTGCGAAACTGCAGCATTCGACTCGAAGCAACTCCTATGAAACCTACAAGGAGTACGCGGGCATCATCAACGATCAATCGCGCCGCCATATGACCTTTCGCGGCTTGTTCGAGTTTCGATTTGATCAATGCACACCCGTTCCCCTTGAGGAAGTGGAACCTGCAAAGGAAATTGTAAGACGGTTTTCCACCGGAGCGATGTCCCTGGGCTCGATTTCAACGGAAGCGCATACGTCGCTCGCGATTGCAATGAATCGGATCGGCGGAAAATCGAATACCGGTGAAGGTGGCGAAGACCGCAATCGCTATGCACCCATAAAGGCGGGCGAAACGCTTTCGTCTCGCCTTGGCAGCCGCCAAGTTGAACGCGACCTCGAGCTCAAAGAAGGCGATCTTCTGAAATCAAAAATTAAGCAGGTCGCCTCGGGGCGCTTCGGCGTGACCGCGGAGTTTCTGTCATCGGCGGAGCAGATCCAAATAAAGATGGCGCAGGGCGCGAAGCCCGGGGAAGGCGGACAGCTACCCGGCAAGAAAGTCTCCGAATACATCGCACAGTTGCGCTTTTCGACCCCTGGCGTGGAGCTAATTTCACCGCCTCCGCACCATGATATCTATTCGATTGAAGATCTTGCGCAGTTAATCCACGATCTGAAAAACGCAAATCGTGAGGCCTCAATCAGCGTAAAACTGGTTTCCGAAATCGGTATCGGCACCGTGGCGGCCGGGGTTTCCAAGGCCAAGGCCGATCACGTCACCATTTCCGGCCACGATGGCGGGACCGGTGCGAGTCCGCTTTCCTCGCTTAAGCATGCCGGTACACCCTGGGAGCTTGGTTTGGCAGAAACGCAGCAGACTCTGGTTCTAAATAGGTTGCGCGGACGCATCGCGGTCCAGGTTGACGGACAGATAAAGACCGGTCGCGACGTGGTTATCGGCGCAATGCTTGGTGCGGACGAGTTTGGCTTTGCCACCGCGCCGCTGGTAGTACAGGGTTGCATCATGATGAGAAAATGCCATCTGAACACATGCCCCGTTGGAGTCGCGACGCAGGACCCTGTTTTAAGGCGGAAATTCAGTGGCAAGCCGGAATACGTTATAAATTATTTCTTTTTTGTCGCGGAGGAAGTTCGCGAATTGATGGCGGCGCTGGGTGTTCGCAAGCTCGAAGAGTTGATCGGCGAGGCCCATTTGCTCGACATGAAAAAAGGGATCGAGCACTGGAAAGCAAAAGGCCTGAATTTCTCCAAAATTTTTCACATGCCGGCGATGCCCGCCGATGTCGCCCGTTTCCATTGCGAGAAACAGGACCACGGGCTCGATCGGGCGCTTGACCATCGACTTATTGAATTGGCGACCCCGGCACTGGAGCGCGGCGAGAAAGTGACCATAGAAATGCCAATACGCAATATCAATCGTACGGTGGGTACCATGCTGTCCGGCACAATTGCGAAACGTTTCGGTCATGCGGGATTGCCTGAAGATACGATACACGTGAGGTTTGCCGGGTCCGCCGGACAGAGTTTCGGCGCATTTCTCGCCAAAGGGGTGACGCTCGATTTGATCGGCGATACCAATGATTACTGCGGGAAGGGACTTTCGGGCGGACGCATCAGCGTGCAACCGTCCGCAAAGTTTCTCGGGGACCCCGCGGAGAACATCATTACCGGAAACGTGGTCCTCTACGGGGCCATCGCAGGCGAAGCGTACTTTCGGGGTGTCGCCGGTGAGCGCTTTGCAGTCAGAAACTCCGGTGCGTACGCGGTGGTGGAAGGCGTCGGTGACCATTGTTGTGAGTACATGACCGGGGGTACCGTGGTGGTGCTGGGCGACAGCGGTCGTAATTTCGCGGCAGGCATGTCGGGCGGCATTGCTTATGTGCTTGACGAATCCGGTTCTTTCCCCAGCCGTTGCAACGTTTCCATGGTCGATCTGGAACCGGTAATGTCAGAGCCCGAGCAACGGGCAAAGATTCCAACGGACCTATGGCACCTGCGGGAAGCGGATGAGAATGTGTTGCGCCGGCTCATTGAGAATCATGCCAGGTACACGGCGAGTCGTCGCGCGCGCGAGATTCTTGAGCGTTGGGTCGAGTACCGGCCCCGCTTTGTCAAAGTATTTCCGAAGGAGTATCGCCGGGCACTTGCCGAGAACGCGGCGGCCATGCGACGCGACGCCGCCTAGCAAGAAGGCAGATTTCCGCCGCGCTTCAGCGCGTTGCGTGATTGCATCAACAAACATTCTAATCTTTGGACAATGGGCAAAATCACCGGATTTCTCGAGTATCAACGCCTGCAGGAGGTTTCCGAGGGCCGTGAGGTGCGCAAGAAGCACTACCGCGAATTTATCGCGCATCTAACGGATGGCGATGCAAAAATTCAAGGTGCGCGCTGCATGGATTGCGGAACCCCCTTTTGCATGAGCGGTTGTCCGGTCAACAATGTCATACCTGATTTCAATGATCTGGTCTATCGCGAAGACTGGCTGCACGCGATCGAAACGCTGCATTCCACCAATAATTTTCCGGAGTTCACCGGTCGCGTCTGTCCGGCGCCCTGTGAAGAAGCATGCACATTGCGAATAAACAATGATCCCGTTGGCATAAAGTCAATCGAGCACGCGATCATCGACAAGGCGTGGGAACGCGGTTGGGTTCGTCCACAACCGCCGGCGCGAAAGTCGGGCAAACGGGTCGCGGTGATCGGTTCCGGACCTGCCGGCTTGGCCTGCGGGCAACAGCTGGCGCGAGCCGGGCATGATGTCGTTGTTTTCGAGAAAAACGATCGTGTCGGTGGACTGCTTCGTTACGGCATTCCCGATTTCAAGATGGAGAAAGAACATATCGATCGCCGCGTTGAGCAGATGCGAGCGGAGGGTGTCGAGTTTTTGGTGAATCACATAGTTGGAGAGGCGCCCGCTGGAGCCGGCAACGCCGAGGCGACCAAAGTTGAACCCCAGAGAGTTCTTTCCGAGTTTGACGCCGTGGTGCTTGCCGGGGGCGCAGAAACTCCGCGCGATCTGCCAGCACCAGGACGCGAACTCAATGGCGTGCATTTCGCAATGGATTTCCTGCCATTGCAGAATCGTCGAGTCGCTGGCGATAAGAACGTCAGAGATCTTTGGGCAAGCGGCAAGCACGTGGTGATCATTGGCGGCGGCGACACCGGTTCGGATTGCGTGGGAACATCCAATAGACATGGCGCGAAATCGGTCACCCAATTTGAGCTATTGCCAATGCCCCCCGATACGGACAAGAACCCGGTATGGCCCTATTGGCCGCAGCGTCTTCGCACGTCTTCTTCGCATGAAGAAGGCGCCGAGCGGGATTGGGCAGTTGGCACCAAACGGTTTCTGGGAGAGGGCGGCCTGGTCAAAAAGTTGGTTGCTTCGCGCCTGGCATCGAAAGACGGCAGGATCGAAGAAATTGCCGGCTCCGAGTTTGAGCTGCCCGCCGATCTGGTTTTACTCGCCATGGGGTTTGTCAGTCCCGCGCAATCCATGTTGCAGGATTTCGGTGTGGTTACGGATGCGCGTGGCAATGCCAAGGCAAGCACCGAAGAAACCGGGGGCTACGCCACCTC
Organism: Betaproteobacteria bacterium RIFCSPLOWO2_02_FULL_62_17; assembly: GCA_001770355.1. GTDB lineage: Bacteria > Pseudomonadota > Gammaproteobacteria > Burkholderiales > SG8-39 > 2-02-FULL-62-17. Next base: position 9,893 of record MEQV01000303.1, read on the forward strand.
TGTGCCAGGAGTTTTTGCCGCAGGCGACATGCGGCGTGGACAGTCTCTGGTTGTTTGGGCGATACGTGAGGGCCGGCAGTGCGCTCGCGCGGTGGACGAATTCCTGATGGGGCGCTCTGATTTGCCGCGCTAGTTGTAATCTGCGCTGGCTGCTTTCGCGATCTCGGGGCCGACTTGCGCGCCTGTGCCAAGGGTTGCGCCGCTTGGGCGCGGCGCCACGCCCTAGTAATCGACCTATTGAGTCATTTTTGCCATTATTCGCATCGAGACACCTAGCAGTGCCGCAACGCGTGCGGACGATACCCAGCATGCATAGGCTTCCATGAAAACTGTGGCTTGCTTGCTTTGATTCTGGCTGGCCATAATGGGCCATGTGCCATGGGAGTTTAGGCGCAGAGAGCATGTTAGAATTCAAAGGCTTACAGAAATAAAATTCAGCCTCTCACCTCGTGAACATCGTAATTTTGGCGGCCGGGCAAGGCAAGCGCATGTACTCGGATGTTCCGAAGGTGCTGCATTGCTTGGGTGGAAAGTCCTTGCTCATGCACGTTTTTGAAGTGGCCAAGTCTCTTGACCCGGCAAGAATATGTGTGATTGACGGGCATGGTGGGGACATGGTGCGGCTTAGCATGGCGGGTCAGGACGTGATCTGGGCCAGGCAGGACCCGCAGTTGGGCACGGGACACGCGGTGATGCAGGCCATTCCGCATCTTGACGAGAAAGTTCCCACTTTGGTGCTCTATGGTGATGTCCCGATGATTCGCGCTGAGACATTGCGGCGGCTAGAGGGCGCGGCGGGTGACGAGCTGGGATTACTTACCGTAGGACTCCAGGACCCTGCAGGCTATGGGCGCATAGTACGACAGGGCGGCGTCATCGTGCGTATCGTCGAAGAGAAAGATGCCAGCGAAGCCGAGCGCAGGATAACCGAGGTCAATACGGGCGTCATAATGGCGCCGACGGCAAAACTCAAGGACTGGCTGGCTCGTTTGTCGGACAACAATGCGCAGCGTGAATATTATCTGACCGACGTAGTTGCCATGGCTGCGGCCGATGGAGTCCGGATTGGAAGTGCGCAGCCGGCAGAAAGCTGGGAGACGCTTGGCGTAAACAGCCGTTTGCAGCTTGCGCAGCTGGAGCGCGTGCGCAGGGAATTGATGGCCAATGCCCTTATGAAGCAGGGGGTCACATTGATTGATCCGGCGCGCATAGATATCAGGGGAACTCTGGTTTGCGGGCGAGACTGTGCAATCGACGTCAATTGTGTATTTGAGGGCGAAGTGGTCCTTGCCGATCGGGTAAGCATTGGCGCAGGTTGCCTGTTGCGCGATGTCCATGTCGATTCTGACACCCGCATTGATGCATTTTGCCACCTTAATGAAGCCAAAATCGGCACGCATTGCAGGATTGGACCTTATGCGCGAATCCGTCCTGGAACTATTCTGTCCAAGGAAGTCCACATCGGCAATTTCGTCGAAGTGAAAGCGAGCAATATCGGTGAGGGCAGCAAGGCAAATCACCTGTCCTACATCGGCGATAGTGACGTTGGTTCCAATGTCAATATTGGCGCTGGAACTATTACCTGCAATTATGATGGCGTCAACAAACACCGGACCGTTATCGAAGACGACGTTTTCATAGGATCTGATACGCAATTGGTCGCGCCTGTACGGGTGGGAAAGGGGGCGACCCTTGGCGCGGGTACGACGCTTACCCGCGACGCACCCGAAGGTCAGCTCACCATTTCGCGATCACCACAGACCACCATATCAAAGTGGTCACGCCCGGAAAAAAAGAAGGGATGACAAGCGACAGGCGCTCGCGGTCAGAGCGCCGCGCCGCGCGGCTTTCCCGGAGGCTCTATCAATGTGTGGAATAGTCGCCGCGCTTTCGCGACGCAATATTGTCCCGATCTTGATTGAAGGTTTGAAGCGCCTTGAGTACCGGGGTTACGACTCAGCCGGTATAGCGGTTTTGAACGGTCGTTTGCAACGGCTGCGATCTACTGGTCGCGTCGTTGAGTTGGAAAAGATCGCAGTCGGATTGAGCGCCCCAGTCGGGATTGCGCATACGCGTTGGGCGACTCACGGGGTCCCCTCCGAACGCAATGCACATCCGCATGTATCCGGCGGTGTGTCGGTGGTGCACAACGGCATCATCGAGAATCACGACGCAATGCGCGAGAATCTGCGCGGCAAGGGGTATGAATTCGCCTCGGATACGGATACCGAGGTTATCGCCCATCTTGTGCACGAGCATTTACGGCATGGCGCAACATTATTCGGTGCGGTGCGCAAGGCCACGGACGAACTCCAGGGCGCGTACGCCATCGCGGTTATTCATGAAAGCGACCCCGAACTGATAGTTGTCGCGCGTCATGGCGCCCCGCTGCTACTGGGCTTGGGTGCTGGCGAGAATTTCGCCGCTTCGGACGCTTCAGCTTTGATTCAAGTAACCCAGCGGATCATCTATCTCGAAGACGGCGATTGCGCTGAACTCAGTCAATCCTCGGTGAAGATAGTGGACGCTTCCGGGAGGCCGGTTGAACGGCAAATTCACATCTCCCAGCTCAGCGCGGCGTCCGTGGAACTTGGCCAATACAAGAGTTTCATGCAAAAGGAAATTTTTGAGCAACCCATGGCGGTGGCAAATACCCTGGAGATGGTTACCAGCGCCAATTTCGTTGTTCCAGAATTATTCGGGGCTCGTGCGGCGCAGATTTTCAGGGAAACGGATGCCGTGCTAATCCTGGCCTGCGGGACCAGCTACCACGCCGGGATGGTTGCGCGATACTGGCTGGAAGCCCTGGCGGGGCTTCCTTGCAATGTTGAGATCGCCAGCGAGTACCGATATCGGGAATCTGTGCCGAATCCTCGATGCTTGGTCATTGCGATTTCACAGTCTGGGGAGACGGCGGACACATTGGCGGCGCTCAATTTCGCCAAGGCTCGCGGGCAAGAAAACAGTCTGGCCATTTGCAATGTTCCCGAATCCGCGCTGATACGAGGTTCGGAATTGCGGTTTTTGACCCGCGCCGGCCCTGAAATCGGAGTGGCATCAACCAAAGCTTTTACCACGCAGCTTGCCTCCCTGATTCTGCTGGCCATGGTTTTGGCGAAGCTGCGCGGTCGTTTGGGCAAACAACGGGAAAGCGAGATGCTGAACTCGCTTCGCCATCTACCTGCTGCCCTGACACGGGTTTTGGGTACTGAATCTCAGATCATCAAATGGGCGGAATACGTAGCTCCACATCGACATGCGCTTTTCCTCGGCCGGGGCGTGCATTGGCCGATCGCCATGGAAGGCGCCCTCAAGCTGAAGGAAATCTCCTATATCCATGCGGAGGCTTACGCGGCAGGAGAGCTGAAGCACGGCCCGCTTGCATTGGTAGATCAGGACATGCCGGTGTTCGCCATAGCACCCAACGACGAACTCCTGGAGAAATTGAAATCCAATCTGCAGGAGGTCAGCGCCCGCGGAGGAAAGCTGTTCGTCCTTGCAGATCAGCATGTCAAATTTTCGGACGGTTCCGGGGTCGAAGTCATTCGCATGCCGGATCACGCTGGCATGCTTTCGCCAATTCTGCACACCATCCCCTTGCAGATGCTTGCCTATCATGCAGCAATATTGCGCGGCAACGATGTAGACAAGCCGCGCAACCTTGCAAAATCCGTGACGGTAGAGTAAAAATTTGTAAAAAGCTTTTTTAAACAATTAGTTGCAAGACAATTAGCGAGGCGTGGGGGCGCGGCGAGTGTGTCGCGGACAAGTTTTTCTAGCGGCTCGGCAAATTTGTTTTTGAACCCGCGGCGCGTGACAGATGAGAGGGGATCCGCATGCTAAAACTTTGGGGCCGGATAAATTCCATCAACGTCATGAAAATCCTGTGGACATTGGAGGAGATTGGCTTGCCTTACGAGCGAATTGATGCCGGAATGCAGTTCGGCGTAGTCAATACGGATGAATATAGGGCCATCAATCCGAATGGCCGCGTCCCGACCATCGAGGAGGACGGTTTTACACTTTTTGAATCGAACACGATACCTATGTGCAAAGTATTCCATGGGCGGCCTTTGTCCCGAGGATTTGCGCGCGCGGGCCGACACGGAACGCTGGATGGATTGGGCCACCGCGCAAGTGCAGCCGGTAATGACGCCGGTGTTTTGGAATCTGATTCGGACGAGCACGAAGAAGCGTAACCACGTCGCGGTTGCCGAAAACACCGTGGCAACAAATAGGACCATGGAGGTATTGGATTGGGGCCTGGCCCGACGCCTCTATCTTGGAGGCAGTGCGCTGACGATAGGCGATATCGTCGCGGGTGTTTGGGTTCACCGCTGGTATGCATTGCCGATTGAGCGGCCGAATCTGCCTCGGGTGCGGGCCTATTATGAAAGGCTGCAGGAGCATCCGGCATATCGGCTTCACGTCTCGCAACCGTTGTGGTGATAGCGGCCGTGCCAGCATCCACTTGCCGACTTCCCTGCGAAGGTCCCAGGGTCCGCTCCAAGCACTCTCCGGGCAAGAATGCAATGACTTTATAAACCCATGCCGACGATCGAATAAATAGATAAATACCTATCAAAACAATAGGTTAAAAATTACTCTTGACAGCAAAGGGGGGGGTTACAGC
>MEQV01000304.1:0-410 GCA_001770355.1 Betaproteobacteria bacterium RIFCSPLOWO2_02_FULL_62_17
GTGGATTCAGAGCTATCGTAATTGTGGTCGTGCCGAAAAGATGCGTGACGTCAATAGTCCGTAAACCTTGGTCAGCGCGGCGGTCGTATGTGATGGTTGGGAGAACGGCGACTCCAAGGCCGAGTTTGACGTATGCCTTGATCACGTCGGCTGTCGTTGCGCGCATGACGATATTGGGCGCCAAAGCCTTGTCCGCGAATGCCTTGCCAATTAAGCGCGCCCCCGTCACTGCACTATCGAGCATTATGAATGGATGCCGGGCAAGCTCTTCAAGAGTGATCCGGCCGGCCTTTAGCAATCCGTGCCGACGTGGCACAAACACCGACCGCGAAAGGTTGTTGCGGGCCGAGTGGTGGAGGATCAGCCGGGCCAGCTTGCTGCTCGGCGGAGGGCTTTCGTTTGCGACTCCG
>MEQV01000304.1:435-2451 GCA_001770355.1 Betaproteobacteria bacterium RIFCSPLOWO2_02_FULL_62_17
GTCGGTTGCAATTCGCGGATGATGACTTGCACGGCTGGATAGGCCTTCCGGAAGCGCTCGATCGCGCCGATGAGGCCGTATCGAGCATGCATATGCGTAAGCCCAATATGCTCCGGTGTCATGGGCAGGCTTGTCAGCCGGACGCCGGTCGCGTCGTAGATGGCGTTGGCAAGGGCCGCGAGCACGCTGGTGCCCGCGCCTTGACCGGCTTCCTTGGCGCCAAACGGGCCCTCCGGCTCATAGGTGATGACGTTGCTGTGCTGGAAGTCGGCCAGCTTCGGGAGATCCGTCGCCAGCGGCATCTTCTTGTAGATGCTGGTTCGCTAGCGATCAGGCGAGCGCCCGCTCAGGCGTGGGCTGCGCCGAGATCTCACGCAGCAGCACCTCGCCGCGTTCCATGGCCGCTGGAATTCTGCGCAACTTGATCTGCTCGTAACCCCGGATGTCCGCCGGCAACTCGGCAATCCTTTCCGCCAGCCCCAGCCGCTCCGGCGTTAGAGAGGTTAGGGTGCGCTTTATCAGATCGACGTACCATTCGACGAGACGGCGCTCTTCGCGCCGGATTGGAGCGTAGCCGAACGGATCGAGCACGGTACCCCGCAATCCCCGCGCAGCGGCCAAGAGCCTGAGCAAAGGTCTTGACCAAGCCCCGAAGGCCACTTTCCGGTTCATACCGAAGTGTCTTAGAAGCGGCGGCAGCAGATTGTAGTAGATGTCTACTTTGCCATCGAAGTGCTGCCGAACGTTTTCTAGAAACGCCTCCTGTGTAAGGAGTCGCGCCACCTCATATTCGTCCTTGTAGGCCATAAGCTTGTGCAGGTTGCGCGCAACTGAACGCGTAAGCGTCATAGGCCGCGATGCGCGGCCTATCTCACGTTCACGCTCGGCGACCGCCTGCAGAACTGACGTATAGCTGGCAGCGTACGCCGCGCTTTGGTAAGCGAGAAGGTCCTCCACGCGAAGCGCCACCATTTCCTTGGTCTGCTCGTCGAGTGGCAAAGCCAGCATGAGCCGCTCGCGCACTAGAAGACGGGTGGACGAAGACCGGCGTTTAAGCTCGGATTTGCGATCGCCTAGAACCTGATGAGGTCGCGACGCGAGTTGTTCAAACTTCGCCCGGTCGTGGACCGCCAGCCGTCCGGCACGGAAGGCCGTGATGTTCTGGGACACGGCGACGTTGTTGAGCTGTATGGCTTGCTCGATAGCGGCCGCTGAAATAGGTACAAGACCCGCTTGGTACGCGGCGCCGATCGCGATCATGTTGCTCATCATGTAATCGCCGAACAGAGCCTCGGCAGCGCCGCGCGCGTTCAGCACCAAGGTTCTTTGCGGCGCGCTGACGGCGCGCACGCTGTCCACCATGGCTCCTGGCGAAATCACGAGGCGAACATTGCGGATCATTTCGCCGCTCGGCAGTAACGAGGCGTTGATGACTGCTGCCGTGCGGCCCGGCTCGCAGCGCGCGAGGTTGCTCAAATCTGCGGCGGCAAACAGGTCGAGCGCCAGATATAGATCGGCCTGTCCCACGCCGACGTTGTTCGCGGTAACGTGCTGCGAGCTGCGAGCCACGATGAGGCTGGAGAGGACCGGTCCCCACTTCTGGGCCGCACCGGTCTGGTCGTAACTGAGGGCATAATGGCCGTCGATAGTCGCAGCTTGCGCAAGGATGGCGTTTGCGGTGATCACTCCGGTGCCGCCTAGACCGGGGATGTAGATATGGTAAGCCCGCTCGAGCGGAGGAATGCTCGGGTCCGGAAGCGTGGTCTCAAGGCTCGGCGGCGGGACCGGTCGCCTGACGCCCTTGCCGGGCTGGGTCCGCACCGTCACGAACGACGGGCACTCTCCTTCGAGGCAGGTTTGATCCTGGTTGCAGGAAGACTGATGGATCTGCGTCTTTTGGCCGAATTCCGTCTGCACTTTCTGCAGCGACATGCAGTTGGCCACCTCGCCGCAATGGCCGCAGTCCTCGCAGACATCCTCGTGCACGATCGTATAGCGCGTCGGCGCCGGCAGGAT
>MEQV01000304.1:2478-7664 GCA_001770355.1 Betaproteobacteria bacterium RIFCSPLOWO2_02_FULL_62_17
GTTCGAACATTGGCCGTCGTACATTACGACCGTCACGCCCTTCGTCGCCGCATATTTCTCGAGTGTCGTTTCCATTTCGTGCGGTTCGAGTACATCAGTGTTGGGCGGCAATGAACTCCTCGCATAGTCTCCACGTTCCTTGGTGACGATAGCAATACGCACTACACCTTCGGTGGCGAGCAGCGTTGCGAGTTGCGGAATAGAGCGCGCGGCTACTGGCGTTTGCCCTCCCGTGTTCGCGATGGCGCCGTTGTATAGGATCTTGAACGTCATCGAGACGCCGGTCGCTACGGCGTAGCGGATGTTGAGATAGCTCGAGTGGAAAAGCGACCCGTCGCCGACGTTCTGCACGATATGCGGCCTGTCGGTGTAAGGCGATAGGCCGATCCATGGCAGTCCCTCGCCACCGTATTGCGTTACGGCTTCGATCCGCCGCGTTGGCTCGCTCATCAATGCGGCAAAAATGTGGCAGCCCGGGCTGCCCCAGGCGATTTGTCCCGGCGCAAGCCGCGTGCCAACATTGTGGGGGCAGCCGGAGCAGAAATTGGGCGCCCTTTTGGGATTCTCCGCGACCGTCCGGCTTCTGATAGCGGCAAGCCTCTGCAGATACGTGCGGCCGGGCTGCGGCATGGATAGACGCTCGGCGAGGACCTTGCCGAGCCCCTCGGCGACCACGTCATGGTCCATTCCGCCGTGTATCGGAAAAAGCGGGCGCCCTCGCCAATCGAGCTTCCCGCAGATGCGAACTTTGGTATCGAGATCGCAGAGGATGCGGCCCAGCTGTCTTTCGAGGAAATCGCGCTTCTCCTCGACCACGATGACCTCATCGAGACCGGCCGCGAACTCCTTGATGATTTCCTGCTCGAGGGGACAAACCATGCCGATCTTGAGCAACCGGATACCGGCCCGTTGCATCTCAACTTCATCAAAACCCAGTTCGCGCAGCGCCTGAAGCACATCGCTAAACGTCTTGCCGGCAGCCGCGATGCCGATTCGGTCCCGATGGGACTGAACCACGATGCGATCAAGTCTGTTGGCCCTCGCATAGGCCCGAACGGCCGCGTGGCGTTCGTAGTAAAGAGAGCGCTCGGTCGCTATGTTCAACACCGGAAAGAATCGAAAATTGACTGTCTTTCGAAACGGCTGACCATCGATCTCGAGCGCGGGCAGCCGGATCTGCGGTCGCTCGGGATCGAGGCGCACCGACTCGCCGCCGTCGCACAGCGGGCCGACGAGCTTGAGCGACACCCAGCAACCGGAGTAACGGGATAGGGCGACTGCGTGGCGTCCGAACTCGAGGAACTCGGCGACGCTCCCCGGGTAGAGAACGGGGATCCCCATATGCTCGAAGGACCACTCCTGCTGGTACGGGACAGTCGAGCTCTTTGCTTCGTGGTCCTCGCCGCTCAGGATGACGACGGCGCCATGCCGGCTGGTACCGGCGAAGTTGCCGTGCTTCATGGCGTCGGTTGCGCGGTCGACGCCCGGTCCCTTGCCGTACCAGAATGCGACGACGCCGTCGTAGCGGGAATGCGGGTGCTCGTCGAGCATCTGCGTTCCCATCAGCGAGGTAGCCGCGAGTTCTTCGTTCTGCGCCGGAACGTGGCGCACATCGTATTTCTCGAGCAGCGGCGCTGCGCTGCGCAACGCCCCGTCGATGCCGCCGAGCGGCGAGCCGGGATAGCCGGTTACAAAAGTGCCGGTGCGCAGGCCGGTACGCGCATCGTGGCGTTTCTGGTCGAGCATGAGGCGAACCAGCGCCTGCGTGCCGCTCAGGAACACCTCTCCGCGCTCGAGCTCGTAGCGATCGTCGAGCGGACGCGCGGCGGCGCCTTCCAGCTTATTCATTGCGTCGGGAGCGTCGTGCTGCCTGCCGTAACCATCTCCAACACGAGCTGCACTGCGCCGGTGCCCTTCTTGTTGTCCGGTAGATTGGCAAGCAGCGTGAGCGCTGTTTGTGCGAGGTGCTGGGCGAGCAGACGCGTTGCCCAAGCCACTTTCCTCGCCTTGCAAGCGGACACGAGTTCGACGTGGGCGGCGGTCCGATTCACCCACCAGTGCGGCTCCTGGGTGGTGTAGAGGTATTGGAAACGGGTGCTCTGCTCGTTGGCCTGCATGATGCGGCGCAGCAGGCCTTCCCCGCACAGCCCGACCAAGCGGCTGTGAAAATCGCGATGCTCGCGCAGCCACAGGTTGAAATCGAGCCGGCACTCGTCGGTGGTCATACGCGCCAAGCTCCTGTCCAGCCCCTCGAATTCAACTTCGGTCATTTTGGGGACTGAGAGAGCGATGCCGGCGGATTCGAGCAGGATGCGCGTGACATAGATGGCTTCAAGCTCTTCCACCGCCAAAGCACGCACGCGGGCGCGGTTGTTTGGCCGCGCGTCCAGCAGTCCCTCGTTCTGCAACATGCGCATGGCCTCGCGCACGGGCGTGCGGCTGACGCCAAGATCGCGCGCGAGACCCGCCTGCGAGACCACCCTATCGGGGGGCAACTTTCCGTCGACGATCAGCGTGCGCAGGTAGGTGTGGATGTCGTACGCACCCGAGCGTTTCTTTAGGACTACATCCAGACCGTTTGCATGTTCGGGGACGGGAATTGACACTTTATCCATTATTTGAAGCTGCTTCTAAGTTATAACGCTTTTTCGCACCTCTCTTGCGGTCAAACTATGCCACATGGCGAGTCCAATGTGTATCCACTGTTGACTCCGTAAATACTCGTAGTGTATCGTCTTTTCTCGGCGAGGACCGAGGCCAGGGGACAAAGGACGGAGTGGCAAAATTGCTCGAACATGAAGCGAAGACGCTTCTCACCGCGGCAGTCATGGCAACTCCGAACGGCGTCCTCAACTGCCCGGAGAAGGCCGTAAGAGCATCAAACAGCCTCGGTTATCCAGTTGCTCTCAAGGCGCGGATTTCTGCTGGCCAACGGGGTAAGGCGGGCGGCGTTCTGTTCGCGGAGACGATTGCGGAGATTGCGTCGAAATATAATCACCTGATCGGTAAAACTGTAGACAGTTTTCCAGTCGCCGAGCTACTTATTGAACGTGAAATAGAAATCCTCGGCTCGCCTTTGCGAATCCATGATGGGCCGCCCGCTGACCGGCATGGTCATGAAGACCGGCAAGCAAACGAGTTGAACGATCCCGCGGCGAAAGCGAGAAATAGACCGTCGCCGAGTCCTCGGCGAGCGAACAAGGAGGAGACAAAACATGGCTGAGAGCATGCACCGATTGCGCGCCGGAATCCTGGTATCCGGATTGGTGACTTGTATTGGTCTCGCAGAGGCGCAGATCTTCCCGTCGAAGCCGATCAGAGTGATCACGGAATTCGGCGCCGGCACGGGTGGCGACATCTTCCTGCGGGCGGTCGCCGTGCCAATGGGCCAAGCCCTGGGCCAAGCGCTCGTTGTCGAGAATCGGCCTGGTGCTGCCGGCATCCTCGCTGCCGAGGCCGTGGTACGCGCGCCGGCCGATGGGTACACGCTCGGGGTCATGTCGCCCAATGCGCTGGTGACGAGAAGGGTCTTGGCACGGGCCGGCTCCCCGGTCGACGTGCTGAAGGACCTCACACCCATCGCCGCGATGGGCGAAGCCGTGATGCTGGTCATAGTTCAGCACGGCGGACCGTTCAAGTCGATGAAGGAGTTGATCGAGTACGCCAGGGCTAATCCCGGCAAGCTAAGCTACGGCTCCTCGGGATTCGGCTCGATCCACCATCTGGCGCAGGAGCAGGTCGCGATGTTGAGCGGCGCGAATCTCCTGCACATTCCGTACAAGACGGGGTCCGATTCGGTCGCTGCGTTAGTCGCCGGACAAGTTCCAGTCACCTACGCGATTCTTGGCTCGCTCGGACCTCAGCTGCGCGCGGGGAAAGTGGTGCCGCTTGCCCGGGTGGGCGCCACCCGGCTCGAGAGCATGCCGCAGGTCCCGGCACTTTCCGAGCTGGTGCCAGGATTCGAGACGCCTCCCGCTTGGCAAGGCATATTCGGACCGGCGGGGTTGCCGCAACCTTTGCTGCGGCGGATTCATGCCGAGGCCATTAGTGCCCTGACGTCGCCTGCCATTCGCACGAAGATGGCCGACATCGGATTCGACCTCATCACCGATACGCCTGAGGAATTCTCAGCGAGGATCAGCAGGCAGATCGAGCTCGTGTCGAGGATAGTCCGCACCGCGAAGATCAAGCCGATAGAGTGAAGCCCCGCAGAGAACGCGATGGAGGAGCATTTTTGAAAGCAGACGTCGCAATCGTCGGCGCAGGCCTTGCGTGCTTCGCCGGCGAGGTGCTGGTCGAGCGCCTGCTCGAAGGTCACTTATGAAGATTGCGATTATCGGTGCAGGGCCCGCAGGGCTTTACCTTTCGTACCTTGTCAAACGGCAGAATCCGCGAGCCGACGTGCGGGTGTTCGAGCAGAACCCGCCGGATGCCACGTTTGGCTTTGGCGTGGTGTTTTCGGACCGCGCCCTCGAATTTCTGCGCGAGGATGATCCGGAAACGTACGAGGGTATTACCCCGGCGATGGAGTCGTGGTCCGACATGACGCTGGACTTGGAGGGTCGCGTGATCCGCATCGACGGTGTTGGCTTCTCCGCGATCGGCCGGCTGGAGCTATTGCAGCTCCTGCAGGCACGAACTCGCGCGGCGGGTATCGCGGTCGAATATGAGCGTGCCATCAATACGACGGAGGAACTTCGCCATGCCGACTTGGTCGTCGGCGCGGACGGCGTCAATTCTCTTGTCCGGCAAACATACGAGGAACAGTTCGGCGCGAGCGTCGATTTTCTAAACAACCGCTTCGCGTGGTTCGGGACCACCAAGCGCTTTGAAACGCTGACGCAGACGTTCAGAAGCAACCGGCACGGTTCGTTCAACGCCCATCACTACCGCTATTCGCCAACCATGAGCACCTTCATCGTCGAGACGGACGAGGCGACTTGGCGGAGTGCCCAATTCGAATCCATGGAGGCGGACGCGACTCGCGGCTATCTGGAGAAGGTGTTCGCCGACGTGCTCGACGGGCATCCGCTCGTGTCGAATAGGTCTGTCTGGCGACGTTTCCCGAAGGTGAAGAATGAACGCTGGTCGGCAGCCAATGCCGTTCTTCTCGGCGATGCCCTGCATACCGCCCACTTCTCCATTGGATCGGGCACGCGTCTCGCGATGGAAGACGCCATTGCACT
>MEQV01000304.1:7702-11902 GCA_001770355.1 Betaproteobacteria bacterium RIFCSPLOWO2_02_FULL_62_17
AGGCGGCGCAGGCTTACGAGGATAGGCGTCGGCCAATTCTCGACAAGCTCACGAGTGCGGCGGACTCCAGTGCGAACTGGTATGAGCAGTTCGCGCAGCACATGAAGTTGCCGCCTATCGAGTTCGCCATGAGCTACATCACGCGCTCGGGGCGAGTGGATTTGGAGCGCTTGCGCCGCGTCTCGCCGCGCTTCGTGGCGGCATACGAAGGCGGCGAAAACCAAACCGTGATCGCGTAGCTTCTTCTCAACAACGTCCCGAAGCTCCACGTCTTTTCCATACAGTCGACATTGCGCGTCGATGCGGTCGAGTGCCTTGTATAGCGCGTCCAGCTCCGCTCTCGAGAACATGCCCCTGTAATATCGCTGCGTGATTTCATGAGCGGCATCACCGCCCCGTAGTACCGCCACCCAGAAGGTGTGAGCGACACTTCCAAAGCGCGCTTATCCTGGCGATTTCGCTGCTTCTGCAAAAATCCACGGCGAGCAAGCACTGACAACGCACGACTCACCGCATCATCGGTTTTGGCGTCGAGCGTGCAAGCCTGGACGGCGTATCCGTATGTCGGATGTTTAACCATGCCGTCGCTGGCCGGCTCCTGCCGAAACACATCAGCACCGACCATGACCCACTATTCCAATTTCACCGCTGGCTCGCCAACTTACGCGTCATCGAGATCGAGGAAGTCAAGTCGGTCTCGTACGCTCCAGTCTCGCATCCGTTCGTCGAACGGCTGATTGGAACGATCCGGCGTGAGTACCTCGATCGGATATTCTTCTGGAACGCCGTGGACCTGACGCGCAAGCTCGGAAAATTCGGGGACTACTACATCGCGGATCGCGTCCATCGCTCGCTCAATGGCACGACACCCGCGCAACGCGCCGGCGCATCCGCACCTGCTCCCGCCTCGCTTGACCGTATCGCTTGGCGGCAGAATTGCCGCGCGCTGTTTCAAACCCCGATCGCCGCTTGATTATCAATTCGCCACCCACAATCAAGCGCCATGCGAGTCTGGTTCTATCTGAAGGACCCAAGCCTCTCGTCGCCCATCACTCCGGCTGGATGCCGGCGAGCTTCACGAGGCGGGCAGCGAGCTGCACTTCGCGCTGTATGCGCGCGGCGAATTCCTCGGGCGCGTTGCCCACCGCGTCCATGCCCATCTGGTCGAGCCGCTTCTGTGCGGCCGGGTCCTTCACCGCCTTCATGAACTCGGTATTCAAGCGCTGCACAATCGACGCCGGCATCGCAGCCGGTCCGAACATCCCAGTCCACGATGTTACCGCCTCGAATCCCGGCACACTCTCGCGCACAGTCGGTACGTCCGGCAGGCGCGACGTACGCTCGTCTCCCACTGCCGCGATGACGCGCACCTTCCCGGTCCTCATGAACGGCGCCATGGACCCATAGATGACAAATGTCGAGGGCAGCGTGCCGGCCATCACAGCCTGCGCCGCCTCCGCGCTCGCCTTATAGGGCACGTGCACGAGCGGGATGCCCATAAGCTGCGAGATCTGTTGGCCGGACAGGTGACCCTCGGTGCCGATGCCCGAGGAGCCGTAGGAGAATTTTCCGGGATTCGCCTTCGCGTACTTCAGCAGCTCGCCGAGTGTCGGGGGCAGGGCGGGACCGGCGACGAGGTAGGTTACGGTCTCCATCAGCAGGCTGATTGGCGTGAAGTCGCGCGTCGGATCGAACGGCATCTTCTTCACCAGAAATTGGCGGAACACGTGCGACGCGGAACTGCTCGCGAGCAGGGTGTAGCCGTCAGGCGCGGAGCGCATGACCGCTTCCGCTGCCAGCGCTCCGCCGGCGCCGGCGCGGTTTTCGATCACGAGCGGCTGCCCGACGGACTCGGCCACGAGCGTGGTCACGACGCGAAGCGACGTGTCGCCGCCACTGCCGGGGATGAATTGCGTGAACACGCGCAGCGGCTTCGCCGGGAAGGGTTGGGCGAGGAGCGGCGCGGGCACTACGAGGCAGCAGATAATAAGCAGGACGTTGCGCATGGTTGGGCCTCTCGGTGTAATGACGTTCGTGGTTGACAGGTTGTTCGTAATCATTCGGTAGCGTATGCGGCCATGGACGACGACGTCCCGGTCGGTAGCGGCACATGAATTTCCCGGATCAGTCCTGTTTCGAGCCTTGACAACATCGCACCTTCGGTTCATTGCTGCCTCCTTTATTACAACCCGCGATCCTATTGAATTTTAGGCGGGCTAATCGATCGCCTTGAAATTCGTGGCTTTTACGATACCTGCCCAGGCTTGCTCGTAATCCGCCTGCAGCGTCGGCGAGGCCAGGGCCCAGGCTGTCGGCTCGAGGATGAACCGCGTCTCAAACATGATGGCGAGCGTGTTGGCGAGTTTGTGCGGCTCGAGTTTTTCGGCAATGCCCCTTTCGTAAGAGACCTTGTCCGGCCCGTGCGCGCTCATGCAGTTGTGCAGGCTTGCGCCGCCAGGCAGGAACCCGCCCGACTTCGCGTCGTATTCGCCGCGCACCAGACCCATGAATTCGCTCATGACGTTGCGGTGGAAGTAAGGCGCGCGGAAGCTGTGCTCCGCCACCATCCAGCGCGGCGGGAAGATCACAAAGTCGCAGTTGGCCGTGCCGGGCGTGTCTGACTGCGAGGTGAGCACGGTGAAGATGGGGGATCCGGATGGTCGAAGCTCACGGTGTTGATGACGTTGAAGTGGGCCAGGTCGTATTTGTAGGGCGCGCAATTGCCGTGCCATGCGACCACATCGAGCGGTGAGTGCGCCAGTTCCGTAGCCCAGAGGTGTCCGGCGAACTTCGCAATCACCTCGACCGGGCCGGTCTTGTCTTCATAGGCCGCGACCGGCACCTGGAAGTCGCGAGCGGCGGCTAGTCCATTAGCGCCGATCAGGCCCAGATCGGGCAGACGGAACGTGGCGCCGTAGTTCTCGCAGACGTAGCCGCGCGCGGGGCCCGTGACGTCAACCCGGAATTTCACGCCGCGCGGCACCACGGCAATTTCACCGGGCGCCACCGCGACCACGCCGAACTCGGTGGCGACGGTTAGGGTGCCCTGCTGCGGGACGATGAGCAGCTCGCCGTCTGCGCTATAGAACACGCGGGCACCCATCGGGCGATTGCAGGCGTACAGATGCACGGCCGCGCCCTGGTGCATGCGGGCGTCGCCGCCGGCTGCATAGGTCACGAGCCCGTCGATGAAGTCGGTCGGCGCCTCGGGATGCGTGGGCGGGTTCCAGCGCAGGCGATTGGGCGAAGCATCGGCTTCGCGATGCGGGGCGGTGCGAAGCCCGCCATCGCCGACGCGGCGAAACGCGCCATGCATTGCCGAAGGCCGCAGGCGATAGAGCCAGCTGCGCAGATTGTGTGCACGCGGGACGGTGAACGCCGCTCCCGAGAATTGTTCGGCATACAGACCGAACGGGATCTGTTGCGGCGAATTCTGCCCTATGGGCAATGCGCCCGGTATTGCTTCGCTCTCGAGTTGATTGCCGAACCCCGTGAGGTACTTCAGCCCCGGAATCGCAGACCTGTCATTCATTCAATCCTCGCGTTTTCCGTGATTCCATCGTAGTGTTAATGGCATTTGCTCAAACCACGCCCCGCGCAATCTGATCCGCCTCGATCGATTCGAACAGCGCCTGGAAGTTGCCTTCGCCGAAACCCGCCAGCGACTGAATGCACGACCATCGTTTTAACAGCTAATCTATAATTAAGCAGCAATAGCACTAACGATACACCCCGTATTCCTTGGTGAATTCGAACATCGCCCTCAGGTTCTCCGGCCGAGCGTCGTCGACCACCGCGGATGCATCCATGATAAAACCACCGTCCTTGCCGACGACGTCGATCAGCTTCCTGCAATAGGCCTTCACTGCATCGGGCGTTTCTGTCATGAGCATGGAGAGCGGTACGTTCCCCTTGAGGCAGACGACGCCGCCAAGAACTTCTTTCGCCCGGAACATGTCGGTGCGCTCGAAGCTGTATATCGCCTTACCCCTGGGAATATCGGCGATGGTCTCGAGCCGCGAAGTGACGTCGCCTTCCCAAAACACGTTCGGCGTGCAGCCTACAGCGATCAGATCCTCGATTAACCGTTTGAGCGTGGGCCAGTAGAATTTCTCGAATTGCGCCGGTGACATGAAGCCATCCAGTCCCTTGTGCAGCGGCATGAACACCCGCGGCACGCCGCGGGCTTTCGCGGCCAAT
>MEQV01000305.1:0-996 GCA_001770355.1 Betaproteobacteria bacterium RIFCSPLOWO2_02_FULL_62_17
AAGCGCCGTGTCCTGGCCCAGCAGCTTGGGTACGTTGACACCTGTCGCGCCAAGCAATTTGGCGATGCGGATGAAAGGCTCGCAATTTTCCTGTGCCGGCGGCGCATCCATGACGATCAGACTCGCGCCATTTGCGGTGCGCACGCGGAAGTAGCGCCGGAAACTTGCGTCGCTGGAGGCCGGTTCGAGGCTGAATCGATCGCCAGGCAGCCGCTTGCTCAGCCAGTCCTGCAAAAGCGTGATGCGATCGAGCCCGTTGACCGTGCCGGAAGCGCTCATTATCGAAGCAGCAGGCCGGGTTTCAAGACAATCGGCCAATCCATGTTGCCTTCCGCATTGAATTGTGCGATTTTAGCATTCGCCTTCATCACGAATTCCCCGCTTCATCCACATGTCCGTCCTCACCATGCGCGTCGCGGCGTTAGCCGGCTGGATGCTTGCCGCAAGCCAGCTTGCCGCGCAGGAGCCCGGGCTGCGCCTGGCGCAGAGCGCGCAACGCAGCGGCGGCGCGGGCTTGCCGACCTCGCTATCGGCACGGCGCATTGACGGGGTCGCGGACAAGGAAACCATCGCCGAGGGCGACGTCGTGTTGCGCCGCGGCAACCGTACCATCGCCGCGGACTGGCTGCGTTTCAGCAGTGAATCGGACGAAGTGGAGGCAAAGGGCAACGTGCGCCTGGAGCAGGACGGCGCGGTCATCACCGGGCCGGGGTTGCGCCTGCGAACCGCGAGTTCCACCGGAAGCCTGGAAAGCCCGGTCTACACCATCACATCGAAGTCCAGGGCCGATGGAGGGCAGATCAGCGCCAGGGGCGAGGCGAGCAGGATGGATCTCGAGGGCGAGGGCTTGTACCGGCTGATCAACGCGACTTTCACCACCTGTGTGCCGGGCGATGATTCCTGGTACCTGCAGGTGGAAGAACTGGGATTGGATTACGGACGCGAAGTGGGCACCGCGCGCTGGGCGACAGTGCATTTTCTCGGCACGCGGATACT
>MEQV01000305.1:1125-5108 GCA_001770355.1 Betaproteobacteria bacterium RIFCSPLOWO2_02_FULL_62_17
TCGTGACCTCACCGTGACGCCGCGCTACATGGCCAAGCGAGGGTTGATGTTCGGCGGTGAGCTTCGCTACCTCGAGCCCAGCAGCCGCGGCAATGCACGCATCGAGTATCTGCCTGAGGACCAGGTGCGCGGCGGGCGGCGCTCGGCGATGTCGGTGGTACACGGGTTCGACAGCGGCCCCTATAGCGCGGGGTTGACACTGAACAAGGTATCCGACAATGATTATTTCCGTGACCTCTCCAGCCGGGTGAATTTCGTATCGCAAACGTATTTGCCGCGCGAAGGCTTTGCCGGCTACTCGGGAACCTGGTGGGGAGAGGGAACCTGGAGTGCGAGCGTGCGCGCGCAGTCATTCCAGACGCTGCAATTGCCCAATGAGGTGGTGCCGACGCAGTATTCACGCCTTCCGCAGCTGCGCCTCGCGGCCAGCCGACCCGACCTGCATGGGACCGATTTCAATTTGAGTGGCGAGGTGGTGGATTTTCACCACCCCACGCAGGTGCGGGGCGTGCGCACTATAGTCAACCCGAGCCTGTCGATGCCATTGTTGACCCCTGGCGCCTATTTCACGCCGAAGGTCGGCTTTCATTCGACCACCTACAGCCTTTCTAATGCCGGCGGGGGCGCAACCACCTCGGCTCAGCGGACCCTGCCGATCCTGTCGGTTGACTCGGGACTGGTTTTTGAGCGTGATTCGGCTTATTTCGGTCAGTCCTATCAGCAGACCCTGGAGCCGCGCGCCTATTATCTTTATGTGCCTTACAAGGATCAGCGCCAGATACCGCTGTTCGATACCGCGGTGGCCGATTTCAATTACGCGCAGATATTCTCGGAGAACGGCTTCACCGGCGGTGACCGCATCAATGACGCCAATCAGGTCACTCTGGCGCTGACCTCGCGCCTGCTCGCGCCTTCGACCGGGCAGGAAGCATTTCGCGCCACCATCGCGCAGCGCTACTATTTCGCCCGCCAGCAGGTGACACTCAATCCAGCCACGTCGCCGCGCGATTTCTTCGCCTCAGATTGGCTTGCGTCGGTCGCGGGACGCATTGCGCCGCGCTGGACACTGGAAGAAGCGACGCAGTACAGCACCCGGGAATCGAGGGTCGAGCGCCTGACCGTGGCCACGCGATATCAGCCAGAAGTCCATAAGACCCTGAATCTGAGCTATCGCTTTTTGCGCGAGCAGTTCAACCAGGTGGATGTTTCCACGCAATGGCCCCTGTCCGGCAAGGTCTATGGCGTTGGCCGTTACAATTATTCGGTGCGCGATCATCGCGTAGTCGAAGCCCTGGCGGGCTTCGAATACAATGATGACTGCTGGATTGGCCGGGTCGTGGTTCAGCGCTTCGCCACGGCCGCGGGTGTCGCGACCCATGCGATTTTTCTGCAGCTTGAGCTAAAGGGATTCTCCCAATTCGGTTCCAATCCCCTGGAGTCGCTGAAGCGCAACATTCCCGGCTATACACGCCTTAATCAAACGCTTAACCCGGGACGCTCCGGAGATTACGATGACTACTGAAACCTTCACCAACGCGGCTGCGATGCTTCCTTAGGCATGGACGCAAAGACACTATTGTCCAGCGGGTCACGCCTTACGCTGTTTGCGGCGATTCTGGCCAGCTTTTCGTGGCCTGTTGTGGCGCAGGCGCCGCGTTCTCGGGTCACGCTCGTCGACCGGATCGTGGCGGTGGTCAACAGCGAGGTGATCACCCAGAACGAGCTCCAGCAGCAGATTGAGGCTTCGCTGGGCGAGCTACGCCGTCGCGGTACGCCCATTCCTCCGCGCGAGGCGCTGGAAAGGCAGGTACTCGACCGGATCATCACCGAACGGGTGCAGCTGCAGTTCGCCAAGGAGACTTCAACGCGCGTCGATGAACTGGAGCTGGACCGCACCATCACGCGGATCGCGGAGGCTAACAAACTGTCGCTGCCGGGGTTTCGCAGCAGGCTGGAAGGCGACGGAATCTCATTTGCCAAGTTTCGCGAGGATCTGCGCAAGGAAATCCTCATCGCGCGGATTCGTGAGCGCGAGGTCGACAGCAGGATCAATATTGCCGACAGCGAAATCGAAAATTTTCTTCTCGAGCAGAAAGATACAGCCGAGTCCCTTGGTGAAGTTCGCCTTGGACATATCCTGGTGCGGGTTCCCGAGCAGGCGAGCCCTGACCAGGTCGAACGGTCGCGCGCGCGCGCGCAGGAAGTCATCGCCAGACTGGGCCAGGGCGGCGATTTCGCGCAGCTTGCGGCCGCTTATTCCGATGCGCCCGATGGATTGAAGGGCGGCGACATGGGGTGGAGGGCTCATGATCGCCTGCCTGAATTGTTCGCCGAGACCGTGGTGAAGATGAAGATCGCGGAGGTCAGCGGCGTGCTGCGCAGCCCGGCTGGCTTTCACATTCTGCGCGTGATCGAGCGTCGCGGCGGCTCTGCGCCCCTCATGGCGGAGCAGAGTCGCGTACGCCATATCCTTGTGCGCACCAATGAATTGACCTCCGAGGAGGAAGCCAAGCGCAAACTTGTTCTGCTTCGCGAACGCATCGTCAACGGCACCGATTTCGCCGAGCTCGCACGCCTGCAGTCCGATGATTCGTCGGCCGCGCGGGGCGGCGACCTGGGGTGGATATCCCCTGGCGACACATTGCCCGAATTCGAGCGGGTTTTCAGTGGACTCAAGCTGATGGAAGTCAGCGAACCCGTCAAGACGCAATTCGGGTGGCATCTCATACAAGTGCTCGAGCGGCGCACCTCGGATGTCTCCAATGATCGCAAACGGCTGGAGGCGCGCAAGGTGCTGCGCGATCGCAGAAGCGATGAGGCCTACCAGGACTGGTTGCGCCAGATGCGTGACCGGGCCTATGTAGAGTATCGGCTCGAAGACCGGTGAGTGCGCGCCGCGCCGTTGCGCAGGTGTCGTTCGACAATGGGAACTGATAAAAATCCGGTTATCGCGGTGACCTCCGGCGAGCCCGCGGGCATTGGTCCTGATATCTGTCTGGATCTTGCCACGGCGGTGCCCGGCGCGCGTCTGGTCGCATTAGGCAGTCTGGATTTGTTGCGACAGAGGGCGGCACGGTTGGGAAAAGCAGCGTCGCTACGCACTTACGACCCCGCCCGGCCCATGGCGGCGGGCATATTGGAAGTGCTCGACCTGCCGCTGCGTGTCGCCTGCGAACCCGGGCGGCTTGATCCGCGCAATAGCGCCTATGTTCTGGGAATGATCGACCGGGCCTATGACGGCTGCGTTGCCGGCGAGTTCGGCGCCATGGTGACGGCACCCGTCAGCAAGGCCGTGATCAATGACGCGGGCACCGCCTTTACCGGCCATACCGAATATCTTGCCGCGCGCGCCGGCGGCGTCCACGTGGTAATGATGCTGGTGGGCGGTGGATTGAAAGTGGCGCTGGCGACCACCCACCTGGCGTTGCAGGAGGTGCCTGGCGCCATCACGCAACCGGCTTTGGAGCAGACGCTGCGGGTGCTGGTCGCCGGACTGCGTACGGATTTCGGAGTGAGCAAGCCAAGAGTCCTGGTTTCCGGCCTCAATCCTCATGGCGGAGAGGATGGGCACTTGGGGCGCGAGGAAATCGATGTCATTCGGCCGGTCATACGGCGCCTGCGCGCGGAAGGTATGGATCTTTCGGAGCCATTGCCTGCAGACACCCTGTTCAATCCCGAGCGGCTTCGCGCTGCCGACTGCGTATTGGCGATGTACCACGATCAGGGCCTGCCAGTCTTGAAATTCGCGAGTTTTGGTTCCGGCGTCAATGTCACGCTGGGCCTGCCGGTCATTCGTACTTCGGTGGACCATGGCACTGCCCTGGATATCGCCGGCAGCGGCAAAGCGGAATCGGGAAGTCTGGTGGAGGCGGTGCAGTTGGCCGTGACCATGATCAATGCCCGCGCACAGAATTCTCGCCGCTAGATGAGACCGCCGTCGCATAAAGCTCGCGCCGGCTGTTGGAAGCAGCGCGGCGAGCTAT
>MEQV01000306.1:0-1296 GCA_001770355.1 Betaproteobacteria bacterium RIFCSPLOWO2_02_FULL_62_17
CAGCGGCACCAGCGTGCGCGGGTCGATGACTTCCAGCGACACCCCCTCGCGCTCCATGTCCGCGGCGACTTCCATGGCGAAAAGCGCCATCCTGGCGAGCGCCACCACCGTCACGTCGGTGCCCACCCTGCGCACCGCGGCCACGCCAAAGGGAATGGTGTATTCCTCCTCAGGCACCTCGCCGTCCAGGTTGAGCAGCGCCGAGTGCTCGAACGAAATCACCGGGTTGTCGTCGCGAATCGCCGTCTTCAACAGTCCCTTCGCGTCGTAGGGCGTCGAGGGCAGGATGATCTTCAGCCCCGGGACGTTCATGTACATGGGGTAGGGATTGATGGAGTGCTGCGCCGCCATGGAAGCACCGGCGCCGACGGTCATGCGGTAGACGATCGGAAACCGCGCCTGGCCGCCGAACATGTAGGTGATCTTGGCCGCCTGGTTGACCATCTGGTCCATTGCCACGAAACCGAAAGTCGCCATGCGGATGTTGACCACGGGCCTGAATCCCGAGCCCGCCAGCCCGGTCGCCGCGCCGACGAAAGAAGACTCCGAGATCGGGGTGGCGCGGATCCGCGCGGCGCCGAACTCCTGGCGCAGCGGTACCGGAACGTCGGTGGACAGGTGCACCGTCTTCTTGTCGCGGCGAAATTCTTCCTGCAGGGCTTCCAGGGTCGCCTGATTGAACGTGATGCTTCTGCTGCTCATGGCCATCCCTCTGCCGGTCAAATGGAATAAACATCTTCCAGGGCATCGCTGGGATCGGGCAGGGGACTGTCCAGGGCGAACCTGACCGAATCCTCGATGCGGGACATGACCTGCGCGTCGATCGCGGCGAGTTCCGCGCGGTTCAAGACCGCTTCGCGCAGCAGCCTTCTTTCCAGATTGGCGATCGGACACTTTTCCTTCCATGCCTCGATCTCCTGCTTGGGACGCAGATCCATGATCGTGGTCGCCTCGAAGTGGCCGCGCCAGCGATAGGTCTTGAACTCGAGCAGGCTGGGGCCCTCTCCCGATCTTGCCCGCGCGACCGCGCTCCCGGCCGCGTCGTGCACGGCCTGCAGGTCGTTGCCGTCGACGACCACGCCCGGCATGCCATAGGCGACGGCGCGGTCGGCAATATGCTGGACCGCCATCACCTCCCGCACCGGCATGTTTACGCCATAGTGATTGTTCTCGCAGGCGAAGATCAGCGGCAGCCGCCAGATCGAAGCGAGATTCAGGGATTCGTGAAACTCGCCTTCGCTGCAGGCTCCGTCGCCGAAGAAAACCGCCGCCACCCGGTCGCCACCTTCCAGCTGG
>MEQV01000306.1:1322-11004 GCA_001770355.1 Betaproteobacteria bacterium RIFCSPLOWO2_02_FULL_62_17
CGGCAGGCCCGCCGCCACGATCCCATTCGCCCCGAGCATGCCGATGCTGAAATCGGCGATGTGCATCGATCCTCCCTTGCCTTTGCAGTAGCCGGTCTTCTTCCCGTAAATCTCGGCCATCATGCGCTTGAGATCCGCGCCCTTGGCGATGCAATGCCCGTGACCGCGGTGATTGCTGACAATGCGGTCATCCTTGGTGAGGTTGGCGCACACGCCCACCGCGACGGCCTCCTGGCCGATATAGGAATGAACCACGCCGGGAATGGTTTTCTGCGCGAATTCGTGCGCCACCCTTTCCTCGAAACGGCGGATGGTCAGCATTTGAGTGTATAGCTCGATCAGGCGTGGGTTCGGCATCGACACGGTCTGCTTCCTGAAAGGTTCCGGGTGGATTGTCCGCAAGAATAACCCCGCGGCGGTCAACGAGCACGGTGTGCTGCCCGCAGCACCGACGACCAACTCGCGCGCGCCAATGTACTGGTTGGCCGCAGATTCGAAGAACCTGTGGCGTTAGAGGAAGTTCAGGTGGCCGAGCAGGACGGGGCGAGTTGCCTTGTGACCCCCCGCGTGCAGCGCGTGCGGACGTACCTGTCGGCGAATCGGCGGAGGATGATCAGCCTTTACAAGGCGCCTGATGCGGAGTCGGTCCGCCTCGCGCTGCAGGCTGTGAACATTCCGGTTGAGAGGGTTTGGGCGTTTCAGCTGTTTGCTCGTTGACTGATATGAAGAGGGCGGGCAGCGTTGAGCGGTGCTGTTTTCGCGAAGCGCTTGTTCGGAGGGGCAATGGGAATCTCCGCTCTCGGCCTTGAGTGCACAACCGCATGGGCAAAACTGCGCGGCAGCTTGGTAAGGCAAGCCGGTGGGTCGGTGACATGAACTTTAGGCCCGCACTCGACCCGTCTCCGACATCCAATGCAACTACTGCGGATGTCCGCTCCTCGGCCGCAGCGGCCACTGGCGACCTCACTTGAAGGTGGTCGGCGTTTCCGATTTGGTCGCCCGGTCCCGAGAAATTTCAGATGGCGCTTTCGGCCAACTCCGGACGGTCAGCGAATCAAAAATTCAACTTATCAAAGGCCGGTGTCGACCACTAACCGGCCCCTCGCGAAATAAGCAGAGTTGTAGATGACGAAAACGGTTGAGCAGATCAGATTGCACAAAGTTCAAATCTTACTTGTCTCCCCAAAGCTGCAGCTGCGCTTGTGAACGTAGTCAGCCTCAGTCTGGTATCCGTTTCATCCAGCAACCGGTTCAGTGCGGCGCGCCTGGTATGGATCTTCTTGGCCATCGCTGTCTTTGTGAGCTTTTGGAACGCCATCTCCTGCTCAATTTGCCAGGCAATGACGCGCTTCACCGCAACTGCCGTGGCTTCTTCGAGTATGGCATCTTCGGCGAGGAAATCATCAAAGCGGCTGCCGACATGAGGGTTGCTCATTCCCTATCCATTTTTAGGTCCACAACTGTTACTCCGCCGCCTCAACGCATGCGCCAGCCGATGTTTCCCCGTTGCCCCTTGAATAGGTCGATGTCTTTTTTCCCGGAGACCAGGAATTGCAGCAAGGACTTGTTCTGGAACCGGCACGACTGGGTTACGCCCAGGAGCAGTAGGTAGGGCAGGATGCCGTGCTTCCCGAACGAACCGGATATTTTCCTCTGCACGGCGATATGGCGCAGGGCGCGCTCCGCCATGTTGTTGTTCCAAGGTACTCCGTCCCTGTCGATAAAGACGAACAGTTTGTCCCGATATTTTGCAAATCGCTTTTGATACGTCGCTACAAGATCGGAGCGGTACGTTTTTCCGACGATCTGTTCGCGATAGAAACGGTCGACGCTCTTGCGAAACTTACGCAGCCTTCGGGACTTAAGTCCCGACTCGTCCATTGTTCCGAAAATCGGAACGATCAGGTTGCGAACCGAGGAAACGAAACATTCGAGTTCCGCGTCGAACGGTGTTTTCCGCAGATCGTCGTTGAGATCTCGGATCAAATGCGCCCAACATTTCTGCTGGGCGCAGTCGATGGAGTCATAACCGGGGTAGAAATCGGTGCAGAGCACTCCGGAGTATCCATCAAACAAATGATGGATGATCGTTGCCTCCCGACTTTCAGTCTGGCGAAACACAACATGCCGCCCGTCTGTGATCACCCAAACGTACTGCGACGTGCCCTGAATATTGATTGTGGTCTCGTCTACATAAACAACCGGACTGGCGAGGATCTTGGCAAGAAGCCGCCGCTCCGTGACGACATAGTTTTGGCTGAAATGCGACACCAAATTGTAAATGTGATTGGGCGGTATCTGCACGTGGAAAACGTCCTCGAGGAGCTGGGATATTTTGTCGAACGGCAGGCGTAGCGCCATCCGATGGTAGGTGGCCCAGGCTTGCAGCCCCGAGCCGTATTTCTGCTGCCGCCCCAGCCTGCGGATTGATGGTGGGCTGTACTCATTGTTGCAAACTGCACAATATCCGGTGTTCCCGACGTACTGGACGATCGTCTTCCTGACGCCTCGGGAGGTAAAGACCAGATCAGTGATCGTGCGGAATGCCTCTGCCGAACGGGGATTGAGCGCGACTCCGGGGTGACGCGGGCAGGTCCTGCCTGGCCGAACATGCACCACTTTGTAGATCTTCCCTTGGGAGGGACGGCGTCCCGGACGGGACAGTTGTGGGTTATCTCCGCGTTTGCCTGCTGTGGCAGATCGCTTCAATACGATCTTGGTTTGTTCATATGAACCATGGGCGGATCGTAGTAACTGGTTGAGACTCCCGACGACGTCAGAGACTTCTTCCGTCAGCGACGCCTTTCCGGCATCTGCGAACCGGACCTCCGGCGAATGCGGTCCCTGCGCGGCAATGTCGCGCAACTTTTTTGTGAGCCCGCGAAGATTCTCGCAATCCTCACGGTTGTAAGTCAGCAGTAGGTCGCGGCATTGCTGGTCCCCCGTATCATCGTATCGGTAACGCCATGCCAGGCTTTGGAGACCGGACGCTTCAGGCGATGTCCAGGACAAGCCGATGAAGCGGCAGATGTCCTTTAGGCTATTCGATCGGACGGGGAAATAGATTTTTCCGAAGATACAGCTATTAATATTGACCAGCCGCTGGACGATTGGCTCGACAAGCGTACCGTAGAGCGTCCCCAGCCGTTTGATCATCAAGCGTTCGAAGCCGCCGTAATGGAACAGCGGACATCCAGGGTACCGGGCTATCAAGGCGAGGAAATCGCACCAGACCGACGCTTCGTCCGAACGCTGGTCGGCCCAGAACTGAAATACCCGGGCTTTTCCTGCAGTGCATACCACCGCTCCAATCAGATAATTATATTGGATGTCCGGAAGTGCCTCGATGTCGAAGTAGATCTCTGTATCGGACTGCGGGATCGGAATGGGTTCACCGTCCAGGTAGATGTGGCCAGTTCGCAATGCGAGTGCCTGGAGTTCGAACTTGTGCGTCACCGGCTGCAAACGGGTGTGCCGGCGCCGTTTCCGTGGACGGTAGAGGGAGGACAATTGCTTGATCGTGAAGATGCCCTTGCGTTCGTACCGGAGTAGGTCTTTGGTGCCTATGCCACCGAGCAGGCTGATGCTGTCGTTCCTTTCGGCGACCGGCCGGCATAAATGCTGGAACTCGCAGACAGGGCAGTGCTTATTTAGGATCGGGTCGGGTGCCTGAGGCGAGGAAGACGCCCATCCCGTAAGTTCGTTGATCGCGGGCAGTACCGACCCGAAACCGTCGTGCAAGCGCACCATCTTCTGGCTTCCGTCGAACAGAATCACTTTGCCTCGGATCAGTGGCGTCCGTTGAACCCGAGATAGCACATATCCGGCGAATGTGATTTCTGCTCGGTCTTCTTGCCGTATCGCTTTGGAACTGGAAAATATCACCGGTTCAAGGGGGGGCGCTTCGAAGTCTGACGTCTCTACCGCGGTGAAAACTGCAGCTTCTGTCGAGAGTAAATGCGCAAAGAACTGACCGTCGGCAAGCTTATCTGACGACAGGCGGGGGAAGGAGGTGACGACTACGCCTTTTCTGGCAGCTTCAAAAAGGTAGTTCGAACGGATACGTTCCATGCGGGCAATCACTGCTGCTTCGTAGGCCGTGTGTCGGCACGAATCCCGCGAAAACATCAGTAAGTGGCTTTTGCGGGAGCAAAGGAAACGGGCGCGTAGAGTCTTTTCAGTAATCGAGATATCGTTGGTTCCGACAACATCCATGGTTCGCTCCTGTTCTCGGGCAAACAGTGCAGTATCGCCGTCAACGGATAGCAGAATCAATTTGGCCGCGAAGTCGAAACGGCTTTCGGGGGGCCGCAATCCGGTGCTTGAACCCTACCGACAAGTTCACAATTACAGATTATGCTAATTTCACTCTGCTGCGCAGCATGGCGGGGGCAATCGCAGCGGATGGTCAAGCGGCAGCTTTAACTCAGATAGCGGCTCTTCATAACGTCGAAGGTCGAACGACTCCTTTGGGCCGAAAGCGCCATCTGAAATTTCTCGGGACCGGGCGACCAAATCGGAAACGCCGACCACCTTCAAGTGAGATCGCCAGTGGCCGCTGCGGCCGAGGAGCGGACGGCCGCGCCTGTTCTTGTGCGCGGCGGTAACTGGCTGTGTACTGCCCCGACACAGCGCTGACTCAAGCGCCGCTTCGACCGCGTTGCGGACGCCGGGCCCGCTCTACTCAAGCGCTCCTGTCGGGCCGGGTGCCGACGCCAGACTAGAGCGCGACCCCATTGAAGTTCGTGCTGGTGGACCTGGCCGGCTGCCTGAGCGCGGGCATCGCCTCGATCGCGCAGCACCGCAAAATCCAGCTGCGTTCGGTCAAGGCGAGCGGTACCGATTCCTGATGGTTTGTAGCGGAGTGTTTCATTGCATCACACCAATTCAATCTGAACTTTTCGGCCAACGAGGGCGGCGGCGCGTTGCAGCGTCGACAGCGTTACGTCGCAGGTGGGATCGAGCAGGCGATCGACCTGCGAACGGCTGGTTTTCAGCATGGCCGCGAGGCGAGCTTTGCTCAGCGACTGCTTCGCCATCGCCTCGGTCAACTGCCAGACCACCACTTCCTTGATCGCCAGAGCCTGGGTTTCTTCGAAAACGCCTTCTTCCTTGAGAAGGCTGTCGAGGCTCGATCCGTGATGCCGCTTGCTCATGATTTCAGCTCCTTCTGACGCTTGCGCGCCAATGTCAGTTCGTCGTCAGGCGTTTTCTGCGTTTTCTTGATGAAGGCATGCAGCGTCACGAGTACGCCTTCATCCAGGCACAACAACACACGCGCGATGCGGTTGCTGGGCAATTCGGTTCGTATCTCCCAAAGGCCCTGCCCCATGGCGCGGCACAATGGCATACCAACGGGCCAGCGCCACTGCGCCCGCATCAGGTCCTGGCCAACGGCACGACGGTCCGGCGCATCGAGCGCTTTGAGCCACTCCCGTACTGGTTCCTTGCCGCTGTTATTGCGAAAGAAAATCAGCGGCGTCTTCTGCGGAGCATCCTTGGTCATTCCTCACCCGTTTGTGAACCGTACTATAAAAAGTACATATCCACAAGCGAAATAGGCGCAACGGCATCGACGGCCTCTGGGTGCCCGTCGCTACTGCGTCGGGCCCTGCGCCACCTGCACCCAGGCGTTGCCTGAGGCCGCCGATTTCATGATCGCCTCCAGCACCGCGATGTTGCGCAATGCCTCGACCGGCTTCACCGGATAAGGCGTGCCGCCTGCCGCCGCGTCGGCGAGCGCCGCCACTTCCTGCTGCAGGCTGTCATCATGCGTGTAGCGCAGAAATTCACGCGGCTTGGTGGCGTCGGCAGGCTCTATGGTCAGTTCCGAGAAGGCATTCCTCGACTCGATATTGGCCCTGGTGCCATATATCTTCAGCATCGAACTCATCGAGACGGCAAGGTGGGCGCCGTATTGCCCGGTGACGCCGCTGTTCAATTCGAACAGGGCCGCGCAGGTGTCATCCAGCGGGTAGGAGAGCGCCTGGTGCTTGGTGATGGCGGCAAGGCGCGCCACCGGCCCGAGCAGCCAGGTGAGCGTGTCCACCACGTGCAGGCCCATGGGCGTGGTGGAGCCCGCCGGAATTTCGCTCTGCTGCACGCGCCAGTGTTCCTTCGGATAGCGGCCTTCGATGTTGCCCGAGTAGTGGGCATCGACATGGATGATGGTGCCGAGTTCTCCCGCATCGATCATCGCCTTCATCCTGCGCGGGCCCGGCAGGAAGCGCCGGTTGTGTCCAATCGCGAGCACGACTTTCGCTTTTTCGCAGGCGCGCATTGCTTTCGAGGCTGTTTCAACCGAAAGGGTGAAGGGTTTCTCGCAGAACACGTGTTTGCCTGCCTCGGCCGCCTGGATGATCTGCTTCCAGTGCAGCGAATGCGGCGTGGCCAGCATCACCGCGCCTACGCTCTTGTCGGCGAGCACATCCTCATAGGTTTTCCAGGTCCTGCCGCCGTAGGCCGCGACGAACCTGGCGCACTCAGCCTCCGACAAGGAACAACACCCGCCCAGTTCCACTTTGTCGGGACGGGCCTTGGCGGCCTTGCCCAGTTCCATGCCCCACCAGCCGGTACCAATGATGACGACTTTCAGCATTTCCCTCTCCTGTTTCAGAACCGTAATCAGATCGAATATCCTATTTGCCAACCATGGTGGAAGGCAACCAAAGCGCCAACGCCGGGAAGATCACCAGCAGCGCGAGCTTGACCATGTCGGCGATCACGAAGGGGACCACGCCCCGATAAACCGCGGAGAGCGGCGCATCCGAACCGACAATGCTCTTCAGCACGAAAAGATGTATGCCGAAAGGCGGCGTGATCAGCCCGGTCTCCAGCACCACCAGGTTGACGATCCCCCACCAGATGAGGTCGTAGTGCATCCCGGCCACCAGCGGCGCGACGATCGGCACGGTGACGAACATGATGGTGTTCGAGTCCATGATGCAGCCCAGCATCAGGTACATGACCAGCAGCATCGCAATCACCGCAATCGGCGCCCAGTTGAGGTCCTGGAAGAATGCGGTCATGCGCAGCGGCAGGCCGGTGACGCCCATGGAGAACGAGAAGGTCAGCACGCCGAAAATGATGAGATACAGGAGCGCCGTGGTCGCGGTGGTCTCGCCCATCACGCGCTGCACGCTTTCCCGGCTCATGCGGCCGCGCAGCACCGCGGCGATGAACGCGCCGACCGCGCCAACCGCCGCGGCCTCGGTCTCGGTGAAGATGCCGCCGTAGATACCGCCCAGCACAATGCCGAAAAGCAGCAGCGCCGCCCAGGCCTTTTTCATCGCACGGCCGATGTCGGCCCAGCTCGGCCGCTCGCTGGTCGCAGGCGCAGACGAGGGCACAAGCCGGACTTGTGCGGCGATGGCGAGCATGTATAGCCCGATGGCGAGCGCCGCCGGGATCATTGCCGCGACGAACAGTTGTCCGATCGAGGATTCGGTCAGAAACGCATAGAAGATCAGCGGGATCGACGGCGGCACCAGCGCCCCCAGCGTTCCGCCCGCCGCGACGCAGCCCGAGGCGAGTCCGGGCGAGTAGCCACGCGCGCGCATCTCGGGCAAAGCGACGCGCCCGATAGTGGCCACCGTGGCAAGCGAAGATCCGGTCAAGGCGCCGAAGCCGCTGCAGCCGCCGATGGTCGCCAGCGCCAGCCCGCCGCGCAGGTGCGAAAACAGCGAATGCGCGAGATCGTAAATATCCTCGGACATGCCCGCGACTACCGCGAAGCTGCCCATCATCAGGAACATCGGCACCACCGCGACCTGCGAATTGGTAAGGAACTGCGCCGATTCGTTGCCCAGCACGTTCAATGCCGGATCGAGGCCGATCATGAGCGAGGTGCACAGGATGCCGAGCAGCCCCAACGCAACCGCCAGGGGAACATAAAGCACCAGCAGCACCCATACCATGAACACCACGCCCAGGGCCAGCGTGCCCGGATAGTCGCGCGCCAGTTGCGAGAGCGTGTCCATGTTGGCATACAGACCCCACAGCGCAAGGCCCGCGCCGGCGAGCGCCATGACGACGACCGCACTCAGGGCGGCGGCATTCACTTGAACGACCGGCTTGGACTCCACCGGTTTTTCGCCGCTTTCGATGCTCCACCCGCTCGGATCGGGGATTCCAGCGAGCGCGTACTTCACGCTGATGGCGAAATTGATCAGTTGCACCAGTGCGCTGATGGCGAGAAAGGTCGCTACCGCCCACATGAAAGGCGCTATCGGCAGGCGCACGTACACCGTCTCGGCAGCGCGGGCGCCGAGCTTCAGCGCATACTCGCCGAAGCGCCAGGCAACCAACACATAGAACGCGAGGAGCGCGAGCCCGCCCAGGGCCTTGAGCCAGGCGAGCACGCGCGGGCTCACGCGGTTGCCGATCAGGTCGATGCTCAGGTTGACGCGCAGCGCGGCGCCCGCCGGGAAACACCCGGCAACCGCGACCGCCAGCGCCATGCCTTCTATCTCGCTCAAACCATCGATAGGCGAATTCAGCAGCCAGCGCATCAGCACGTCGGCGATGGTGGTGAAGGCGACGAACAGCATCGCCAGCACGCCGATGAAAGCAACGCGCTGCGTCACGATCACGCAGCGCCGGTCGAGCGATTCGAGGAACCCTGCCCCGGCCTTGCTCATCGCGGCGCTCCGCCTGATATTAATATTGGTATGGAAACGCGCTGCGAAGGCATGCCAGGAAAGGACTTCCGCCTTCGGAAGTCCCAAAAATCCGGCAGATTACTTGTTCGCAGCCTGGCTTTTATCCCATGCCGCCACTTCCGCGCGGAACGCCTGCAATACCTTCTGGCCGTCGGGAGTTTCCTTGGCCCACGCGGTGGTGACAGGCGCCACGGCCTTGCGCCAGCGCGCTTCCTCCTGCCGCGGCAGCGTTACGGTGCTGTCCTTGACCAGCGCGCGCTTCTCCGCCCATTGCTCATCGGTGATGCGGCCGAGCTTTTCTGAGAAGGAAGCGTAGGAATAGCGGTCGATCGCATCCTTGGCTTTCTGCGGCAGGGAATCGTATTTCTTCTTGCTCATGAATACCACGGCGGCATCCGAGCCCAGCGCCGCATCGAGGTGGTTCTTGGCCACCTCCAGAATCTTGAAGGTCGCCATGCCGGTGAAGGGCATCAGCGAGCCGTCGGCGATGCCGCGGCTGATTGCCTGGTAGGTTTCGTCGGGACGGAAGGTCACCTGCGCCCCGCCCAGCGCCACGATCACCTTGCCCGATACGCTGCTCGAGGCGGCGATCTTCTTGCCTTTCACGTCTTCAAGGGTCTTCACCGCCGTTTTCATATGCAGCGCGGCATTCGGAAAGGTAAACAGGCCCAGCGGCCGCACCGCGTCGAAGGCGTCGGCGAACAGGCCTTTTTCGTACATGCGCCACAGCGCCATCGAGGCCGCCACGCCGGTCTTCGCCTCGAAAGGCAGGCCGACCACATCCAGCTTCTTCATTTTGCCGGCGGCGTTGGCAGCGAGAATGAAGCCGATATCGGCCACGCCGTCCAGGACGCGATCATAAGTCACGCCGAAGTTGCCCAGCGTGCCGCCGTAGAAGGTATCGATCTTGAGCGCCCCGCCCGAGGCCTGGGTGACGGCCGCGGCAAACGGCGTGAACGCCTCGGGATGCAGATACGACTGGGGCGGCGCGGGCGAGGAGAACTTCAGCACAATGGGCTGCT
>MEQV01000306.1:11179-11656 GCA_001770355.1 Betaproteobacteria bacterium RIFCSPLOWO2_02_FULL_62_17
TTGCGTCCGCGCCGAGCTTGGCGAACCGCGCCTTGATATCGGGCGTCTGCTGAGAACGGTTGACTTCGGCGTTGATGCGCGCCACCACCTCGCGCGGCGTCTTGGCCGGCGCCAGCATGCCCACCCAGAAGTCGAACTGTCCGCCGGGAAAACCGGCTTCGGCGATGGTCGGCACATCGGGAAGAACCGCCGAACGCGCTTTGGTGCTCACGGCCAGCGCGGAAAGGCGGCTGTCTTTGAGGGCGCCGACGCTCGACACCAGCGGCACCCAGGCCATTTGCACCTGTCCACCCATGGTGTTGGAGAGAATTTCCGGCGTGCCCTTGAACGGTATATGCACCGCCTTGATGTCGGCGGCGAAATTAAATTTCGCGGAATTGACGTGCGCCGCGCTGCCTACGCCCGCAGTGCCGAAGTTTAGAACGCCGGGTTTCGCCTTGGCCATGGCCACCAGTTCCTTTACGGTCTTTGCCCCCA
>MEQV01000307.1 GCA_001770355.1 Betaproteobacteria bacterium RIFCSPLOWO2_02_FULL_62_17
AGGGGCTTTTCCGCGAAGATCTGTTTCACCGGCTCAATGTCATTCGCCTGCGTTTGCCCAGTTTGCGTGAGCGCCGCGGCGACATTCCGTTGCTGGCGCGGCATTTTCTGATCAAGAGCGCCCTGGAAACCGGCATGGAGCCCAAGCGGCTATCCGAGTCCGCGATGAACGAACTCGCCGCGCAGGACTTTCCGGGCAATGTGCGGCAGCTGGAGAATTTGTGCCATTGGCTGACCGTCATGGCGCCAACCCAGGTTATAGAAATCGCGGATCTTCCAGCGGACCTGCGGGGGAAGGTCGCCGGCCAGGCAGGCGTCGATTGGGTGGACGCGCTGGGGCGCGAGGTAGAACGACTTCTGGGAAGTGGCGGCTCCGGCATCATGACCCAGCTGGTACGGGATTTTGAAAAAACACTGATATCAAAAGCCCTGACACGCACCGGTGGCAGGCGAATAGAGGCCGCAAACATGCTTGGCATGGGTCGCAACACCATCACCCGAAAGATCGCCGAGCTGCGTATTGACGACAAGGGCGAATCCGAGAACGACGTATCACCATCCCACGAAAAATAACGGCCGAACTGTTCCGCAAACTGCTGGCCGAAGAATTACCCAAAGTCAGGAATTGCGGCGCATGTAGAGGTTCAGTCCGCCAGGTCCGCGATGACCGGCGCGTGATCCGAGGGGCGCTCAAGCCGGCGCGGTTCTATATCGATCTGGCATGCGCCGCAGCGTGCGGCCAGTTGCGGCGACAGCAGGATGTGGTCGATGCGCAATCCCATCTTGCGGCGGAATGCCATCATGCGGTAATCCCACCAGGAAAAGGATTTTTCCGCCTGCGGGAACAGGCGAAAGCTGTCCTTGAATCCCAGCCCCAACAGCCGTTGGAATGCAGCGCGCTCGGGAGCGCTGCAAAGCACCTGATCCTTCCATGCGGCGGGATCGTGAACGTCCTCATCTGCCGGTGCGATGTTGTAATCGCCCAGCACCGCCAGTCGCGGCTGCGAGCGCCGCTCCGTCGCAAGCCACGCTTCAAATGCTGCGAGCCAGCGCAGTTTGTACTGGTACTTGTCCGAATCCACCGCTTGGCCATTGGGGACATAGGCGCAGACCACGCGGACGCCCTGAATGGTCGCGGTAATGACGCGCTTTTGCTCGTCGTCAAAGCCCGGGATGCCAGCGTGGACGTGCTCCGGCGCGCTTCTTGAAATAATCGCCACGCCGTTGTAGGTCTTCTGACCCGAGAAGGCAACCTGGTAGCCGGCTGCTTCAATCTCCTCGCGCGGAAATTTCGTGTCCTCCACTTTGGTTTCCTGAATGCAAACCGCGTCGGGTTGCTGGCTCGCCAGCCAATCCAGAAGGTGCGGCAGGCGGACTTTTAGTGAGTTGACGTTCCAAGTGGCGAGCCGCATGGGCTTTTCTCAGTCCTGATCGCGCCCGCTACCCGGCCTTGCCGGCGCCCCGTCGTTACCCCTATTTTGCGGGCGGTGCCTGCTGGGGTGCGTTAGCCGGCCCCGGTGGGGTGCCTGGCGCCCCCGGTGCGCCTGGCGGTGCTGTCTCCGCTGCCGTGGTCGCGGCCGGTTTTGGCTGCGGCGTGGGCGAAGGCAGCGCCGGCGGCTTGCCGACAAATAACGAAGTCTGGGGATAACCGGCGGAGTCCAGGGCGTTATTGAATGCGCCTTCTTCGAATCCTTTTTGCACGGTTCTTCCGACCAGAATCGCCGGTACCCGCATATCTCCGGTCATTTTCTTGAGCGTTTCGCTGGAGGCTTCGTCAGAGACGCTTATTTCGCGATAGGGAACACCGCGCTTGGCCAGGAGCGCGCGTGCCTCGTTGCATCCCCGCGGGCAGTCGGGCGCCGTAAACAGCGTCACGGGAAAATTCGTGACCGCCTGGCGCACGGCGAAAGGCATCTGCTCTTCTGTCTGGCCGCCCTGACTAAGGCGGCGCTGCTGGACGCTTTTGGCCGCGTCGCGCGGCGGCGGATTCTGCGTGTAATGGACCTTGCCGTCCTGGTCGACCCAACGGTACATCTGCTGCGCGCCGGTTTGCGTCGACGCGATCACCGCGACGCCCAGCGCGACAATGACAGCCAAACGCGCACGCATCGAAGTGTCCCGCATTGAAATCTCCCGCATTGAAATCTCCTTTTGCGGCGGCTCGCGAAATGCCGGTGGCTAGATCGTCACGTTCCGAAATTCAAACGCCCTTGCAGGGTTTTTCATCGGCCTGTTCCGAGGGCACCGGCAGCGCCAGCCCTATGAGGCGATCATACCATTGTGACGCAGCAGGGCATCCACGCTGGGCTCGCGTCCGCGAAATGCCTTGAAGGATTCTATCGCCGGGCGGCTGCCGCCCACCGCGAGTATTTCCGAAAGAAAGCGCGCGCCGGTAGCGGCGTCAAGCACGGTTGCCTGATCGGGCGCTTTCCGGTCCGCTTTATCGCTTCTATCCTCGCGCGTTTCCTCGAACATGCTGTAGGCATCGGCGGAGAGTACTTCGGCCCATTTATAGCTGTAATAGCCGGCGGCGTAACCGGCACCCGCGAAGATATGGCTGAAGCTGTTGGCAAAACGGTTGTAATCAGGCGGAAATGCGACTGCCACCTCATTGCGCACTTCCTCGATCAACTGCTGCACGGACTTGGCGCCATCGGGATCGAGTCCGCAGTGCAGGCGCATGTCGAACAAAGCGTATTCCAGCTGCCGTACCGTCTGCATACCGGCCTGGAAATTTTTCGCAGCCAGCATTTTGTCGAACAGGGCGCGTGGAAGGGGGGCGCCGTCGTCGACATGCGCCGTCATGTGCTTGAGCACTTCCCACTCCCAGCAAAAATTTTCCATGAATTGCGAAGGCAGCTCGACCGCGTCCCATTCCACGCCGCGTATGCCTGATACGCCAAGATAATCGACGCGCGTCAGCAAATGATGCAATCCGTGGCCGAATTCGTGGAACAAAGTGAGCACTTCATCGTGCGTAAGCAACGCGGGTCTGGCGCCCACCGGCGGGGAAAAATTGCAGATGAGGTAGGCCACCGGCGCCTGCACGCCGGTCTCCGTCCTGCGGCGCGTGATGGCTTCATCCATCCAGGCACCGCCGCGCTTGGTCTCGCGCGCATAAGTGTCGAGATAAAACTGCCCGATCAGCGCGCCCTTCGCATCGACGACGCGGAAAAAACGCACCGCGGCGTCCCAGGATTCGGCTTGATCCGGCACGACGCTGATTCCATAGAGGCGCTCCACGACCCGGAACATGCCCTCAAGGACCTTGGCTTCGGGAAAATATTGCTTGATCTCCTGATCGGAAAACGCATAGCGCTTGGCGCGCAGTTTCTCCGACGCCCAGGCAAGATCCCAGGAGTGAAGATTTTCGAGACGCAATTCGTCGCGCGCAAAGGATTCGAGTTCGGCGTAATCGCGCCGTGCGTAGGGCAGCGCCTTCCTGGCCAGATCACCCAGGAACTCCAGCACCTGCGCGGGTCCTTGTGCCATCTTGGTGGCTAGCGAAACTTCGGCGTAATTGGCATAGTCCAGCAACCGCGCCGATTCGCGCCGTAATTTCAGAATTCGCAGGATGAGTGGCGCGTTATCGCGCGCCGCCGTGTCGAACTCGCTGGCGCGGGTCACGTAGGCGCGGTAGAGTTTTTCGCGCAGGGTCCGGTTGTCCGCATATTGCATGACCGGGATATAGCAGGGCGCCTTGAGAGTGAGCTTCCAGCCCTGAGCGCCATCTTTCTGCGCCGCCTCGCCGGCGGCCTCCACGACATCGGCGGGGACGCCGGACAGTTCGCCGGCATCCTGAATCAGCAGGGTGAAGGCGTTGGTTGCATCCAGGACGTTGTTGGAAAACCGGGTGCAAACGCCGGCAAGTTCTTCCTGCAGGTCGGCGAAGCGCTTTTTCTCTGTTTCGGGCAACTCGGCGCCGGAGAGGCGAAAATCGCGCAATTCATTCTCGATGATTTTCCTCTGCGCGGGTTCCAGGGCGTCAAATTCCATCGAGGCCTTGAGCGCCTTGTATTTCCCGAATAGCGAGAGGTTCTGCCCGAGTTCGGTGTAGTACTGCACTATTTTTGGTTGATTGGCTTCGTAGGCGGCACGCAACTCGGGCGAGTCAAGCACACCGTGAAGGTGACCCACCGCGCCCCAGGCGCGTCCAAGGCGTTCATTGGCGTCCTCCAGAGGCTTGACAACAGCCGACCAGGAGACTGGTGTCGCAGGGTCCGATAGCGTCGCCACCAGGGCGCGATTCTCGGCGAGCAGCGTGTCCACCGCAGGATCGATATGTTCGGTGCGGATCGAGGAGTAACGCGGCAGACCGGTGAAATCCAATAGCGGATTGGAATTCAAAGGCGGGTTGAGGGTCATTGCAGGGTTTCCCTGTTCAGCCATTGGGCGCAGCGAATTCGGCCGCGCGCACGGTGTTTTCCGGCAGCAGCGCGATGGTCATGGGCCCCACGCCCCCAGGTACGGGCGTAATGCAGCCTGCTTTGCCGAGCAGCCCCGCATAATCCACATCACCGCACAGTTTGCCGGCATTGGGACCATCCGGGATCCGGTTAATGCCGACGTCAATCACCGCCGCGCCGGATTTCACCATTTCGGCGCCGATCATCCGCGGTTTGCCCACCGCGGCGACCACCACGTCAGCCTGCCGGATGACAGCGCCCAGGTCCGGCGTTCTGGAATGGCAGATGGTGACGGTAGCGTGCTTTTCAAGCAACAACAGCGCCACGGGTTTGCCAACGATATTGCTGCGCCCGACCACCACCGCATGCTTGCCAGCCAACTCAACCCCCGCGTGCGCCAGCAGGCGCATCACGCCCGCGGGTGTGCATGGCACGAAGCGCGCATTGCCGGTGGCAAGCAGGCCGACGTTTTCGGGATGAAAGCCGTCGACGTCTTTTTCCGGCGCGATCGCCCTGATGATGGCGTCGGCAGAAATGTGTTTTGGCAGCGGCAGTTGCACCAGAATGCCGTGAACAGCGGGATCACGATTGAGCGTGCCCACCAGAGTGAGCAGTTGCTGCTGGCTGGTCGACGCCGGCAGGGAATGCTGGAAGGAGGCGATGCCGGCTTCCTCGCACGCTCGGGACTTGTTACGCACGTAAACCTGTGAGGCGGGGTCCTCCCCCACCAATATCACCGCAAGGCCGGGCCTCGCGTTTTTCCCCGCAAGGGCGGTTACGCGCGCGCCGAGACCGGCGCGGATGGAACGTGCCAGCGCGGCACCATCAATGACTTGGGTTTTCATCTGGCTCGCTTCGAAAAAGCTGCCATTATCCGCGATCGACGCAGGCTTGCCGCGTCCGATGGTGGCAGGCCACGCACCCCGTTGGCTTACTCCGCCAAACACTGCCCCTTGTTATTCAGGCGGGCTTGCGCTGATCAAAGCAGGGTGCAGACATCCTCGAAGCGAAAGCGCGGGCTGCGCTTCATGACTTTTGCGGCATCGCCATAGCCCAGGCCGCAGATGAAATTGGATTTCACGGTGGTGCCGGAGAAGAATTCCGCGTCCACCTTGGCATTGCTGAAACCCGACATGGGTCCCGCATCCAGCCCCAGCGCGCGCGCCGCAAGCATCAGATAGGCGCCTTGCAGCGTGCTGTTGCGGAACGCGGTTTCCAGTGCCAGCTCCTCGCTGCTGGTGAACCAGGGTTTGGCATCTACATGCGGAAACAGAACCTTCATGTGGTCATAAAAATGGGTGTCGTAGCCGAGGATCGCCACCACCGGCGCCGTCATGGTTTTTTGCATGTTGTCGCTGGACAGGGCCGGCGCGAGGCGCGCCTTGGCCTGCGCGGTTTTCAGCAGCAGGATGCGCGCGGGCGAGCAGTTCGCGCTGGTCGGGCCCATTTTCATGAGATCGAACAGTTGCCGCAGCAAGCCATCGTCCACCCGCCGTTCCTGCCAGCCATTGTGCGAACGTGCTTCGCGAAACAGCAAGTCCAGGCTGTTGTCATCCAGCCGCTGCACGCGTTTGCGGGCATCAAGGATTGCCTGCTGTGCCTTCAGATCGTCGTTGTCCATGGGGAAATCCGGGAAAGTGGGAAAAATGGCAAACGCTCGGTTGCGCGTTATGGAAATGAATTTTATAGTGGCAGCATGGTCCAGCGGTAACGGTGCGGGGTAAGCTGATCCGGCGATCCCGGAGACACGCCGCGCACGAATCATCCCTTCAATCAATATGCCCGGGAAACGCCCAAAAGGCGCGACCCGCTGTAGGAGGCAAAATGTCTGCAATGCCGGATATTCAGGCGGCCAACGACCCGGATTTGCTGGAAACCCAGGAATGGCTGGAAGCCCTTGAAGCCGTCACGGAACGTGAAGGACCCGAGCGCGCGCACTTCCTGCTGGAAACACTGATCGATGCGGCTCGCAGGGCGGGCACCTATCTGCCATTCTCGGCGACCACCGCCTATATCAATTCCATTCCGCCGCAATTGGAGGAGCGCTCGCCTGGCGATCACGCCATCGAGGAGCGTATTCGCGCTTTCACGCGCTGGAATGCGCTTGCCATGGTTGCCAAGGCAAACAAGGGCGACGGTGAACTCGGCGGGCACATCGCCAGTTTTGCCTCGGCCGGCACCCTTTTCGGGATCGGTTTCAATCATTTCTGGCATGCCCCCAGCGAAGGCCATGGCGGCGACCTGATCTATTTTCAGGGCCACTCCGCCCCCGGCGTGTATGCGCGCGCCTTCATGGAAGGACGGCTGAGCGAGGAGCAACTGCTCAATTTCCGCCGTGAAGTGGACGGCAAGGGGGTGTCTTCCTACCCGCATCCCTGGCTGATGCCGGATTTCTGGCAGTTCCCGACCGTGTCGATGGGTCTGGGACCTTTGCAGGCGATCTATCAGGCGCGCTTCCTCAAGTACCTTCATGCGCGCGGTCTGGCGGATACCGCCAACCGCAAAGTCTGGGTATTTTGCGGCGACGGCGAAATGGATGAACCCGAATCGCGCGGGGCGATCGGCATGGCGGTGCGCGAAAAGCTCGACAACCTGGTCTTCGTGATCAATTGCAATCTGCAGCGGCTGGACGGGCCGGTGCGCGGCAACGGCAAGATTATCCAGGAGCTGGAAGGCGAGTTTCGCGGTGCCGGATGGAATGTCATCAAACTCATCTGGGGCTCCTACTGGGATCCGCTGCTCGCGCACGACAAGCAAGGCGTGCTGATTCGAATCATGCAGGAGACCGTCGATGGCGAATACCAGAACTTCAAGGCCAACGACGGCGCGTTCGTGCGCAAGCATTTCTTCGGCAAGCATCCCAAGCTGCTGGAAATGGTTTCGAGCATGACCGATGAGGACATCTGGCGCCTGAACCGCGGCGGCCATGACCCGAACAAGATCTATGCCGCCTATGCCGCGGCGGTGAAGCACCAGGGCCAGCCGACGGTAATTCTTGCCAAAACCATCAAGGGTTATGGGCTGGGCAAGCAGGGGCAGGCACAGAATCCGACCCACCAGCTCAAGAAACTCGATATCGCGACGATCCGGGAATTCCGCGACCGTTTCAGCGTCCCCATTCCCGATGATCAGCTGGAAAAGCTGCCCTTCTACAAGCCGGCCGACGACGATCCGGTGATGGTCTACCTGCATGAGCGCAGGCGCGCACTGGGGGGCTACCTTCCCCAGCGCCGGCGCAAGGCCGACAATATGCCTGAGGTTCCGGCGCTATCGGCTTTCGATGCGGTGTTGAAGGCGACCGACCGCGAAATTTCCACCACCATGGCGTTCGTGCGCATTCTCACCGCGCTGGTGCGCGACAAGGGTATCGGCAAGCACGTGGTGCCGATCGTGGCCGACGAGGCCCGCACCTTCGGCATGGAAGGCATGTTCCGGCAGCTCGGCATCTATTCCTCGGAAGGCCAGAAATACACACCGGTCGACAAGGAACAGGTGATGTACTACCGCGAAGACGCGGCCGGACAGATCCTGGAGGAAGGCATCAACGAAGCCGGCGCTTTTTCCTCGTGGCTGGCGGCGGCAACCTCCTACAGCAACAACAATCTGGCGATGGTGCCGTTCTACATTTTCTACTCGATGTTCGGCATGCAGCGCGTCGGCGACCTGTTCTGGGCCGCGGGCGACCTGCGCGCGCGCGGGTTTTTGCTGGGCGCGACCGCGGGGCGTACCACGCTGAACGGCGAGGGCCTGCAGCACCAAGACGGCCACTCGCAGGTGATGGTCGCGCTGATTCCGAATTGCGTGTCCTACGACCCGAGTTTCGCCTATGAACTCGCCGTCATAATTCATGACGGTCTGCGGCGCATGTTCGGCAATCAGGAGGACGTATTTTACTACATCACCGTGATGAACGAGAACTACCCGCATCCGGGGCTTGTCGAGGCCGCGGACAAGAATGCCGCTGCGGGAATAATCAAGGGTATGTATCTGCTTCGCGAAGGGCCGAAGAAAAAACATCGCGTGCAGCTGCTCGGATCGGGCACGATTCTTCGCGAAGTGATCGCCGCCGCCGACCTGCTTGCCAACGACTGGGATGTCGGTGCGGATATCTGGAGTGCGACCAGCTTCAATGAATTGCGGCGCGATGGCCTGGATTGCGATCGCTGGAATCTCTTGCATCCGACGCAGAAACCACGGGCATCCTATGTCGAGCAATGTCTGAAGGAACGTCCTGGCCCGGTCATCGCGTCGACCGATTACGTCAAGAGTTTTGCCGGTCAAATTCGGGATTTCTTGCCCAAGGGGCGGACCTATCGCGTGCTCGGCACCGACGGCTTCGGCCGTTCCGATACGCGCCAGCGCTTGCGCTATCACTTCGAGGTTGACCGGCACTGGGTTACCGTTGCGGCGCTGAAATCCCTTGCCGAGGAGGGCGCCGTCAAACCCCAGCTGGTGGCCGACGCTATCAAGAAGTATGGGATCGATATCGATAAGCCCAATCCGCTGGTGGTATGAAACGCGGAGTATGAAACGCAGGGTCTGAATCAAACCCCGGGACCGCTGGCTCGATCGGCGTCCGGCGAATAAATGAAATGGGCGCTATGAGAGAAATCCACATTCCCGATATTGGCGATTTCAAGGAAGTCGAGGTAAGCGAGGTGCTGGTCGCGCCGGGCGATGCGATCAAGCCTGAGCAGTCGTTGATCACCGTGGAATCCGACAAGGCGAGCATGGAAATCCCCTCGCCTGCCGCGGGCGTGGTCAAGGAATTGCGCGTCAAACTCGGGGACAAGGTCGCCAAAGGCAGCCTTATCCTGATGCTGGAGGAGTCCGCGGCCGGCGCGCCAATGACCGCGGTGCCTGCGGTGACCGCCGGCCCGGCGGCGCGACCCGAGGCGGTGCCCGTTGCGAGCCGCGCAATCACCAGCGCCGCGACTATGATCACGCCTCCCGATCCGGTTCCCTTTGTGCCGGACACACGCCCTGCGGCATTCAAGGCCCACGCCAGCCCGTCAGTGCGCAAATTCGCGCGCGAGTTGGGCGTGGACCTTGCCAAAGTGAAGGGCAGCGGACCCAAGGGTCGTATCCAACAGGGTGATGTCCAGGCTTTTGTCAAAGGCGTGATGACCGGCGCCCCCGCGGTGGTGCCCGCGGCTGCCGCGGGTGGCGGATTGCAGCTTTTGCCCTGGCCGGAAGTCGATTTCGCCAAATTCGGCCCGATCGAGCCCAAGCCCCTGTCGCGCATCAAGAAGCTCTCGGGCGCCAACCTGCACCGCAACTGGGTGTCGATTCCGCATGTCACGCAGTTCGACGAAGCCGATATCACCGAGCTTGAGGATTTTCGCAAAGCCAATGCCGCCGAAACCGAGAAGCAGGGCTTCAAGCTCACCATGTTGGCCTTTCTCATCAAGGCGAGCGTCACAGCGCTGCGCCAGCAGCCCGAGGTCAACGCTTCGCTCGACAGGAACGGCGAGAACCTTGTCTACAAGCGCTATTACCATATCGGGGTCGCGGTGGATACGCCAGACGGATTGGTGGTGCCGGTGATCCGCGATGCCGATCGCAAGGGCGTGTTCGAACTGGCGCGCGAACTTGGCGAGGTCTCGAAACTCGCGCGTGACAAGAAGTTGAAGCCCGGCGACATGCAGGGCGGCACCTTCTCGATATCGAGCCTGGGCGGCATTGGTGGCACGGCGTTTACACCCATCATCAACGCGCCCGAAGTCGCGATTCTCGGCGTGTCGCGCTCGGTCATGAAGCCGGTGTGGAACGGCAAGGAATTTTCGGCGCGACTGATGCTGCCCCTTTCGCTGTCCTATGACCATCGCGTCATTGACGGCGCGGCGGCGGCGCGTTTCACTTCTTATCTGGCGTCGGTGCTGTCCGATATCCGCCGCACACTCCTGTAGAAAATCATGGCCAGCATAGAACTCAAGGTGCCCGATATCGGCGACTTCAAGGACGTCGACGTTGCCGAAATATTGATCAAACCCGGCGACAGCATCGCGACGGAACAGTCTTTGATCACGATCGAGACCGACAAGGCGAGCATGGAGATTCCTTCAAGCCATGCGGGCGTGGTCAAGGAATTGCGGCTCAAGGTGGGAGACAAGGTGTCCAAGGGTTCTGTCATCGCTCTGGCCGAGGTCGCCGAGGATGCGCCCAAGGCCGCCTCCCCGGCAAGCGTTCCTGCTCCGGCACCGGCCAAGCCTGCCCCTGCGTCGGCAGCGGCCGCCGCGCCGCAAACGCCTGCTGCTTCCGTGGCGCCAGCCTATGCCGGAAGTGCCGATATCAGCTGCGACATGCTGGTTCTCGGTTCCGGTCCCGGCGGCTACTCGGCCGCGTTTCGCGCCGCGGACCTCGGCATGAACACAGTGTTGGTGGAACGCTACCCCAAGCTTGGAGGCGTGTGTCTCAATGTCGGCTGCATTCCGTCCAAGGCGCTGCTGCACGCTGCGCGCGTGGTCGACGACGCGATGGGCTTTGCCGCGCACGGAATCGTGTTCGCGCCACCGCA
Organism: Betaproteobacteria bacterium RIFCSPLOWO2_02_FULL_62_17; assembly: GCA_001770355.1. GTDB lineage: Bacteria > Pseudomonadota > Gammaproteobacteria > Burkholderiales > SG8-39 > 2-02-FULL-62-17. The sequence continues at coordinate 10,923 of MEQV01000307.1, forward strand.
GATCGACCTCGCGCTACTGCGCGAATCGAAGGACAAGGTGGTGGGCAAACTGGTTGGCGGCGTGGCGGGAATGGCCAAATCGCGCAAAGTGAATGTACTTCAGGGAAGCGGCCAGTTTGGCGGCCCCAATCACTTGATTGTTGAGACCGCGCAAGGCCGCAAGGTGGTGGCATTCAGGAACGCCATCATTGCCGCGGGTTCGCAGGCGGCGAAATTGCCGTTTGTTCCGCAGGACCCGCGCATCGTCGATTCCACCGGCGCGCTGGAGCTGCGCACGCTGCCCAAGCGCCTGCTCATCATCGGCGGC
>MEQV01000308.1:0-277 GCA_001770355.1 Betaproteobacteria bacterium RIFCSPLOWO2_02_FULL_62_17
CGACGATCACCACCACCAGGAACAGGACCACGTATTTGAGCGCGTAGGTAGGCTCGGGCGACAGGATTCCGGCGCCGATCGCGCCGCCCAGGCCCGCCAGCGCGCAGCCGACGACAAAGGTGAAGGTAAACAGAACGTTCACGTTCATGCCGACGGCCCGCGCCATGTTCGCATTATCCACCGCGGCCCTGAGCCTCGCGCCATAGACCGAGCCCTCGATCACGACCCACAATACCGCCGCGATCGCCGCGCCGACGACGATCAGAAACAGCCGGTA
>MEQV01000308.1:285-1551 GCA_001770355.1 Betaproteobacteria bacterium RIFCSPLOWO2_02_FULL_62_17
AGGTTCGAAAGCCGATATCCACGGGCGTGGAGAGGTACTCGGGAAACTTCACCGGATAGGGAAAGGCGCCGAAAATCTCCGTCACCGCCGCAGTGACAACGAACACCAGACCAATGGTAAGCAGGACCTGGGCGAGCTCGCCCTTGCGATAGATCGGACGATAAATGGTGACCTCGCAAAGGCAGCCCAGGACGCCGGGCACGGCGGCGGCGACTGCCAGGGAAAAATAGAAATCGTAGCCATTCTGGGTCAGATAGCCGGCGATGTAACCGCCGAGCATCGCGAACGAACCGTGGGCGAGATTGACCACACGCATCAGCCCCATGGTGATGGTGAGGCCGACCGAGATGAGGAACAGGATCATCCCGTAGGAAATTCCGTCCAGCAGAATGGTCAGGGCAAACGCAAGCATGGGTCAAAGGCCCGAGAGGTTGTTAGGGCAGCGAAAGCGCGGGGAATATGCAGCAGTCCCGCACGCAGAAATTGCACCCGTCCGGCACACGGGACCCGGATGAGTCCCGCGCGCAGGGCCGGTGCGGCTGTTCTGACTTATTTTTTCGGCGGGTTGTCGATCTTCCACTGATCCTTGACCATCGGGATCGTGGCGATGTCGACGTTGATCAGTTTGCCACCGCGTTTTTCAACGCGGCGGATGTAAATGTTCTGAACCACATCGCGCTCGACCGGATCGATCATCATCGGCCCGCGCGGGCTGTCGAACTTCGCGTCCTTCATGAAATCGACGTATTTCATGCCCTCGGCGTTAGGGCCGAGCCTGGCAACGGCCTGGTGGATCAGGCCGGTGCCGTCCCAGGCCGCGACCGAGGCGATGTCAGGCGTGGCCTTGGCGCCGAACATCTTCTGCAACTGGGCCCTGAGCTGCTTGTTCTGCGGCCGCTCGTTGGTCTCGGTGTAATGGAATCCGGTCACGGTGCCGATCACGTCGTCGCTGAAGTTGGGCAGGAACAACTCCTGGGTCTCGCCGGTGCCGAACAGCTTGATGCCGGCTTTCTTGAGACCGCGCTCCGCGAATGCCTTGACGAAAGCGACCGACGGCGAACCCGCCGGCTGGAACATGTAAAGGGCATCGGGTTTTGCCTGCAGCACCTTTTCCATGTAGACGCCATAGTTGGTCTCGGTGATCGGCGAGCGCGCAGTACCGATGACCTCGCCGCCCAGGGCCTTGAAGGTCTTGTTGAAGTAGGTTTCGGCGTCGTGACCGGGCGCGTAGTCGCTGACGATGGAGTAGACCTTTCTGACGCCGTT
>MEQV01000308.1:1622-11312 GCA_001770355.1 Betaproteobacteria bacterium RIFCSPLOWO2_02_FULL_62_17
AGCCGCGGGTGATCGACGCGGTCGCGGCATTCATGATCACCACCGGGATCTTGGCCTGGTTGGCAATTTCGGCGACCGCCATGGCATGCGGCGACAGCGCAAAGCCGGTCAGGAACTTGACCTTCTCGCGCACCACCAGTTCTTCGGCGAGCTGCTTGGCCTTGTCGGGCCCCTGGCTGGCCGAGTCGCGATAGACGAACTGGACATCGTGCACCCTGCCGTCGGGTCACTTGACAGTCTTGCCATTGACAGCCTGGTAAGCCTCGACCGCCTGCTGGAACTGATTGCCCCAGGTGGCGAACGCGCCGGTGTAGTCGGCGATCAGACCAACCTTGACGGTATCGGCCGAAACCATTCCAGCCGAAATTGACAGCATGGCCGCCACAGCGGCATTGAGCAAGCCTTTCATCGAACCCCCCTATGAATGCGATTGGAAGATGCTGCTGTTGCCGCCGCGAATACACGCCTGGCGATTGGGCAATGATGGTACTCCCGGAGATCCTTTAGCGTCCATTTTCTTTAGGAAGCGCCCGAGGGTCCGTTTCAACCTGACCCGGCTCGAGTATCTCGCCGAAGCGAATGAAAAATCAATCCCGGATTCGACGCCCAGCGGCGCAGTATTGCCCACCGTCAGCCCACCGTTTGGTGGGCAGCGGTGGCGTCTGTCGCGGGCACCACGCAAGCTGATTACACCGTTTACCGCAGCGGCGGAATCGGAATATCAGTAGAATCGCCGACGGTGATCAACCGCAATTGAGGAGGAAGAGCAATGAAAGCATTTTCGTTATGCCTTGGGGGACTGTTGGCAGCGATGTTCGCCGCCTCCGGTGCGCTCGCTCAGCAAGCCGTAAAGCTCGGCTTGATATTGCCGTACTCGGGCCAGTTTGCCGACACCGCCACGCAGATGGATAACGCCATCAAGCTCTACGTCAAGCAGCATGGCGACTCCGCGGGCGGACGCAAGATCGAGATCATCCGCAAGGACTCCGGCGGCATCGCGCCCGATGTTGCCAAGCGCCTGGCGCAGGAACTGGTGGTGCGCGATCGTGTTGACGTGTTGACCGGATTGATCTTGACGCCCAACGCGCTGGCGGTCGGCGATGTTTCCGCGGAAGCCAAGAAATTCACCGTCATCATGAACGCCGCGACCTCGATCATCACTACCAAGTCCCCCTACATGGCGCGTACCTCGGTCACAACGCCCATGCTCAACGAGTCGCTGGGAATGTGGGCCGCCAAGACCGGCGTCAAGCGCGTCTTCACCATGGTTTCGGACTTTGGTCCCGCCCACGACGCCGAAGAAGGCTTTATCCGGGCGTTCAAGGAAGCCGGGGGTCAAGTGGTCGGTTCGGTGCGCTTTCCGGTGGCCAATCCCGACTTCGCGGCCTTCGTGCAGCGCGCCAAGGACTCCAATCCGGACGGCATATACGCTTGGGTACCGGGCGGCGTGCAGCCCGCCGCGATCGGAAAAGCCCTGAGCGAGCGGGGCATCGACACCAAGAAATTCCGTGTCATGGGTCAGGGCGAACTCACCTCGGACGAGGCCTTGCAAAGCCTGGGCGAGAATGCCTTGGGGATCATTACCGTCTTTCATTACGACCACAACCTTGGCAACAAGTTGAATCGCGCCTTCGTGCAGGCCTATAACGCCGATTACAAACGCAACCCTGATTTATTTTCCATCGGCGGCTGGGACGGCATGCACCTGATTTATGAGGTGCTGAAAAAGACCGGCGGCAAGACCGATGGCGAAGCGATGATAGGAGCGGCCAAAGGTATGAAATGGGAAAGTCCGCGCGGCCCGATGATGATCGATCCGCAAACGCGCGACGTAGTCCAGGATGTGTATATTCGTCGTGTTGAGCGGGTGGGGGGGAAACTCGTCAATGTCGATTTTGACAAAGTCCGCAACGTCAAGGATCCGGTCAAGGCTCGGATGAAATAAAGCCGCATGCCGACGCGGCTTTGCCGCGCCGCTGCGGCTGCGCGCGATGGAACGGCTGGGCGCCGCTCATCGCGCGCGAGCGCTTGTGCTGTGGCGCGAGCAGTCTTTGCGTGTTCAAATTCCTGCGGGGCAGATACGGACTCAGCCTTCCATATGCGGACCAAGGCTCTGCCTTCTTTTTTGAATTCATGAATAGCCAATCATGCTTGGTCCCATAGCCGGAATTCTGTTCGACGGTTTCGCCTACGGCATGCTGTTGTTCCTGCTGTCGGTGGGATTGTCGGTAACGCTGGGGATGATGAATTTCATCAACCTCGCGCACGCGAGCTTCGGCATGCTGGGCGGATACGTCGCAGTCACGTTGATGCAGCATTTCGGATGGCCGTTTCTCGCCACGCTGCCGGCGGCCTTCGTGATCGCCGCCGCGGTCAGCATGGTGCTGGAGCGCGTGATGTTCCGCCGAATGTACCGCGCCACCGATCTCGACCAGACCCTGCTGACCATCGGCGTGGTATTCATGTCCATCGCCGGCGCCGCCTATTTCTGGGGCACGGTGCAGCAGCCGGTGGCGGTGCCGGATTATCTGAGCGGCGCGTTTGTGGTCGCCGGGGTCAATATCGCCCGCTACCGGCTGTTCCTGATAGTGGTCGCGCTGGTCATCGTGGCCGTGCTGATTGCCGGGCTGGAGTGGACGCGATTCGGCGCGCAGGTGCGGGCCGCGGTGGATAACCAGCGCATGGCGCGTGGGCTGGGGCTCGACGTCGATCGCGCGTTTTCCCTGACCTTCGCGCTGGGCAGCGGCCTGGCGGGGCTGGGCGGGGCGCTTGCCATCGCCATGGTGGGCCTGGACCCCGGCTTTGCGTTCGCCTATCTCATCTATGTGCTCATCGTGGTGTCGGTGGGCGGACTCGCGTCCATCGGCGGTTCGTTTGTCGCCGCGTCGCTGCTTGGCATCAGCGACATGGCGGGCAAGTACTACGTGCCGCAATTGGGCTCCTTCCTGATTTATCTGGTGATGGTCGGCATTCTGATGTGGCGGCCCACGGGACTGTTTGGCAAGCGCTGAAATGGCCGCCGTGCTGCCGCCGCAAGCCGCGCCGCACGAATTCCTGCGGGCGCGCACGCGCTGGCATCCGCTGGAGATCGTGTTCTGGCTGTCGACGCTGCTGCCATTCGTGGTGGTCCCGGAATATCTGCAGCTTGCCAGCCAGATCGCCATCGCCGCGCTGTTCGCCATTTCACTTGATCTGATTCTCGGTTACGCCGGCATTGTGTCGATCGGGCACGCGGCGTATTTCGGACTGGGCGCTTACACCGCCGGAATACTGTCCAAGCACGGCATCGGCGAGCCGGTGGTGCTGCTGGTGCTCGGCGCCATCGTCGCCGGGGTGGTCGGCTATGCCAGCAGTTTCATCATCGCGCGCTTCCGGCATCTGGCGCTGATCATGATCACGCTGGGCATTTGCCTGATGTTTTATGAGGCTGCAAATCTCGCCGGATGGCTGACCGGCGGCGCGGACGGCTTGCAGGGCATCAAAATCGGGCCGCTCGCCGGAACCTTCAAGTTCGATCTCTATGGAAAAACCGCGTACAGCTACTCCCTGATCGTGCTGTTTCTTTGTTTCCTGCTGGCGCGGCGCTTGACCCATTCGCCTTTCGGCCTGTCGCTGCGCGGTATCCGCGAGAACGCGGTGCGCATGCCCGCCATCGGTGCGCCGAGCGATGCGCACATTCGCAAGGTCTACACCATTGCCGCGGCGATCGCCGGCATTGCCGGCGCGGTGCTCGCCCAAACCACCTCCACGGTGTCTCTGGAAGTGCTCGGTTTCCAGCGTTCGGCCGACGTGCTGGTGATGCTGATAATGGGCGGGGCCGGCAAGCTCTATGGCGGCATTCTCGGCTCCATTGTCTACATGGTCGCGCGCGACCAGTTCTCCGGCATCAATCCGCAATACTGGTATTTCTGGATCGGCCTCATGATGGTGCTGGTGGTGATGTACCTGCCCAATGGCCTGCTCGGTGGCCTTGAGAAACTCACCGCCCGCTGGCGCAGGAGCCCGACATGAGCGAGACGGTGCTGGCCACGCGCGGGCTGCGCAAGAATTTCGGCTCTCTGGTGGTCGCCGGCGACATCAATATCGAACTGCCCAGGGGCGCGCGACATGCCTTGATCGGTCCGAACGGCGCGGGCAAGACCACCTTGATCAACATGCTCACCGGCATGCTGCAGCCGGATGCCGGTCAGATAATGCTGGAGGGCGCCGATGTGACGGGTCTCAAGCCCGCGGCACGCGTGCATCGCGGGCTGGTACGCACCTTTCAGATCAACACCCTTTTTCCCCGTTTGTGCGCGATCGAGGCGGTAACTCTGGCGATTTGTGAGCGCGAAGGCCATGCCCGCAATTGGTGGCGCCGCTTGCCGGTCTACCGGGATGCGGTCGACGAAGCGTACGCCATTCTTGCTTCGCTGCAACTGGGCGCGGACTGCACGCGCGTGACGCGTGAACTCGCTTATGGCCAGCAGCGATTGCTGGAGATTTCGCTGGCGCTTGCCGCCAAGCCGAGGGTTTTGTTGCTCGATGAGCCCGCGGCGGGAGTGCCACGCAGCGAGAGTTCGGCGTTGTTCCAGGCCATTGCGGGCTTGCCGGCGGATATCACCGTGTTTTTCATCGAGCACGACATGGACATTGTTTTCAAGTTTGCCAGCCGCATCATCGTGCTGGTGGGCGGGCGCGTGCTGGTGGAAGGCGCGCCCAGCGAGATTGCCGCCGACCAGCGTGTGCGCGAGGTCTACCTGGGTCATGGCAAGCATGGCTGAGACGCTGCTCGAACTGAAAAGCGTGCGTGCCGGCTACGGTGATGCGGTAGTGCTTGACGACATATCGCTGCAGGTGACGCAAGGGGAAAACCTTGCGGTACTGGGGCGCAATGGCATGGGCAAGAGCACGCTGTTTCTCACCATCATGGGATTCACGCGCCTGACGCGCGGCAGCATCGAGTGGCAGTCGCGGGATATCACACGGCTTGCCTCGCATCGGCGCGCGCGCCTCGGCCTGGGTTGGGTGGCGCAGGAACGCGAGATTTTTCCATCGCTGACAGTGGAAGAAAATCTCACCGTCATGCAGCGGCCAGGCCCATGGAACCTCAAGAAGGTGTTCGATCTGTTTCCGCGGCTCGCTGAACGGAGCCGCGCCATGGGAAATCAACTGTCGGGCGGCGAACAGCAGATGCTTGCCATTGCGCGTTCGCTCATGACCAACCCGACCCTGCTTCTGCTTGACGAACCGCTGGAGGGCCTCGCGCCCATCCTTGTCGAGGAACTCGCGGCAGCCATCGGTCGCATGGCTGTCGAGCAGGGCACAACCATCGTCCTGATCGAGCAGCATGCCGATGTCGCGTTGTCGCTTACCCGCCGCGCGCTGGTGCTGGAACGAGGCGCGATCGTTCATAGCGCCGCCTCGGAGGAGTTGAGCGCCGATGCCGCGACGCTCGATCGCTATCTTGGCTTGAAGCTGGAATCGGCGGGCGATTAAGGCGAACGCACGCCTATTGCGGTTCGACGCCTACTTCCTTTGCGATCCGCACCCAGCGTGCCCGTTCGCTGCGAATGAATTCCTGCAGCGACTGAAGCGTTCCGGCGCCGCTGGTGGAGAAGCCGAAGTTGCGCAGCCGCTCGATGATTTCAGGTTCCTTGAGATAGGTATCCACCTCGCGATTCAGGCGCTGCGTGATCTCCCCCGGCGTGCCGGTCGGCGCGGCCAGCAGGAACCAGCCGCCGATTTGAAAGCCGGGCAGCGTCTCGGCGATGGTGGGGATGCTCTCCATGCCGGGAAAGCGCTTGCCCGAAGTGATGGCAATGATTCGAAGTTTGCCTGATGAGGTAAACGGCGCTATGGCGATGGGGGAAATCAGAATCATCTCGACGCGCCCGCCCGCCGTATCCTGTACCGAAGGCGGAATCGCCTTGTAGGGAACGTGCACCACGTCTATGCCCGCAGTCTTGTTGAGCCACCTGCCGATGATGCCGGCCAGGCCCGCATCGGCGGCAAAGGATAATTTGCCGGGCCGCGACTTGGCCAGCGCGACCCATTCACCGAAACTCTTCACCGGCACATCCGGGTGCACGGCAAGCACATACGGTCCGTTATCCACCAGCCCGGCGACCGGAACGAAATCCTTCCTCGGATCATAAGGCAGGGATTTGAACATCACCAGATTCGATGCCATCGCCGAGGCGCTGCCCATGAACAGCGTGTATCCGTCAGGCGGCGCCTTCGCGGCCAGCTGCGCACCGACCAGGCCAGCGCCGGCGATATTGTTCTCCACGAGGAACTGTTGGCCAAGGCGGCGGGAAAGGCGCTCGGCGACCAGACGCGCCACCACATCGGGAGAGGAACCGGCGCCATTGGGCACGATGAACCGTACCGACTTGACCGGATAGGTTTGCGCGGCGGCTGCGCCGCACCAGGCGCAGAAAATGCAAAGCGCCAGTAATTTTGCAAGTGCTTTCATGGAGGGCTCCGCTATCAGAAACGATGAAACGCCAACGGCCTTGCGCATTGATCTTCCGTGTTGCATTGGTTTTCGGGTTTGCGGCCCGCGGCGAGTCCGTGGCATCTTGCCATAAATGGCCTGCCCGGGCCCAGACCCTTCGCGGCATTGCCGTGACACAGGAGATTGCTGTGCAGTTCCCGTTTCTGTGGTAAATCTGCATGCTTGTGTGAGCGGATGAAATTCCAAAAAGGGGAAAACCTTGGATATGAATCTTGGGGGACGCACGGTGCTGATCACCGGCGCATCGAAGGGGATAGGATTGTCGTTGGCGCAATGGTTCGGGCGTGAAGGCTGCAATCTGCGCCTGGCCGCGCGTTCCAAGGACATGCTGGAAAAGGAAGCCGAGGCGATCCGTAAGGCGAATAATGTTGAAGTACAGACCCTGGCGCTCGACCTGTCGCTGGATGCCTCGCGTAAGAAAATCATGGCAACCTGGCCGGACGTGGACGTGCTGGTCAACAACGCCGGCGACATTCCGGCCGGGTCAATCAATGACGTCGACGATGCCGCCTGGCGCGCCGGCTGGGACCTCAAGGTGTTTGGTTACATCGCGCTGACGCGCTATTACATCAACCGGATGAAGGCGAACAAAAAAGGCGTGATCATCAACATCATCGGCTCGGCCGGCGAACGGCCCTCGGCCGGGTATATCGCCGGCGCCATGGGCAACCTGAGTCTCATGGGGTTCACCATTGCACTGGGTGCGGAAAGTCCGAGCTACGGGGTACGCGTGGTCGGCGTTAATCCGGGCCCGATTCTTACCGACCGCGTTGTCAAACTTTCCGGTAAAAAAGCGCAGCAGACACTGGGGGATGCGACCCGCTACCAGGAACTTTTCAAGACCTACCCGTTCGGGCGACCCGGCACGGTGGATGAAGTGTCTCCGATGGTGGTGCTGCTGGCTTCCGACCACAGCTCCTACACCAGCGGCACGATCATCTCCATACACGGCGGGCTGTCTAATCGCCCACCTCAATAGGAAGGCGACACCGCATGGATTTCGGCCTATTCATTCCTGCCCAGGCGGACACCTGGAAGCTGGTGAAACGCGCCGAGGAACTGGGCTACTCGCGCGCCTGGTTCTACGACACGCAGATGCTGACTTCGGAACTGTTCGTTTCGATGACCGCGGCTGCCATGAAAACCTCGAAGATCCGGCTCGCCAGCGGGGTGATGATTCCCTCCAATCGCATCGCGCCGGTGGCGGCAAGCGGCCTTGCCACGCTGAACGCCTTGGCGCCGGGGCGCATCGATTGGGGCATCTCCACCGGTTCCACCGCGCGCAGCACCATGGGTTTGACGCGCGTCAAGCAGGCGGACATGGAAGAATACATCCGCGTGGTGCAGGCGCTGCTCGCCGGCGACACGCTTGAATGGGATTTCGAGGGCAAACGCCGCAAGATCCGTTTTCTCGATCCGGACATCGGTGCCATCAACATCAAGGACCCGATACCGGTTCATATTTCAGCCTTCGGGCCCAAAGGCAGAAAGCTCATCGCCAAACTGGGCGCGGGCTGGATCGACGCGCCCGGCAACGTCGCCAGGGCAGGGGCCAATCTCGCCGAGGTGCAGGCAGCCTGGGCCGAGGCTGGCCGTCCGGCCGAAACCCTGTATGCGACGGCGGCGGTTTCCGGCTGCGTATTGAAGGATGGCGAAGATGCGGGCAGCGCCCGCGCCAAATCCATCGCCGGACCACCGTCGATGATCATGCTGCACAAGCTGGGCGAGCAGCAGACCGGGTCCTTCGGGCGGCCGATTCCGCCAACGCTGTCGCACCTGGTGGACCGCTATCGCGAGGTCTACCAAACCTATCAGCCCGAGGATGCGCGCTATCTGAGCAATCATCGCGGCCACCTCATGTACCTGCGTCCCGAGGAACAGGCGTTCTGCGGCGGCGAATTGATCCGTTCAACCACGTTCACGGCCACCAAGGCGGAACTGCGCGAACGCCTGCGCGAAATGGCCAGGCAGGGATTCAAGCATTTCGGCATCGAGGCCGGCTATCGCCATCCGGAAATTCTCGAGGAATGGGCCGACGTGTTTGAGGGAATTTGAGCGACGGAATCTGAAGATGGTCCATCGCGTTGACGTCCAATCAAACTGATTCAGAAGGAGGTGACAAATGGACTTCGGCATTTTTGTTCCGCCGGTGGCGGATTCATGGAAGGCAGTCAAGCGCGCTGAAGAACTGGGCTACACCAAGGCGTGGTTCTACGACACGCAGATGTTGAATTCAGAACTGTTCGTCTCCATGACGGCGGCGGCGATGAATACCTCAAAGATCCACCTTTGTTCGGGCGTGATGATCCCCTCGAATCGGATCGCGCCGGTGGCCGCGAGCGGCTTGGCCACGCTCAACGCACTGGCGCCGGGGCGCATCGAATTCGGCGTTTCCACCGGATTCACCGGACGCCGCACGCTTGGCGTGGGTCCGGTAAAGCTCGCCGACATGGAGGAATACATCCGCATCGTGCAAGGCCTGCTCGCCGGCCAGACGCTCGAATGGGATTTCGAGGCAAAGCGCCGCAAGATCCGTTTTCTCGATCCGGGTATCGGCGCCATCAACATCAAGGATCCGATCCCGCTGCATATCTCGGCCTTCGGCCCCAAGGGGCGCATGCTCACCGCCAAGCTGGGCGCGGGCTGGATCAACGGCACCGCCAATGTCGCGCATGGCAAGGCGGGGTTGGCCGACATGCAGAAATCCTGGGCCGCGGCGGGCCGCGATGCGGCGGCGCTGCATGCCACCGGCACCATCTCCGGCTGCGTGCTCAAGGACGGCGAGGCTGCCGACAGCCCGCGCGTGAAGGGACAGGCCGGCCCGCACGCCATTCTGGCGGTACACAGCCTGGTGGAGCGCGAGGAATTCGGCGATCTGGGCCGGCCGGTGCCGCCGCCGCTTGCCGCGGTGGTGGAGCGCTATCGCCAGGAGGTCTATTTCAAATACGAACCGGCCGACGCGCGCTACTTGAACAACCACCGCGGGCACCTGATGTTCCTGAAACCCGAGGAGGCGCACCTGTGCAGCGGCGAACTCATCAAGGCGACGACCTTTACCGCGAGCAAGGCGGAACTGCGCGAGCGCATCCGTGAACTGGCCGATGCCGGATACAAACACTTCGGCCTGAACGTTGGATACAAGCATCCGGAGCGCCTGGAGGAATGGGCGGAAGTATTCGAGGGCGTTTAGG
>MEQV01000308.1:11338-12302 GCA_001770355.1 Betaproteobacteria bacterium RIFCSPLOWO2_02_FULL_62_17
GCCGCACTCGCCGTGGCGCTCCCGCCGGGCGCCGCCGCGCAGACGCAACAGCAGGTCAGGCCGCCGATCGCGGTGTACTGGATGAGCGTCGAGACCGCCGGTGGCATGGGCATGGAACTGCCGCCGGGGATGGGCGGCTTGATGCCGGGGGGGATGGCGGGCGGCAAGCGCATGAAACTGGATCTGGGCTCCTCACAAGCGCACGGCGGCGAACCGCGCGCCGGGCACGCGATCCCGCCCGTGCTGTCGATGGGGCAAAGCCTCCCGCTTCTGACCCCGAGCATCGAGCGCGCGCCGGTTCGCGAGCGCGACGACGACGAGGCGGAAATCGAGCGCCCCAAGGGCCGGATGCTGATCTACTGGGGTTGCGGGGAGAAGCCGGGCGCCGGCCAGCCGGTGATATTCGATTTCGCCAATATGAACGCCCAGGATGCGGCGCGCGCATTCCGCAGCGTCAATATTTCGCGTCCGCGCGGCCCGGCCCCCGGACGCAGCCGCACCTATGGCACCTGGCCCAATCAGGAGGATGGGCGTTCGGTGCCCGCGAACGGTTCTCTCATTGGTGATCACCACATCACCGGCAACTATTCGCCGGAAATCCGCTTCGCCATCGGCGATCGCCACGATTTCCTGGAAGCCGTCGCTTTCGACCCGGTAAGCAAGACCGCAGGCGGCGCGTTCGCGGTGAAATGGAAAGCCGTGCCGGCGGCAACCGGCTACTTCGCCACGGCTATGGGCCAGGGAGAGACCCAGAACGATATCGTGATGTGGTCATCCAGCGAGGTGCAGGCGATGGGCCAGTTGTTGATGGATTATCTTGCGCCGGGCGAAGTCGCACGGCTGATTCGCGACAAGATCGTCATGCCGCCCCAGACCACCGATTGCGCGGTGCCCGCGGGAATCTTCAAAGGCGAAGGTTCGATGTTCAATTTCATCGCCTACGGCGACGAACTGAACCTCGTGC
>MEQV01000309.1:0-7453 GCA_001770355.1 Betaproteobacteria bacterium RIFCSPLOWO2_02_FULL_62_17
CTTTACCTACGACACTTCCATTGAACGGGGTGTGCGCCTCAGTCAGTTAATCGATCAGGCCGTCGCGGACAAACCTGCGACCAAGGAATAGGCGCCGCATACGGCGCGGCCCTGCTGCCCCGATCCCGATGCAAAAGCGCCGCGACGCACGCCGGGTAGACGGTTTCCTCCTGTATGACAAGCCAAAGGGGATCAGTTCCAATTCAGCGCTCCAGCATGTGAGGAGGCTGTTTCGCGCCGAGCGTGCCGGCCACACGGGCACGCTCGATCCCATGGCTTCCGGTTTGCTTGTCATCTGCTTTGGGCAGTCGACCCGATTCTCGGGCGAACTCCTGGGAGCGCAGAAGACCTATCTGGCGGAATTGACGCTGGGCACACGCACAGATAGCGGGGATGGAGAAGGCAAGGTAATCAGTTCGCAGCCGCTCGAACTGGACGAAAAGGATATCGAGCCGGTGCTTGAGCGGTTTCGGGGAGAAATTCTTCAGGTACCGCCCATGCATTCCGCCTTGAAGCGCGATGGCGTACCCTTATACCGCCTGGCACGCCAGGGAATAGAGGTGCCGCGCAATCCGCGGCCGGTCACCATTTACTCCATTCTCCTGAAACGGGTGTCATTGCCCAATGTGCAGATTCTTGTAAGCTGCAGCAAAGGGACTTACATCCGTGTGTTGGCCGAAGACATCGGGTTGGCGCTGGGTTGCGGTGCTTTTCTTTCCGGCCTGGTTCGATTGGGGCTGGGTCCGTTCCAGCTCCAGGGGGCTCAGACCACCGAGTCCCTGGCCGTACTTTCGGAAGCCGAGCGGGATCGTTGCCTGCAGCCCCCCGACCGCCTGATCGCATCGTTTCCGGCGCTCACTCTTGAGCGCAGCACCGCCGCGCGGTTTGCTCACGGCCAGCCGGTCGCGGCACAGATGGCTCATGCGGGAGAACATCGGGTGTACGATGCCGCCGGCCTTTTTCTTGGAACGGGCGTCGCGGATGGGCAGGGCTTGCTCCATCCCAAGAGGGTATTTGCGCCAGGCCAGCCGCTTTGACAAACTTGAGCCATGGGGCCGGATGACGGCCATTTTGCTTGTGGAAGACACTGATTTTAGGCTAAAATATCGCCCTTCGAATTGACAGAGAAAAGACTGAAATGCCAGTAAGCGTAGAGCAGAAAGCCCACATCATTGCGGAGCACCAGCGGGTCAAGGGCGACACCGGATCGCCGGAGGTGCAGGTAGCTCTGCTCACCGCACGGATAAACGGCCTCACGGATCACTTCAAGGCGCACGTCAAAGACCATCATTCGCGCAGAGGCCTTCTGCAAATGGTGAGTCAGCGGCGCAAACTGTTGGATTACCTGAAGCGCAACGACGTTGATCAATACCGCAATTTGATTGGCAAACTTGAACTTCGCAAATAAGCAACCGAACGCCCACCCAGTTGGGCGTTTTGGTTTTTTGCAGACCTAGTCCAGTCGCGAATCGGTTCACTCGAACCGGTGGCTGGCGTCCGCTGACACACTCCAGGAAAAAACATGTCATTGAATCCCGTTAAAAAGACGTTTACGTACGGCGCGCATCAGGTCACGCTGGAAACCGGCGAAATTGCCCGCCAATCTCATGGCGCGGTCCTGGTCAGCATGGATGACACGGTCGTGCTGTGCACCGTCGTGGGCAAGAAAACTGCCAAGCCAGGCCAGGACTTTCTTCCATTGACCGTGGACTACATCGAAAAAACCTACGCGGCCGGAAAGATTCCGGGCGGATTCTTCAAACGCGAAGGCAGGCCCTCGGAAAAAGAGATATTGACGTCGCGGCTCATCGACCGGCCGATCAGACCGCTGTTTCCAGACGCCTTTTACAACGAAGTGCAGGTCATCGTGACCGTCATGTCGGTCAATCCCGAGGTCGACCCCGATATTCCGGCAATGATAGGCGTGTCGGCGGCGTTGACGATATCCGGCATACCTTTCAACGGGCCCATTGCCGCCGCGCGCGTTGGCTACCTTGACGGCCAATATGTGTTGAATCCCACGGCGACGCAGCTCACCGAGAGCAATCTGAATCTGGTGGTCGCGGGAACCGAGCACGCCGTCCTGATGGTCGAGTCGGAGGCCAAGGAATTGTCCGAAGAGATCATGTTGGGCAGCGTGGTTTTCGGGCACCAGCAGATGCAGGCGGCCATACAGGCGATTCATGATCTGGCCGCTGAATCGGCCAAACCGGTGTGGGATTGGGAGCCGGTGCCGAAAGACGAGGCGTTGATCGCCCGCATTTCCGAACTTGCCGAAGCGCCGTTTCGCGAGGCCTACAAGATCCGCAGCAAGCAGGCGCGCAGCACCCGGCTGTCGGAAATCAGCAAGCAGGTCATGGAACAGGTCGGCGCCGGCAGCGAGCCCGCGCCCGACACCAACCAGGTCGGTGATATTTTATTTGCGCTCGAATCGAAGATCGTTCGAAATCAGATCCTCGACGGCGAGCCCCGCATAGACGGCCGCGATACGCGCACTGTCCGGCCCATCAACATACGGGTTGGTGTTCTGCCCCGTACCCATGGATCGGCCTTGTTCACCCGCGGCGAGACGCAGGCTCTGGTGGTGGCGACCCTGGGCACAGGGCGCGACGAGCAGATCATCGATGCGTTGATGGGCGAGTACAAGGACCGCTTCATGATGCATTACAACATGCCCCCCTATGCAACCGGGGAAGCCGGGCGTGTGGGCACGCCGAAGCGGCGCGAGATCGGTCATGGCAGGCTGGCAAAACGGGCATTGATCAATGTCCTGCCCAGTTCCGCCGAGTTCGGCTATTCGATTCGTTTGGTTTCCGAGATCACCGAGTCCAACGGGTCCTCTTCGATGGCTTCGGTTTGCGGTGGCAGCCTGGCATTGATGGATGCCGGCGTGCCCACCAAGGCGCATGTGGCGGGCATTGCCATGGGGCTGATCAAGGAAGGCAACCGCTTCGCCGTGCTGACAGATATTCTGGGCGACGAAGATCACCTGGGCGACATGGATTTCAAAGTGGCGGGCACCGACCAGGGTATCACCGCGCTGCAGATGGATATCAAGATCGAAGGGATCACCAAGGAAATCATGCAGGCGGCGCTGGCACAGGCGAAAGAAGGCCGCATGCATATTCTCGGCTTGATGCGGGAATCGCTGGGCGGGTCGCGCACCGAGATCTCCAGCTTTGCCCCGCGGATTTTCAAGATCAAGATCAATCCCGAGAAGATTCGCGACGTGATCGGCAAGGGCGGCGTGGTGATTCGCGGCATCCAGGAAGAAACCGGCACCACCATCGAAATCGAGGACGACGGCACCATCTCGATCGCCTGCGTTTCCTCGGAAGGCGGCGAGGCCGCGCGAAAACGCATCGAGGACATCACCGCCGACGTCGAAGTCGGCAGGGTCTACCAGGGCACGGTCCTGAAGCTCCTGGATTTTGGCGCGATCGTCCAGTTGCTCCCGGGCAAGGACGGCTTGCTGCATATCTCGCAGATCAGCCAGCAGCGCGTCGCCAGCGTCGCCGACCACCTCAAGGAAGGGCAGGTGGTGAAGGTGAAGGTCCTCGAAGCCGACGAAAAAGGGCGTGTGCGCCTGTCGATGAAGGCAGTGCAGGAATCTCCGGCGGAGACACCGCAGGCCTAGTTGGTACATTGAACTACCTCAAGCGCCGGCGTAGAATACGGCGCTTTCGGGGTGTAGCGCAGCCTGGTAGCGCGCCTGGTTTGGGACCAGGATGTCGGGAGTTCAAATCTCTCCACCCCGACCAGGATATTCGTTGCGAACATTGATTAAGGCTCGTTGAGAAGCCTGATTTGGAACGAGCCGGATAGATTGGTGCCCGTAGCTCAATCGGATAGAGCACCAGCCTTCTAAGCTGGGGGTTGTGGGTTCGAGTCCCGCCGGGCGCGCCAGATAAAAGTTTTTTCGAAGGTGGCTGTAGCTCAGTTGGTAGAGTCCCGGATTGTGATTCCGGTTGTCGTGGGTTCGAGTCCCATCAGCCACCCCAACTATTCAAGGTGTTGCGACAGTCCTCGTAACACTTTTACTTCCCATGTAGCCCCAATGTAGCCATCGTCTGGCCGCCCACCACGCGCAGGTTGCCCGACATGCGATCTACATATTCGGCCAAGTGATCGCTGGACAGGTGCGCATAGCGTTGCACCATCTCCGGCGACCTCCAACCGCCCAACTCTTGCAGCGCGTGCATCGGTGTTCCGGCTTGGCTATGCCAACTGTCCCAGGTATGGCGTAAGTCGTGCCACCTGAAGCCAGTAATACCAGCCTGCTTCAGCCCGTTTTGCCATGCGACGTTATTCACCTGAGAAATTGGCTTGCCCCGGTAACTGAACACCCGCACAGGATGCTTGCCGATCTGCTCACGCAACACCACGACCGCCGCAGCGCTCAACGGAACGCCGATTGCCCTGCGCGCTTTCGCCTGCTCCGGATGTATCCACGCTCGCCGCGTCACCAAATCCACCTGCGACCATTCCAACCCTGTGACATTCGACTTACGCAATCCCGTTTCCAGTGTAAAGCGACCATTGCCGCCAAGTGCGCCGGTAGTGCTGCAATCAGCCTGTCTGCTTCGGCCCGAGTCAGCCAGCGGTCCCGCTTCGTCGATTCAGGGAACGCCTTTATCTTCGGGTGACGGTCCAGCCATGCCCACTCGTACACAGCCTTACGCAGAATCACGCGGACTACCGCAAGCATCCGGTTCACCGTCCCGTTCGCTACCCCTTCAGACCGCCGAGCAGAAGTCATCTCGTCTATCTACTGGCGCGTGATGCGGGACAACTCAATGCCATGCAGGTCCTTGTCTATCCATCGCAGCAGCAGGATATCGTCCGACCGGGACGCCTTTTGCTGCGTTTCATCCAACCACCGCATTCCGCATCATCAGTCCATAACAGCGTATCACCGGAAACGTTCCTACAATCCCATAGGCACGCTACCTCATTAGCTTCATAGGAGCCTTTGGCGCCGGATTAGTGCGGATGTGCAATGATCTATTATTGGTTGCTTTGTTAATCCTTCGGCGGCATTGCGCTTCATACTTTCCAATCTGGAAATAGATCGGATTCCTGTCGCTTTTTTGACAACATAACAAATACAGCAAAATTGCTATAATGATGCTTTGGGATATATGGTGTTTCGTTTCGGGAAGCGGGAGGAACGAAATTGACCGATGGTACAAGGCGCAGTCGGTAGCCGTTCAGGCGGAGTTCGACGTCGCTGTTGCGTATCTTCAGCAGCAACCGATTACTGGTTGGCGCCGCCCCCACGCGGCGAAATTGAAAGGCAATCCCTGCCACCATTTTCACGAAATCCGATTTAAAGCCGAGCGAAAACAGTTTCGTCCGCTCGGCTATTTCGGGCCAGTAGCTGCCAGATTTACAATTTTATTTTGTGCAGAGGAAAAAGATGACAAGTTCGTCCCGAAAGATGCTTGTTCGCAAGCCAAAAGCCGGAAAGACCTTGTTGATAGACACGCAGTTAAGCATTCGTGCCGTTGCTTCTGCGCCCAAACTGGGTTCGCTTGCTGCCAAGATGAAAAACCGCCTTTACCGGCACGCTTTTCTGTCGGCGAACATTACACACGGCTTATCCCACCAGATTCGCACAATTCGTGAACAAAGGGGCTTGACGCAAAAAACGTTCGCCAAGCGGCTCAATACCTCGCAAACAATTGTTTCTCGACTTGAAGATCCTTCCTATGGAAAATTTACGCTATCCACATTGCTCCGTGTTTCGAAGGCGTTCGACACGGCCTTGTTGGTAAAGTTCGTCAGCTTTCCGAAGTTCCTTGCTGAAACGTCAGACAAATCACCTAACGGCTTGTACGCGCCATCATATCGAGAATCAGAAGCAGCGATATTAGGTGTTTCGCATTCCCAATGGAATGAGGTTCCATGGTACGGGCTAAATATTTACTCGGATGCGGTGAGGATGCAAAGGATTGAACCTTCAATTACCGGAATTTGGACACCCATGGAGATTGATGTGACCCCTGCCAAAGTAATGTTGGAAACGGTGCCGATCTCGAC
Source organism: Betaproteobacteria bacterium RIFCSPLOWO2_02_FULL_62_17 (assembly GCA_001770355.1). GTDB lineage: Bacteria > Pseudomonadota > Gammaproteobacteria > Burkholderiales > SG8-39 > 2-02-FULL-62-17. Next base: position 6,043 of record MEQV01000309.1, read on the forward strand.
CGCGAACAAACTACCTTTGCTTATAGATCGAAATCAAATACATGAGAACCAGAGGTGAATAGCATGGAAAAACTCGAACCGGTAGAAATTTACGTTGATGGATTAGAGGGGATCTTATTAGGACAGCCGGTATCGAAGCTAAGATTTACCTCCACAGATTCTCGCAGCACCGCCGAGGTGCCCCAGAACAATCCGCGCCTGACCTTGACTATACCAACGATAGTTCTCATCCAGATATGTCAACAAATGCTGAACACCATGAATACCAATCAGGCGAATCTCAGCGATTCCGCAACCACATATGCAAATACAATTAAAACGCTGCTCGGTGGTTCTCCCACGCCCAAGTCGACAAAAACTGAAGGTTAAGCCAAGCCGGTCTCGAAATCTAATATCGTGAACTGTGCAGCAAGCGTGCCACGCATAGGTTTTGACAACTCACACAGGGTTCCGGCAAAGGGGGCGCGGTTCAGGGAGCGCCCTAAGACGATGGACCACTGGCATCGAACGGAAACAGACAAAGGCCGTCCCTATGCGTTCAAGGATGCGGAGACATTGCTTGATGATTTTTTTGACGAGGTCGAACGTGTTCTTACCGAGCGCGGAATCCCGTTCCAGGTCGTCGAAGTAACGGAAGGAGACAGCCCATGAAGCACGTCAAAATTCAAAGCCACGCGTCCCTGCTTGAAGAAATGAAGGCGGTTGCACGCGGAGAGAGGTTGGCGCCAAAGGGAGCCGGGGGAACGACATTCGACTCTGTTGAGGCACTATTGCGGTTGCTGACACCTCAGAACCGTAAGCTCCTGGCTATTATTCGCGACAAGAAGCCGCAGTCAATCGCCGCGCTTGCGGAGTTGACAGGCCGGGCGCAGCCTAACCTTACGCGCACCCTTGGCAAGCTTGCGGCCATTGGCTTCGTGCAGCTCAAAAATGTCGATCGCCGCAAGGTGCCGACGACGAGCGTTCGTTCGCTCCGGATCAACATCGACCCTTTTTCGCAGAACGATCAGCTCGAATTGGTGTAATTGCAGGATGTCGGAATCAGGCGGTGGTTTCCTGGGCGAGCCGCAGAATTTTGAAAAACGGCAAGGGCACTGGAAAACCGGCTGGACTGATGTCAACCCGATCTGTTGCTATTTAGTCGGGTACCCCATCAACCGGGTCGATGAGCGGCTGCCATGGGTCATTGCCGCCGAGAAACCGGCTGAGGATCGTCTGGCTGCTTGATTGGTTCGCGCTAATCTGCGATCTTGTCGGTCACGTCAATGACCGAGTCGCCTATTGTGGCCAAAGCCAAAGCAAGCTCTGCCAGCCTGTACCAGCTTCGAATTGAACTGGAAGACGTTACCCCACCGATCTGGCGGCGCTTCTGGATCGAGGGCAACGCCTCGCTGATCAAGCTGCACCACAC
>MEQV01000309.1:7474-11354 GCA_001770355.1 Betaproteobacteria bacterium RIFCSPLOWO2_02_FULL_62_17
GAGGGCAACGCCTCGCTGATCAAGCTGCACCACACGATCCAGGCGGCAATGGGCTGGACCGATGCTCATCTGCACGAATTCCAGATCGGCGAAATCCTGTATGCAACCCCACATCCTGAAGATTGGCCCGAGCGGGTCATCATCGATGAGCGACGCGTGAAATTACACAAGGCCCTCAACGGCATTTCGCGTTTCGGTTACCTGTACGACTTCGGCGATAGCTGGCAACACACCATCACCGTCGAAGAGGTCGCACCGCCCCCCAAGCATCCTCGCGGCTGCGCGTTCATCGAAGCTGGCGAACGCGCATGCCCACCCGACGATGCCGGCGGAAGCTACAGCTACCAGGAATTCCTTGATCGGTTTGCCAAAAACCGAAGAGGCAAGGAAGTCCGCGAATTCCTTGAATGGGCCGGAGAGGACTTCGATCCGAACAAATTTGATCGCCACGCGGCAAATGCTGCGCTCCTGCGCATGGCATGGAATCAGTGGGGCGACAAATAACCCGCCGCCACTTAAGTCAAGACGGTACTTCCCGGACGCTTACCACTGGCGCGCCTTTCTGGCCTTCTTTCTGTACCGCTTCGGGAATCCACACCTCCCGAAAGTATCGTGTTCATTTCGGGAACCTCCTTGACGGCTAGCACCAGCACTCTACCACCGGCGTTATCCGAGGCTATCGCCGCCAAAAGCGGCTCGCGGCTCAAGCTCCTCGGAGCAGCACGTCGGCCAGGATTGACGGCATCCCGGTGGGGATGTGAAAACATCGTGGATGATGCCGGCTTGCTTTGCGTGCCGGTACCGCGCCAATTGGTGCAGATCAAGCATTGGCGCGCGTTTCCGGCCATTTTTGCCACTCATGCAACATCAGACCCCCAACTTCTTCAATGCCGGCCGACGCGCATTCCCATCGCGCGAAGATCTTCGACTGCAACCCAAAGCACGGCGTCAGACTCGGAACTGGTGCTCGGCCAGGTGACGGGCAAGCGGGGATACCTGCGCTCGAACGCGGTACGGTTATGGCCGATTTCAAGAAGCAGATGAGCGTTGGGTTTCAAATACCTGTCTGCTTCTCGGATGATGCGCGCGACCGTATCTAACCCGTCACTCCCGCCTGCCAATGCAATCGCAGGCTCGCTGCGATACTCAGGCGGAAGCTTGCGCATCGATTGAGCTTTGACGTAGGGCGGATTGCTGATGATCAGATCGTATTCCTGCACCGGCACCGCTTGAAAAAGATCTGAATCAATAAGGGAAATCCTGTCCTCGAGGCCGTAAGCTCGCACATTTTTTTGAGCAACGGTCAAGGCACGGCGGGAGATGTCAACGGCATCGATTCGGGCGCGTGGAAACGCCAATGCGGCGAGAATCGCGAGGCATCCGGAGCCGGTACACAAGTCGAGGACCCGCTTGACCGAGCGCGGGTTTGCGCACCACGGTCTCAATCCATCGTCCAGCAGTTCAGCGATGAATGAGCGCGGGATGATGACGCGCCGATCGACGATAAACCTGTGGCCGGTCAGCCACGCCTCACCCAGCAGGTACGCCAAAGGCATTCGCGTGGCGATACGTTTGTCTGTCAGCGCGAGTATTCGCCGGCTTTCCCTCGCGGTGGCGACGCGGCCCATCGAACGATTTAAGTCGCCTGGCGCAATTTTCGCGGCGGCAGCCACCAGCCAGGCCGCTTCGTCACGCGCATTTTGCGTGCCGTGGCCGAAGAAAAGGCCGGCCTTGCGCAAGCGGCGCTCCGTAAGCGCCAACCAATCCTCAAGGGTCCTGTCGTCGCCGCTCAAGCGCGAACCATCAGCCGCTCAAGTATGTTCTCGTAAATCCGGGTAAGCGGGCCAAAGCTCTCCAACGTAATGTATTCGTTGAGCTTGTGGATCGAATCGTTGAGCGGTCCGAACTCGATTACCTCTCTGGCAATAGCCGCGATAAAGCGGCCGTCGGAGGTGCCGCCGGTCGTCGTTACCGCGGTGTCAACGCCGGTAATTGCTTTGATGGCAGCAGTCGCCGCATCCACCAGCGCCCCTTTTCCGGTCAGATAGGGCGCGGCGCTCAAGGTCCACTGAATGTCGTATTCAAGTCCATGGCGATCCAGAATTTCATGCACACGCTGTTTCAGGCCTTCGGCGGTGCTGGCGGTGGAAAACCGGAAATTGAATATGACCGAAAAATCGCCGGGAATCACGTTGGTCGCGCCGGTGCCGCCATGCAGGTTCGAGATCTGCCAGGTCGTCGGCGGAAAAAACTCATTGCCGCGGTCCCATTCGATGGCGGCCAGTTCAGCCAGCGCCGGCAGGGCCTGATGCACCGGATTGCGCGCCAGATGGGGGTAGGCGATATGACCCTGAATTCCCTTGATTCGAAGGCTTCCATGCAAGGAGCCGCGCCGCCCGATCTTTATCGTGTCGCCAAGCCGGGCCTCGCAAGTGGGTTCGCCCACGATGCAGAAATCGAGCGGCTCGCCTCTCCTGGACAGGGCCTCCACGACTCGCAGGGTGCCCTCCAGAGCATCTCCTTCTTCGTCCGAGGTCAATAAAAAAGCAATGGAACCCGCATGATCAGGATGGACGGACACGAAATGTTCCGTGGCGACCACCATTGCCGCGAGCGATGATTTCATGTCCGCGGCGCCGCGGCCGTAAAGCCTGCCATGCTGCTCGAATGGTTGAAACGGATCGTGCAGCCACTGGGTCAACGGCCCCGGAGGGACGACGTCGGTGTGACCGGCGAAACATAACGCGGGAGCGCCCGAGCCGCGCCGGGCCCAGAGGTTGACGACCTTTCCGTGTGCCATGTGTTCAATCGTGAAACCGGCTTTTTCAAGCCGTTTCGCGATGACGCCCTGGCATCCTCCGTCCTCGGGGGTCACCGAGTGTCGCGAAATGAGATCCCTGGCAAGCGCGAGCGCGGCGGCGCCCATCTCGCTCCAATCTGCCATTCTTGGAATGCCCCGGCTTATCAAGCCTCGGACAAATCTAGCTTGATATCGGAAAATTCCATCGGCGTGGTGCTGGCCAGGGGCGAGGGCGGTGAATCCGATTTGCCGTCGGTGCCACCCTGATTCTTCAAACTACTGCCGGCTTCGGTGTTGTTGATCAGCCACAGCAGATTTGTCGGGGAATCGCTATTGGCGAGCGCCTCTTCCTGCGTGATCAATCCCTGTTGCAGCATCTGGAAGAAGGTCTGCTCGAAAGTCTGTGATCCCGGCGACAGGCTTTTTTCCATCGCCTCCTTGACCTCGCCGATCTCGCCCTTGCCGATGAGCTCCGCGATGTAGCGCGTCGCCAGCAATACCTCCACCGCTGCGGAACGGCCCCCTTTCTTGTTGCGTATCAGCCGCTGGGAAATGACGGATTTGAGCGTCGCCGACAGATCCTCCAGCAGCGCGGGGCGGTTCTCCAGCGGGTAGAAGCTGAGGATCCGGTTCATCGCGTGATAGCTGTTGTTGGCATGCAGCGTAGCCAGGCACAGATGCCCGGACTGCGCATACTGTATCGCCGCGGTCATGGTGTCCTTGTCGCGGACTTCGCCGATCAGAATGCAATCGGGCGCCTGGCGCAGGGCATTTTTCAGGGCTATTCTGAAATCGAGCGTGTCCGAGCCGACTTCGCGCTGGTTGACGATGCATTTCTTGTTCTGGAATATGAATTCGACCGGGTCCTCGATGGTGAGGATGTGTCCGGATTTCTGCTCGTTGCGGTAATCGAGCATTGCGGCGAGCGTCGTCGATTTTCCCGATCCTGTCGCGCCCACCATGAGGATGAGGCCGCGCTTCTCCATGATGACTTCCTTCAGCGTGGCGGGCAGGCCCAGGGAATCAAAAGGCGGGATCGTCGAGGGAATATATCGAACCACCACCGCCGGGAAATTTTTC
>MEQV01000309.1:11389-14069 GCA_001770355.1 Betaproteobacteria bacterium RIFCSPLOWO2_02_FULL_62_17
CGCGATCGAGTACGCCATGTTGAGTTCCAGGGATTCTTCGAATTCCTTTTTCTGCTTGTCGGTCAGTACCTCGTAGAGCAGGGTCACTATGGTATCGGCATCCATAGGCTGCTGATTGATAGGGATTGCCTGACCGTTGATCTTGATATTTATCGGTGAGCCAACCGAAAGGAAAATGTCGGATGCTTTCTTATCCGCCATCAGTTGAAACAGTCTTTTCATCGCCGACATAGCCGCACCCCCCTCTCAAACGGCAAGCCAGGGACTCGCCGCATATATTTTCCTAATCTCCCCGCAGCAACTCGTTAATGCTGGTCTTGGCCCGCGTACTGGCGTCGACTTGTTTGACGATCACAGCGCAGTATAGGCCGTACTTTCCGTCCGCCGAGGGCAGGGTGCCGGGGACCACGACGGCACCCGAGGGTACTCTGCCATAAAGGATTTTGCCGCTGGAACGGTCATAAATTCGCGTGCTGGCGCCGATAAAAACGCCCATCGATATCACCGAGTTCTCCTCCACAACGACGCCTTCCACGATCTCGGAGCGGGCGCCGATGAAGCAATTGTCCTCGATGATGGTCGGATTGGCTTGCAGGGGTTCCAGCACCCCGCCAATGCCGACCCCGCCGGAAAGGTGCACATTTTTTCCAATTTGCGCGCAGGAGCCCACCGTTGCCCAGGTGTCGACCATGGTGCCTTCATCGACATAGGCGCCTATATTCACATAGGAAGGCATGAGAACCACGTTTTTGCCAACGTATGCGCCGCGGCGGGCCACCGCCGGTGGCACAACCCTGAATCCGCCGCGTATGAAGAGTTCCTTATCGTAGGATCCAAACTTGTTCTCGACCTTGTCAAAGTAGCGAAGTTCGCCGCTCTGCATGACCCTGTTGTCCTCCAGGCGGAATGAAAGCAGCACGGCTTTCTTCAGCCACTGGTGTGTAATCCAATTCCCGCCAAGCTTTTCGGCGACACGCAGTTTGCCCTGGTCGAGCTGGTTGATGACCTGCTGGACGGCTTCCCCGATTCTCGCGGGTGCCTTGCCCGGCTGGATGGTGGCGCGATTTTCCCACGCCTTGTCGATGGTTTGCTGCAATTCCTGTGTTGTCATCGGTATCTCTCGGCAAACCGGCCTAGCCGTTGAGCGGCCTCCACGCATTCGTCGATTGGTGCGACCAGCGCCAATCGAATGTGATTTCGGCCGGGATTGGAACCCTGCGCTTCGCGGGCAAGGAAGCTGCCCGGCAGCACGGTGACATTATAGGCTTCGAGGAAGTCGCGGGCGAAGCGTGTATCTTCTATGGGCGTTCGCACCCAGAAATAAAATCCCGCCTCCGGCACGGTGGTCACCAGGGGGGGCTGAATCAATGGCCTCACCGCCTTGAACTTCGCGGCGTAGATGCGCCGATTTTCAACCACGTGCGTTTCGTCGTTCCAGGCGGCCACGGATGCCGTCTGTACCGTGGCACTCATGGCGCTGCCATGGTAGGTCCGATACAGCAGGAACGGCTTGATCAGGCGGGCGTCGCCGGCGACAAAGCCTGATCGCATTCCTGGCACGTTGGAGCGCTTGGATAGGCTGGAGAAAACCAGCAGCTTCGAGAAATCCGGGCGGCCAAGGCGATTCGCGGCTTCCAATCCTCCCAGTGGCGGCAGGGTTTCGTCGAAATAGAGCTCGGAATAACATTCATCCGAGGCGATGACGAAACCGTATCGGTCCGACAATTCAAACAGCAGTTTCCAATCCGCGAGTGTCATGACCCGGCCGCTGGGATTGCCCGGCGAACATGTGAATACCAATTGCACCCTGCGCCAGACATCGTCAGGCACGGCGCCATAGTCGGTTGCAAAGCCGTTCTCGGCGATGGCGTTGACGAAATAAGGTTCGGCACCGGCAAGCAAAGCCGCGCCTTCGTAGATTTGGTAAAACGGATTCGGGGAAATTACCAGCGGCGGTTCCCCGCCCAAACGGGTCTCGACGAGCAATTGGGCGATGGCGAACAGCGCTTCACGCGAGCCGTTGATGGGCAGGATCTGGGTCGCGGGGTCCACCTTGGGGAGGTGGTAACGGCGCTGCAGCCATTGTGCGATGGCTTCGCGCAGGGCAGGCGTGCCGGCGGTGGCGGGATACTGCGCCAATCCCGCCATGGCGCCAATCATGGCCCGCTTGATGAATTCCGGAGTGGGGTGCTTGGGTTCGCCAATGTGCAGTTCGATGCGCTGATAAGCGGAATCCGGATTGACTCCATCGAAAAGGACGCGCAGCTTTTCGAAAGGGTAGGGTTGCAGCTTTGCGAGGTTGGAGTTCAATTCAATTCGTGCGAAGCTCGATGCGCGCCTTTATCCAAGTCAGGCTATTCGCCGCTTCCGTGCCGGGCAACTGTGTCCGTCAGGGCCAATGGTGAAAACGATTTCCAGCCGCGTTTGCGGTATTGAGCCACAATCGTGGTGAATATCCCGCCGCGGACGTTGAACGCCGCCTTGAGTTGCGCGAATCTGGGGGACAAAGCGGCGACGATGTCGTCAAGTATCTGGTTGGTGACGGCTTCGTGAAACGCTCCCTTATCCCGGTAAGACCAGATGTAGAGCTTGAGGCTTTTCAACTCGACGCATTTCCGGTCGGCAATGTAATCCAATGTCAGCGTTGCGAAATCCGGCTGGCCCGTCATCGGGCACAGGC
>MEQV01000309.1:14176-15362 GCA_001770355.1 Betaproteobacteria bacterium RIFCSPLOWO2_02_FULL_62_17
TTTCGGACTGGATCGCGCGTGAAAGTTGGTATTATATTGTGCTTGGCACGAGTGTTTCCGAATATAAAAAGCCCCTCCGCGACCGTTGCGGTTTCCCCTCTCACCGAATCAGTAAAAAATGCGCCTGACGCAAATCAAACTTGCAGGATTCAAATCTTTTGTCGATCCCACGACCATCATTGTTCCCGGTCAGCTCGTCGGCGTTGTCGGACCCAATGGATGCGGGAAATCGAACATTATTGACGCCGTAAGGTGGGTGCTGGGCGAATCGCGTGCGTCGGCGCTTCGCGGAGACTCCATGCAGGACGTGATTTTCAACGGGTCGGGCCAGAGGAATCCCGTTGCCAGGGCCAGCGTGGAGTTGCACTTCGACAACAGCCTTGGCAAGGCGTCGGGGGCATGGTCGCAGTATGCGGAAATAGCGGTCAAGCGGGTACTGCAGCGTGACGGCGAATCCCACTACTTCATCAACAACACGCATGTGCGCCGGCGCGACGTCCAGGATATTTTTCTCGGAACCGGCTTGGGGCCGCGTGCCTACGCCATTGTTGAACAGGGGATGATTTCGCGGATCATCGAGGCCAAGCCGGAGGATCTGCGGGTATTTCTCGAAGAGGCGGCTGGAATATCCAAGTACAAGGAACGCCGCAGAGAGACCGAGCACCGGCTCTCCGATACCAGGGAAAACCTGGCGCGTGTAACCGATATTCTGCAGGAACTCGGTGCGCAGATCGAAAAACTGGAAAAACAGGCGGAGGTGGCCACGCGCTTCCAGGAATTGTCGGCAGAGCGGGATCTCAAGCAAAACCTGCTTACCTTGCTCAGGCGCAACGAAGCGCGCAATGACGCCCAAAAGCATTTCGCGGAAATTGAGCGAACCGGACTGGAGATGGAAGCGCAGACTGCGGACCTGCGCAACCTGGAAACGCGTATTGAGCAGATTCGCTCCGACCATTCGCTCGCCGCAGACGCCCTGAATGTTGCGCAGGGGGAGCTTTACCAGTCCAACACCGAGGTTTCCGGACTTGAATCGGAGATTCGTTTTCTGACGGAAACGCGTCAGCGGGTCCAGGCGCAACTCGCGCAGGGCCGCACCGGCCTTGCGCGCGAAGAGTCGCGCAGCGGCGAGCTGCGCGAAGCCGCCGCTTTGTGGCAGACGCGCCTTGAAGAGTCCGGGGCACGGCTC
>MEQV01000309.1:15380-28848 GCA_001770355.1 Betaproteobacteria bacterium RIFCSPLOWO2_02_FULL_62_17
CGGCAAGCCGGGCCCGCCTTGCGGAAGCGGAGAAACTGCCGCAAGCGGAGCAGGCCCACCGCGCGGCGCAGGATCAATTGGCCGCGCAACGTACCAGGATTGCCGAAACGGAAAGCTCGCTGGATCTTGAGCAGACGCATGCCGCGCACGCCGAAAAAACCCTGCAGAACCTTGAGGCGCGCAAGCAGCGGCTTAGCGTTGAACGGGGCGAGCTTGCCATGCCGGACAGCGACGCGCTAAGGGTACTGGAGCAGGAACTCGAGCAAGGCAAGGAAGAGATTGCCCGGCAGCAAACCTTGCTTGAACAGCTTGAAGCGGCGCGCGCTGGACTCGAAGATCAGCGAGGACGGGCTCAAGACGACCTTCAGGCCCTGGAGCGGGAACTTTCGGCGATAGACGCCAAGCTGATTACCTTGCAGCGCATTCAGCGGCAATCCGATGAAAACGGGAAGGTCGATGAATGGCTCGAACGGCAGGGCCTGCTGGCCCGGCCGCGGCTTTGGCAGAAACTCGCTGTACAGGAGGGCTGGGAAACCGCCGTGGAGTCGGTTCTGCGCGAGCGGCTGCATTCGCTTGAAATTGAAGACTCGGCCTCGCTGCAACGACTGCTGCTTGACCCGCCCCCGTCCAGAGTGCTGGTCCATTTGCCGGGGGACGCCGCCGTTGTAAAACCGGCGAATGCCCGCGTCCCGCTGTCGAGTCTGGTGCAGATTACCGACGCGCGTCTTGGCGAGATGGTTGAACAGTGGTTGCGCGGGCACTACGTGATCGAAGGGCTGCCGGGATTGGAGGACCGCTTGGGATTGGCCGCGGAGGAGATTCTGGTCAACCGGGATGGCCACCAATTCAGCAGGTACGGCGTGGTTTTCCACGCACCCGACAGCGTGGACAGCGGAATTCTCGCCAGACAGCGCGAGATCGAGGGTTTGATAGAGGAGGTCGCGGTCAATCGTGATTTGATTGACAGCGCGCGCGGGAGACTGGCGGAGATATCGGGCCGGCTTGAAGAACATCTTGCCGCGGTGTCGACCCTGCGTGCCGCCGGCGAAGCGCTGAACCGGCGCCACCACGAAAAGCAACTCCAGCAAGTCAAGCGCATCGAGGAGGGCGAGAGCAATGCCCAACGATTCGCGCAGATTGCGCTGGAGATCGAGGAAATCACCGGACACGAAATCGCCGAACGCGCAGTGCATGCGGGGGCCACGGAGAACGCGCTGCGAATGCGCGCCGATTTGGAGGTGACGCGCCAGGAAGCAGTGCTTACCGCCCAGCGTTGTCAGGACACCGGGAATCTGCTTGGACATCAGCGCGATGTCCTGCAACTGGCGGCTCGCGAAGAGCAGGATGCGGGATTCGCGGAAAGGGAATGCAAGACCAAGATTGCGGAGATAGAGGCGACGCTGAGATCCGTGGCGGAGCAGATATCCGTGGCGTCGCTGCACGTAGCGGCATTGGAGCAGGAGCTTTCCACCTTGGGCGATCAACTCCTGCAGGAAAGACTGCATAACGCGCTTGAAACGCGGACTTCGCGCGAGAAAAACTTGAGTCAGGCCCGAGCGCTCCAGGAAGATCTGACGGAACGGCTGCGCTTAGCGGATGCATCGCGCCAGCAGCAGGAGCAGAAGCTGCAACCGCTGCGCGACAGAATCGTGGATTTGCGATTGAAGGAACAAGCCGCGCGCCTGATTTACGAACAATATGCGGCGCAACTGGTTGCCGCCGGTGCCGGGGAAGGCGGGCTGGCGGCCATGCTGAAGGAGGGCCAGCGAGCGGCGCCTTTGCAAGGGGAAATTACGCGGCTGAACAATGCCATCGGCGAGCTCGGAGCCATCAATATGGCCGCACTTGATGAAGTGGTGACCGCCCGGGACCGCAAGCAATATCTCGACGCTCAATTCCAGGACCTGGCCGAGGCGCTTGATATTCTGGAGATGGCGATACGCAGAATCGATCGTGAGACACGCGAGCTGCTGCAATCGACATTCAGCACTGTAAACGGCCACTTTGGCATGCTGTTTCCGGCTCTTTTCGGCGGCGGCGAGGCTCGCCTGGAGATGACCGGGGAGGAGATACTGGATAGCGGCGTGCAGGTCATCGCAAGACCGCCAGGAAAGAAGAACAGCAGTATTCATCTGCTGTCCGGCGGCGAAAAAGCGCTGACGGCAATTGCCCTGGTATTCGCGATGTTTCAACTGAATCCCGCGCCTTTCTGTCTTTTGGACGAGGTCGACGCGCCGCTTGACGATGCCAATACGTTGAGATTCTGCGAATTGGTGAGCAAAATGGCGGAACACACACAGTTCCTGTTCATCAGCCACAACAAGATAAGCATGGAGATGTCCAGCCAGCTGGTTGGAGTCACTATGCAGGAGCAAGGCGTTTCGCGTGTGGTCGCGGTGGATATCGAGGAAGCGCTGAGAATGCGCGAACCCGAGGCGGCGTGATTTGCCGCGAAGGCGGTAACGCTGGCTTGCATCTGGCAACGGAAATGACGAGGCGATGAGCGAATTCCAACTGGGGCTTTTGGGAATTGGCGTGACGGTGGTTATTGCCGTCATGGCATTCAATAAATGGCAGGAAATCCGTTACCGCCGCGCGTCGGAATTGTCGTTCAAGTCAGACCACGCGGATCTGCTTCTCGAATCCGACGCGCAAGCAGCAAATGCCGTCGCGCAGGAGGCGCCGGCGCAAGACGGACCGCACGTTCTCGACGCCAACCCGGATGCGGACGCACCGAGCCTTTCCGGGAAAGCCGGGCAGGGCGCCAGGAGCAGAACTGATACCTCCAGATTGTCCGGGGCAATTGATCTGGTGGCGTTGCTCGAAGCCCCCCTGGGCCTGTCGGCGGAGCATCTGGACACCTCTGGCCTGAGCCGCGAAATCGCCCGCCGAATAAGCTTTGAGGCACTGTCGGAAGGCGTGTGGGTAGCGCCTCTCGAAAATACCCGCTACCAGAGTCTGAATGTGGGGTTCCAGCTTGTGGATCGCCAGGGGCCGGTTTCCGGACCGGATTTGGAGTCGTTTGCAGCGTGGCTATCGGCGATTGCGGGCCGTTGCGGCGCCAGGGCGGCGCCGCTGGACCTCGGGGCGGCCCACCAGGAGGCGCGCATGCTTGATAAATTTTGCGGAGACGTGGACATCCAGATCGCCGTTCATGTTGTTGCAGGCAATGCGCCATTTCCCGGAACCCGCATCCGCGCCATCGCCGAGGCGGCGGGCCTTGGCATGGAAGCGGACGGCAAGTTTAGAAGACGCGACGAAGACGGGCGAGAGATATTCAGCCTGGCCAACGAGGGTGAAACGGCTTTTCAGGCGGAATTGATGCGGGAACTTACGACAGCCTCGCTGGTGCTTGAATTTGATGTGGCGCGATCCCCGGGGGGCAATCATTCCTTCACCAAGTTCAGGCAGTTCGCGGAGCACCTTGCCTCCGGTCTCGGCGGCAGGATCGTGGATGACAACCGGGCTTCGCTGGACGGGTCGGGGTTCGACGCAATCGCCAAGGAACTGGCCGCCATTCATCAGGCGATGGCGACCCGGGGAATTCTGCCGGGCAGTGCGGACGCATTGCGCCTGTTTTCCTGAAACGCGATGTCCGCGAACCTGGAAGCGGCGCGCTCCCGCGTAAATGCCTTGCGGGAGGCCATTGAATCCCACAATTACAGGTATTACGTCCTCGACGATCCGGAAATTTCCGACTCGGAATACGATCGGCTGTTCCTTGAGCTGCAGCAATTGGAAAGCCAGTATCCGCAGCTGCTTGAGCCCAGGTCCCCTACCCAGCGAGTCGGCGGCGAACCGCTATCCGAGTTCAGCACCGCTGAGCATCGGATTCCGATGCTGTCGCTTGGCAATGCGTTCTCGGAAGCGGAAATGCAGGCGTTCGATCGGCGCGTTCGGGAGTCCTGCGATGCCGGTGAAATCGAGTATTGCGCAGAGCCCAAATTTGACGGCCTGGCCGTCAGTTTGCGTTACGAATCCGGGGCATTCGTCCGCGGCGCCACCCGGGGAGACGGCAGCAGAGGTGAGGATGTCACGAATAATCTGCGCACCGTGCGTGCTATTCCGCTGCGACTCCGCGGCGCCTCGCCCCCCGTTCTTGAAGCCAGGGGCGAAGTGCTCATGCTGCGCGCGGATTTTGACCGTTTGAATGAGCGGCAAAGCGCGGCGGGAGAAAAGGAGTTCGTGAACCCGCGCAATGCGGCGGCCGGCAGTTTGAGACAACTGGATCCGCGCATTACCGCACAGCGGCCCTTGCGGTTTTTTGCCTACGGAATCGGTGACGTCGGGGGACAAAGCATGCCCCGGGCCCATTCGCAAGCGCTGGACTGGCTGGCGGGGCTGGGCTTGCCTGTCTCCTCGGAACGAAGGGTGGTGTCGGGACTGCAGGGAATGCTTGAGTATCACCAGTGGATGGGATCGCGACGAGGAGCGCTGCCCTACGATATCGACGGCGTGGTATTCAAGGTCAATGCCCTTGTCATGCAGGAGAAACTCGGATTTCTGGCGCGCGCCCCGCGCTTTGCGGTGGCCTACAAATTTCCCGCCGAGGAGGCGACAACGCAGATTTTGGCCATCGACGTGCAGGTGGGCCGGAGCGGGACCTTGACGCCGGTCGCGCGCCTCAAACCGGTGTTTGTCGGCGGGGTGACTGTCACCAACGCGACCTTGCACAACGAAGATGAAATCAGGCGCAAGGATATCTGGCGCGGTGACACGGTTTTCGTGCGCAGGGCCGGCGATGTCATACCGGAAGTGGCGCGGGTTTCGCGTCCCGGCGCGCGCGCCGCGGATGACCGCTTCGTGATGCCGGCAACCTGCCCGGTGTGCCGGTCCGCCGTGATCCGTCTTGAGGGGGAGGCGGCTACCCGCTGCACCGGGGGTTTGTTTTGCCCGGCGCAGCGAAAGCAGGCGCTGCTGCATTTTGCGTCACGGCGCGCGATGGATATCGATGGACTGGGCGAAAAGATCGTGGAGCAACTTGTGGAAAAGTCGCTGGCGGTATCGCCCGTGGATCTATACGGCCTCAAGCCGGAGGCAGTGGCGGGTTTGGACCGCATGGGCGGCAAGTCCGCGCAGAATCTCATCGATGCCATCAATGCATCGCGTGGCCGGCCGTTGGCGCGGTTGATTTTTGCGCTGGGGATCCCTGGCATCGGCGAGGAAGTGGCAAAGGTCCTGGCCGGTCATTTCGAGGACCTGGATAATCTGGTCGAAGCCGATTGGGGCGGCATCGCGGAGCAAAAAAAATCCCTGCAACGGGACAACGCCGCGCGCAAGCGCCGGGGCGAACCGGCATTGCCGCAGCTGCTCGAAGGCATCGGACCGGAACTCATGGACAGTCTTGCCAAGTTTCTGCATGAAAGTCGTAATCGCGCGGTTATCATGGCCTTGAACGAGGCCGTCCGGCCCGGTTTGGCTGGTACTCCGCGCGGCGCTGCGTTGGCGGGCAAGACATTCGTGCTGACCGGCACATTGCCGACAATGACGCGCGACCGCGCCAAGGGATTGATCGAAGCCCTGGGGGGCAAAGTCGCCGGCTCGGTATCGGGCAAGACCGATTATGTCGTGGCCGGCGAAGATGCAGGCGGAAAACTCGAGAAAGCACGCGCGCTGGGTGTCAGAATTCTCGACGAGCACGGCTTCATGCAGTTGATAAAGAAGAAAGAGATTCCTGATGGGCGCTAAGGTAAGCAAAGTCGTATTTCCGGTGGCGGGCATGGGCAGCCGCTTTCTTCCGGCCACCAAGGCCAGCCCGAAGGAAATGATGCCGGTCGTTGACAAGCCGCTGATCCAATACGCGGTGGAGGAGGCCGTTGCCGCCGGGATGACGGACTTGATCTTTATTACGGGCCGAAACAAGCGCGCCATCGAGGATCATTTCGACAAGGCCTATGAGGTCGAAAGTGAACTGGCGGCGCGCGGCAAAGAGGATCTGTTGAAGCTGGTACAGGGAATACTGCCCAAGCATGTCAATTGCATTTACATCCGGCAGGTGGAACCGCTGGGGCTGGGGCATGCAGTGCTTTGCGCGCGTCCGGTGGTGGGGGATCAACCCTTTGGGGTCATTCTTGCGGACGACCTGATAGACGGCGAGCCTCCGATAATGCGGCAGATGGCCGCAATCCATGAGCGCCTGCAGTGTTCGGTCCTGGGCGTGGAGGAAATACCGCCGGAGCACAGCGATCGCTACGGCATCATCATGCCAAAGGCGCTCGGCGAGGACCTCGACGAGGTGCTGGGTATCGTCGAAAAGCCCTCCCCGGAGGCTTCGCCCTCGCGCATCGCCGTGGTCGGACGCTATATTCTGACGGCCAGGATTTTTTCCCATCTGGAGAAACTGGCGCCGGGATCCGGCGGTGAAATTCAATTGACGGATGCGATCGAATCGCTGCTTCAGGAGGAGCGCGTGGTCGCGCACCGGTTCAAGGGGACGCGCTACGATTGCGGCTCGAAACTCGGCTATCTGGCGGCGACCATCGCCTATGGGCGAAAACATCCCGAGATCGGCAAGGAGTTCGAAGACATGCTGTCAAGGCTTTTGCGCTGAGCGCCGTTCTTTATACGGAATTCAGCGAATGCTGCCCCAAGAAGCCTGGAAGATTCTTGAAGAAGCCGAAATGCTTTGCGATTCGGAATCGGTTCAAAAAGCCATCAAGCGCATGGCCGGCGATATATCCGCGCTGCTGCGGGAGTCGAATCCAATCGTGCTCGTAATCATGCGCGGGGGAGTGTTTTTTGCGGGACAGCTGCTGCCTTTGTTGCGTTTTCCTCTGGAGCTTGAATACGCGCACGCTTCGCGCTATGGCGATGCGACGACCGGCGGCGCCTTGCACTGGAGCGTGGCGCCGCCCGCATCGGTGAGGAACCGGGCGGTTCTGGTGCTGGACGACATACTTGACGCCGGCGAAACCTTGCGCGCGGTTCGCGCCGAAGTGCTTGCGCTCGGGGCCGCGAGCTGTCACCTGGCTGTTCTGACGCTGAAAGACACCGGTCGAAGCAAACTCGTGGACGCGGATTTTGTCGGTCTTACCCTGCCCAACCGCTATGTGTTCGGTTGCGGCCTGGATGTGCACGGTGCCTGGCGGAACCTCCCGGAGATCTATGCGTTGAGCGGCCACTGATGCTTGCCATAATCGGCGGAAGCGGAATGACTCAACCCTCCGGTCTGGCGCTCTCGCGAAGGGAGGCAATTCGCACCCCGTACGGGGATCCATCCGCCTCGCTGGCCGTTGGCACGCTCCATGGCCGGGAGCTGGTTTTTTTGGCGCGCCACGGGCCGAAACACATGATTGCTCCGCACCAGATCAATTATCGGGCGAATATCTGGGCGTTGAAATCGGCCGGGGTCTCGCGGATTCTGTCGCTTGCCACTGTGGGGGGCATCGGCGCGCAGTATGTGCCCGGGTCATTGGCCGTCCCCCACCAGATCATCGATTACACCTGCGCGCGCGGGCAGACGTTCTTTGAGAATGGCGAAGCAGTGACCCATATCGATTTCACCGAGCCGTTCTCCGAGGAAATACGCGCCGCGATTCTAGCCGGCGCCAAAGCTTGCGGCGAAGCGGTCCTGCCGCGAGGGGTTTATGCGGTCACGCAAGGGCCGCGCCTTGAGACCGCGGCCGAGATCGACCGTCTGGAGCGCGACGGCGCGGACCTGGTAGGCATGACAGCCATGCCCGAGGCCGCTCTTGCCCGGGAGCTTGGCATGGCCTACGGTGCTCTCGCCATGGTGGCCAATTACGCAGCCGGGCGCGGCGACAGCCTCAAACGCATCGACCTGGATGCCATGCACGCCATTCATCGCGAGGGCATGGCGCGGGTCGGCCGCATCATCGAAGGAGTGTTGGGAGTGATGCAGTGATTCGCGAGGTCTTGCGCATGGGAGATCCTCGTTTGCTCGAGGTATCGCGCAAAATCGAGGCATTCGGCACCCCGGAGTTGCTGGCGCTCATCGAAGACATGCGCGATACCATGGTGCATCTTGACGGGGCAGGGCTTGCCGCGCCACAGATCGGGGTTTTGCAGCGCGTTGTCATTTTTGGCGTGCGCCGCAACCCGCGCTATCCGGATGCCGAAGAAGTGCCCGAAACGGTGTTGATCAATCCGCTGATCGAGACTTTGGGAAGCGAAATAGAGGAAGGATGGGAAGGGTGTCTGTCGGTGCCGGGCTTGCGTGGTCTGGTGCCGCGATACCTGCGATTGCGCTATCGCGGGGCGGATCAATTCGGCGCGCCCATCGACCGCATCGTTGACGGATTTCATGCGCGCGTAGTGCAGCATGAGTGCGATCACCTCGACGGGATCCTGTACCCCATGCGGATGCCGGATCTTTCCAAACTGGGATTTACCGATGTCTTGTTTCCCGGATTGCAGGATTCCGAGGATTAGCTTTGCACAGCCGCGGTCACGCGTTGGCAGCGCGCGGCATCGGTTCCGGCGTGAGAGTTTCAAGCAGATCCTGCTCCAGCAACAGCACGGCCCGCGGATTCTGCAATGCCGCCCCGCTGAGGACAAATACGTCTTCCGCGCGCCCGCCCAGGGTGACCACTTTCGCCATATGGAGGTTCACGCCATATCGCGCCAGCACCAGAGCCATGCTGTAGAGAAGTCCCGGCCGGTCGCCGGCGGTAATCGACAGAAGGTGGAACTGGCCGCGATCATCGGGTTGGATATGAACCTCGGCCTGAATCGGGAAGTGGCGCAGTTGGCGCGATATCCGGCCTCGCAACGGCGCCGCAAGCGCCTCCTGTGCCAACAGCACCGACGCCAGATCGTGCTCAATGAGGGTGATCATCTCGCGGTAACCGGGCGAGGTCTTGCCACCCATTACCTGGAACGTGTCCAGCGCGTAGCCGTTCCTCGTTGTATGGATTTTTGCGTCGACAATGTTGAAGCCAATTGCGCCAAAGTAGCCGCAGATTCGCGCGAAAAGCTGCGGCTGGTCGAGCGTGTAGATCATTACCTGCAGCCCTTCTCCAACCGGAGACAGCCTTGCTTTGACCACCGGTTTCTGCGTCTGGCAATTCCGGTACAGGTGACGCGTCTGCCAGGCGATTTCCTGCGCATCGTGGCGCAGGAAGTAGGGCACATCGAGCTGCTTCCAGAGTTCCTCCTGGACATCGTCGGAAAGACCGTAAAGGCGCAGCAGCCGCAGGGCCTCTTCCTGCTTGTGGAGAATATCGTTATCGAAGGTGACATTTTCGCCGCGCAGCAGGCGGTCGGCGGCGTGAAAAAGATCCTCGAGAAGTTTGCCTTTCCACGCATTCCAGACTTTCGGGCTGGTGCCCCTGATGTCGGCGACCGTGATCAGGTACAACGCGATCAGACGTCGCTCCGACTTTACGATATCGACGAATCTGCGCAGCACATCGGGATCGGCCAGATCCTGTTTTTGCGCGACCGCGGACATGGTCAAATGATGCTCCACCAGGAACACAACCAGTTCGGTGTCTTCCAGAGCAAGGCCATGGGCCCGGCAGAATCTGCGGGCATCGGCCATGCCGAGCAGGGAATGGTCACCGCCCCTTCCCTTGGCGATGTCGTGGAATATCGCGGCGATGTACAAAAGCCAATGTTTGTCGAACCCGGCGATCAGCCGGCTGCACAGCGGATATTCATGCGCAAATTCGACCATGGTGAAGCGGCGCAGGTTCCGGACCACGGTAAGAATATGCTGATCGACGGTGTAGACGTGGAACAGGTCGTGCTGCATCTGCCCGGTGATGCGGCGAAATGCGGGGAGATAAGCCCCAAGAACGCCATATTGATTCATGCGCCGCAATTCATGAACGATGCCACGCGGCTGCTGCAGCAACGCGAGGAAATTCGCCTTGTTGACGGGGTCGTTGCGGAACCGGGTGTCAATGATTTCGCGGGCACGCCAAAGCGCACGCAGGGTCTTTGCTGTCATGCCCTTGAGTTCGGAATGCCTTTGCATGAGCTGAAAACATTCCAATATCGCCCTGGGTTCCTTGGCAAACAGGTCTTCGGATTTGATATCCAGGAGATCGCGCTGCCTGCTGAATCGCTCATTGATTTGCGTGGACTCGTCCTCCACCTCCGGCACTGCCGCAGCTTCGAGATTCTGCATCAGCAGAACGTTGAGTTGGGTGATGGCTTTGGCGCCGCGATAGTATCTCTGCATCAATTGTTCGCTGGCGCGCTTGCCGACCGTGGTTGCGTATCCCATTTCCCTGGCGAGGCGGTCCTGGTAATCGAACAGCAGTCGATCCTCACGGCGTCCCGCCAGATAGTGAAGCCGGATACGAAGCGTCTGCAGAAAGCGTTCGTGCCGCGCAGCCTGCCTTGCCTCGGCCACCGTGATGAAACCCTTTTTGGCCAGATCCGACCAGGTGCTGCCCAGACCGCAACCCAGCGCAATCCAGCGTATCACCTGAAGGTCGCGTAAGCCGCCCGGTGATTCCTTGATATTGGGTTCCAGGCTGTACGGGCTTTCAAGGTATTTGGCGTGGCGCTGCGCCTGTTCGAGTTGCTTTGCCTTGAGAAATGCCCGTGTGTCCAGAGCCCGCAGTGTCCCCTGGCGAAGTTCCTGAATCAATGCACGGCGGCCTGCCAGCGGCCGCGCCTCCAAAAGCGCGGTGCGCACGGTGACGTCACGGCTGGCTTCATCGAGGCATTGTGCGACGGTTCGAACGCTGTGCCCGACTTCGAGGCCCAGGTCCCAGAGCCGCCCGATGAATCCTTCTATCCTGCTCGCCAGGCGTTCATCCGGATCCGCCGGCATGAGCACAAGCATGTCGACATCGGAGTGGGGGAAAAGGTTTCCTTGTCCGTATCCGCCCACCGCGAGCAAGGCAAGTTCCCGCGGGAACCCTAATGCTTTCCATGCGCTGGTCAGCACCGCATCGACCAGTTTGCGATGCGCATGGAGCAGCGCGGTCGATCCCAGCCCCTTCTCGAATCTGGCGCGAAGCATGGCCCGGTCCGCCTTGAGGGTGCCGCGAAGTCGTGCAATCTCGGTTTTTCGGGTCGAGCTCAGTTGCGAATCAGCGGGCAGCACGGGTGAATTTGTCAATGGTGTCGGGGCAGCATCGTCAAGTCAGTTCAAAGCCGGCTCTTGAGCGACACCCGCCGAGACCGTCAGCACCTCAAAACCGGCGTCCGAGACCAGGACGGTATGTTCCCACTGGGCGGACAAAGCATGATCCTTGGTGACGATGGTCCACCCGTCCGCCAGCTCCCGTATCGCCGAGGCACCGGCATTGACCATCGGCTCCACGGTGAAAATCATGCCGGGTTGAAGCCTGGCGCCGGTGCCGGCGCGGCCGTAATGCAGCACCTGGGGCTCCTCATGAAAGCGCCTGCCTATGCCGTGGCCACAGAATTCGCGCACTATGCTGTAGCCGTGGCTCTCGGCGTGCCGCTGGATCGCCGCTCCTATATCACCTAGATAACCGCCCGGGCGTACCGCCTTGATCCCGATCCACATGCACTCGAATGTGACATCGCAAAGCCGTCGCGCCTGGATTGACGGTTCGCCGGCAAAAAACATGCGGCTGGTATCGCCATGAAATCCGTCTTTGATGACCGTGATATCGATGTTGACGATGTCTCCGGATTTCAGCGTTCGCTCTCCCGGAATGCCGTGGCACACCTGGTGATTCACCGAGGTACAGATCGATTTCGGGAAGGGCTTATAACCCGGCGGCGCATAGTTCAAGGGCGCGGGAACGGTCCCTTGAACATTCACCATGTAGTCATGGCAAAGACGATCCAATTCTGCCGTGGTAATCCCCGGTTTGACATGAGGCGCTATGAAATCAAGCACTTCGCCGCCAAGGCGTCCGGCGATGCGCATTTTTTCTATTTCTTCAGGGGTCTTGATTTCTATTGGCATGGTCTTGAATGGCTCGGAATGTCAAAAATGGCGTGAGAGGATATGCCATCTGAGGGTACCAGGCAAATGCCAAGGACTGCATTTCTGGTTAGGTAAATTTTCGACTAATCCGCTGTTTGGAATGGGAAAAGCGGGGATTTGCCGGGACTTCGTGCTAAACTACACGGCTTGTTCAACTTTGGACAGGCCATTTTTTCTAAATTCTTGCCGCCTGCCCGTTAGGGTGCCCCGAATTGCCGGGGTCATTGGGTCTGGCGGTTTGTCAACCCTAGTCTGGAGAAGCGTCAAGTCATGTCTACAACCATGCGTCAAATGCTGGAAGCGGGGGTGCATTTCGGGCACCAAACGCGCTATTGGAATCCCAGGATGGCACCTTTCATCTTCGGGCATCGCAACAAGATTCACATCATCAATCTCGAAAAGACCATGGTGATGTATCAGGAGGCGATGAAGTATCTCCGCCAGATCTCGTCAAACAAAGGCACCGTTCTTTTTGTCGGCACCAAGCGCCAGGCTCGCGAAATCATCCGGGAAGAGGCAGAGCGTTGCGGATCACCCTATGTGGAACATCGCTGGCTTGGAGGCATGCTTACCAATTTCAAGACGGTGCGCCAGTCGATCAAGCGACTGAAAGACCTGCTGGCAATGGGGGAGGATGGTTCGCTTGAACGTCTTTCAAAAAAAGAGGGGCTCAGCTACCAGCGCGAGATCGTCAAATTGCAGCGCAGCCTGGGTGGCATAAAGGATCTCGATAAGCTGCCCGATGCCATCTTCGTGGTGGACGTCGGCTATCAAAAGGGCGCCATCGCGGAGGCGCGCAAACTCGGTATCCCGGTTATCGGTGTTGTCGATACCAATCATTCTCCGGATGGCATCGCCTATATCATTCCTGGGAACGACGATTCCAGCCGCGCGATCAGACTGTACGCCAGAGGGGTGGCCGACGCGGTATTGGAAGGGCGCAATCAGACGGTGCAGGAGATCGTCTCCAGCGTCGCCAGTGACGACTTCGTGGAGATCGATGCGACCGAGGGGCGCGCGGCGTGACCGCGTGAGCCTATTGTTTTAGACCTCAAAAGGGGCGCGAGCCCCTTTTTTTGAACCTTTTCGAGGAACACGGTAAATGGCGGAAATCACCGCAGGCATGGTAAGGGAGCTTCGTGAAAAGACCGATGCGCCGATGATGGAATGCAAGAAGGCCTTGACGGAGGCCGCAGGCGATCTTTCAAAAGCCGAAGAGATCCTCAGAATAAAGCTCGGCAACAAGGCATCCAAAGCCGCTGCGCGGGTCGCGGCAGAAGGCGTGGTGGGATTATTTTGCGCGGCCGATGGCAAACTTGCGGCCATGATCGAACTCAATTGCGAAACCGATTTTGTGGCGAAGAATGAGGATTTTCTGGGATTTGCTGCGAACCTTGCACGCCTGGTGGCCATGCAAAACCCGGCGGATCCGGCGGCATTATCGGTACTGCCTTTGGGCGATGCTGACGTCGAGGAAACCCGCAAACGGCTGGTTGGCAAGATCGGGGAGAACCTTTCCATCCGCCGATTCGCGCGAATTCAGGCCCAGGGACGCATCGCGCACTATGTTCATGGCGGAGCGAAGAT
>MEQV01000309.1:28926-29196 GCA_001770355.1 Betaproteobacteria bacterium RIFCSPLOWO2_02_FULL_62_17
AGTGGCGATGTCGCGTGAAGAGGTTCCCGCGGAGTTGATCAGGAAAGAACGCGATATTGCCGCCGCCAAGGCAGCGGAGTCCGGCAAGCCTTCCAACATCGTCGAGAAAATGGTCGACGGCAGCGTTCAGAAATATCTCAAGGAGGTCACCCTGTTGGGGCAGCCTTTCGTAAAGGATGACAAGCAAAGCATTGAATCGCTGCTCAAGGCACGCAAGGCGTCGGTATCGCGTTTCGTTTTGTTCGTGGTTGGCGAGGGAATTGAGAAGAA
>MEQV01000309.1:29233-30120 GCA_001770355.1 Betaproteobacteria bacterium RIFCSPLOWO2_02_FULL_62_17
AGCCAGGCGACGCGGGTCTGAGGCGCAACAGCATGAGTTCTCCCAAGTACAAGCGCATCCTGCTCAAGCTCTCCGGCGAGGCGCTGATGGGCGACAATCAATATGGCATTGACCGTCAGATGCTTGAATGCATCGTGACGGAAATCGCCCAGGTAGCGGCGTTGGGCTTGGAAATCGGCGTGGTAATCGGCGGGGGCAATATTTTTCGCGGCCTGGCTCCCGGCGCGGCAGGAATGGATCGGGCGACTGCGGACTACATGGGCATGCTTGCCACCATCATGAATGCGCTGGCATTGCAGGACGCAATGCGGCAGCGGGGCATCAACGCTCGGGTCCAATCCGCGCTGAGCATCGAGCAGGTCTGTGAAACTTATATACGCGGCAAAGCCATCAGGCACCTGGAAGAGGGCAAGATCGTCATCTTCGCTGCCGGCACTGGCAATCCGTTTTTCACCACCGATACGGCGGCAGCATTGCGGGGCAGTGAAATCGGTGCGGAAATCGTGCTCAAGGCGACCAAGGTTGACGGCGTCTATACGGCGGATCCCAAGACCCACAGCGGCGCGACGCGTTACCAACGGCTATCGTTCGACGAGGCGATAGGCAAGCATCTGAAAGTCATGGATGCGACAGCGTTTGCCCTGTGCCGCGACCAGAAATTGCCCATTACGGTGTTCAGCATCTATAAGCCGGGTGCCATGCAGCGTATTGTCATGGGCGAAGACGAGGGCACCTATGTTTACGCCTGAGAATCCTGCAATAAAATGGCAGGATGGTTTCCTGTGGATTCAAAGGGCCAGGGCGCAGTCTGGCCGCCGCACAAGCTTGTGAATATCGGCATGCAAAGCCGCATGCCAAAGGAGGCGTCGTGAGCACCTTGGATATCA
>MEQV01000309.1:30167-33541 GCA_001770355.1 Betaproteobacteria bacterium RIFCSPLOWO2_02_FULL_62_17
GCGGATTTGGGGAAGATACGCACGGGGCGGGCTCATACCGGCATTCTCGATCATGTGAAGGTCGACTATTACGGAACGCCCACGCCGATATCGCAGCTTGCCAACGTCAGTCTTATCGATGCGCGAACAATCGGGGTAACACCTTGGGAAAAAAAACTTGCGAGCGCCATCGAAAAAGCCATCCGTGACTCGGATCTTGGCCTGAACCCCGCGACACAAGGGGAAATGGTCAGGGTACCCATGCCGGCATTGACTGAAGAGCGCCGCAGGGAACTGATCAAAGTTGTCAAGGCGGAAAGTGAAAATGCCCGCGTGGCAATACGCAACCTCAGACGCGACGCGAACAACGCGTCCAAGGACCAGCTCAAGGCCAAAACGATCTCCGAGGACCAGGATCACCGGTCGCAGGACGACATACAAAAATTAACCGACAGATTTATCGCCGAGGTCGACAAACTCCTTGCGGCCAAGGAAGCGGAACTGATGTCAATATGAGGCGCGGACCTTGACGGCTAACCCGCCTGCGTTTCCGAGTTCCACCGTGCAGATTCTTCCGGCACGCGCGGTACCGCGTCATGTCGCCATCATCATGGACGGCAATGGCCGATGGGCCAAAAGCCGGTATCTGCCTCGGGTCGCAGGCCATAAGCGAGGCGTGGAAATCGTCAGGGAGGTGACCCGGGCCTGTATCGACCTTGGCATAGAGTTTCTTACCCTGTTTGCTTTCAGCTCGGAAAATTGGCGGCGCCCGCAGGAAGAAATCACCATGCTGCGGCAACTGTTCCTGATGGCGCTCGAGCAGGAAATCGGCAAACTCGATCGCAACGGAATACGCCTGAAGATCATTGGAGACCTGGAGCCGTTCGGCGAGCGCATAAAAGAACTCGCTCAGCGAGCCGAGGAACAGACCGCGCAGAACACGAGGCTTACGCTGACTATCGCCGCAAACTATGGTGGCCGCTGGGATTTGCTTCAGGCGGTCGGCAAACTTGTGCGAAAGTATCCTTCCCAAACGGAGGGCTTCACGGAAGAGCAGTTCGCACCGTTGCTCGCGATGAACTATGCGCCCGAGCCGGACCTGTTCATCCGGACCGGCGGAGAGCAGCGAATCAGCAATTTCCTGCTATGGCACGTTGCCTATACCGAGCTTTATTTCACTCCGAAGCTGTGGCCGGATTTTGATCGAAACGCGCTGGACGAGGCGATTGAATGGTTCATCGCGCGTGAACGCCGGTTTGGGAGAACCAGCGAACAGTTGGAGCCGGGTGAATTGGCGCAGGCCGCTGCCGATCCTGGCCCCGTCAGGCGCGGGTACTAGCCTGCTCGGCTTCATTGTGCGAGCAAGCTGATGCTGGTTACGCGCGCCATTACCGCAATAGTCATGATCGCGGCACTGGTGTTGGTCCTGTTCCTCGCGCCGCGAGTCATATGGATTTTCTTTTGCGCATTATTCGCAGCGCGTGCGGCGCATGAGTGGGGCCATTTGATCGGACTCTCACGAAACCCCGGCGCGGCCTTCATGATTGGTATTGCCCTGTTCGTTGCCGTGTGGCCAATGCTCGCCTTGCCGGAGATATGCAGCCAGATTATTTTCGCCATTTCGGCGGTTTTCTGGATGTTTTTAGTGCCCTATTGGCTCTGGAAACTGTCGCTGCCGCTCAGTCGCAGCTTTGCGATTGCAGTTGGCACGCTCGTCATCGTGGCGGCGGCGATCGCCTTGATCGCCCTTCGCGATGGCGGCGCCTGGCTTGCGCTGTGCATCCTGGGCGTGATATGGGTTTCCGATTCCGCCGCTTATTTCGTAGGCTCGACCTTGGGGCGGCACAAAATGGCACCGGGAATCAGCCCGGGCAAAACCTGGGAGGGGGCCGCCGGCGCCATGGCATTCGTGACGCTTTACGCACTTGCGTGGATTTATTTTTCCGACGGGGTATTGCCCGGCAGATTTACCGATTCGCTCCCGGGATATTTATTGCTGGTGGCGATGATGCTGTTGCTTGCGGCTCTGGGAATCTACGGCGACCTGTTCGAGTCCTACCTGAAGCGGGCCGCTGGTGTCAAGGACAGCGGCAGAATTCTGCCCGGTCACGGTGGCATTCTTGACCGGATCGACGCATTGCTGCCGGCCTTGCCGGTCGCAGCCTTGTTGTTTGTTCAACAAGCGTCTGGTGGCTGATCCAGTGCGTTCAAATCTGGTTTCGTAGCGGATAATGCAAAGGTTTCTTTCTCCTGGGTTCTATCTGTTCCGGCAATGACACAAGGAATCTGCATACTGGGGGCGACCGGTTCGATCGGGCGGAGCACGCTCGATGTCGTGGCGCGGCACCCAGACCGGTTTCATGTCATTGCGGTGACCGCCAATTCGCAGGTGGACCAACTCGCCGCATTGGCCAATCAGTGTCATGCCAGTTATGCGGCGATCGCTGACGCATCCCTGGCGGGCGCGTTACGGGATCGGCTTCGCAAGCTGGGATCTGACGCCAAGGTACTCGGCGGACCGAAGGGGCTGCTGGAGGTGGCGACTCTCGATTCCGTGGATGCCGTGATGGCGGCGATTGTCGGGGCTGCCGGGCTGGCGCCCACTCTGGCAGCCGCACGCGCTGGCAAACGCTTGCTCCTCGCCAACAAGGAGGCATTGGTTATGGCGGGGCCGATATTCATGGATATCGTCAGGCAGCACAAAGTGGTGCTGCTGCCGATAGACAGCGAGCACAACGCCATATTTCAATGCCTGCCGTCGTCTCTGAACGGCTGGGAAGCCAAGACGAAGGGCATTCGGCGCATCCTGCTGACCGGTTCCGGGGGGCCTTTTCGGGAGCGCGCGCGGACCGACCTGCAGAATGTGACCCCCGACGAGGCCTGCGCCCACCCGACGTGGGAGATGGGCCGGAAAATTTCGGTAGACTCCGCGACCATGATGAACAAAGGGCTTGAAATCATCGAAGCGCACTGGCTGTTTGGCGCTCCGGCCGACGCCATTCAGGTGGTCATTCATCCTCAAAGTGTGCTTCATTCCATGGTCGAATATATCGACGGATCGGTTATCGCGCAGCTGGGCAATCCAGACATGCGCACACCCATTGCACAGGCACTTGCCTATCCTGACAGGATTGACGCGGGGGTTGGCGCCCTCGATCTGTTCAGCATTGGCACATTGAATTTTGAACAGCCGGATTTCAACCGCTTCCCAGCATTGCGTCTGGCTTACTGCGCGCTTGCCCAGGGCGGTTCGGCGCCGGCAATCATGAACGCAGCCAACGAGATCGCCGTCGCCGCGTTTCTTCGCGGCGTGATCGGCTTCCTGGACGTCGTCAATATCATCGAGGACACCCTGGCGGTTCTGCCCGCGGCGCCGCTGCGTGAGTTGGCTGATG
>MEQV01000309.1:33696-39142 GCA_001770355.1 Betaproteobacteria bacterium RIFCSPLOWO2_02_FULL_62_17
CACGCCTTTGCGGTGTGAAGGTGCTGCGCTTTTCAATGGGGTTCGGCCGCCCCCTGTTTTCGAAACGCTTCTCGCCGGGGGGAACGGAATGGGTGGTGGCGGCGCTTCCGCTGGGAGGCTATGTCAAGATGCTGGACGAACGCGAGGGGCAGGTCGAACCGCAGGACCTGCAGCTTGCTTTCAATCGAAAGAGCGTATGGCGGCGATTTTTTATCGTCGCGGCGGGGCCGATTGCGAATTTTCTGCTGGCTATCGCCCTTTACTGGGCACTTTTCGTCGGTGGCGTGCCGGATGCAAGGCCTGTGATCGCGAAGCCTCCGGCGCAAAGCATCGCCGCGATGGCTGGTTTGGAACGCGGGGATACCCTGGTTCGTATCAACGGGGAAGCCATTGAAAGCTGGCAGGAGGCACGCTGGCGCCTGTTGCAGTTGGCTGTTGATCATTCGATTGTCGTTGCAGATGTCATCGATCGCGGCGGACGCGCCTCGCGCAAATCGATGGATCTGCGCCAGTTCGATCTCGAGGGCCTGGAAGGCGATCCGGTTGCCAGGCTGGGCATTCGCCTGTACCGGCCGGATGCGGTGGTCGGGCGCGCGCTTCCAGGAGGAGTGGCCGAACGCGCCGGGCTGCATGCCGGGGATCGAATTCTCGAGGCGGATGGCAGGCCCATCAATACCTGGGACGAATTCGTGCTTGTCATCCGTTCCAGACCTGGCGAGCCGGTGCAGTTGCGGATCACCAATAACGCCGGTGAATCGCGCATGACCCTTACCCCTGATGCGGTGGCAGAACGTGGACGCAGCATCGGTCGTATCGGCGCCGAAGCTCTGGTCAATGCCGAGGAAATGAAGAACCTTTTCACCATCATGCGCCATGGTCCTGCCGATGCCTTGGGGCTGGCGCTTGCGAAGACCTGGGAAACCAGCATTTTCAGTCTGCGCATGATCGGCAGGATGATCACCGGCGACGTCTCCTGGCGCAACATCAGCGGCCCGGTGACCATCGCCGACTACGCCGGCCAATCCGCCCAGGCGGGATGGGTCCCCTACCTGGTGTTTCTCGCCATTGTTTCGATCAGTCTGGGCGTGCTCAACCTGCTGCCGGTGCCTTTATTGGATGGAGGGCACCTGATGTATTATGTCGCCGAAA
The DNA here is from genome assembly GCA_001770355.1 of Betaproteobacteria bacterium RIFCSPLOWO2_02_FULL_62_17. Taxonomy (GTDB): domain Bacteria; phylum Pseudomonadota; class Gammaproteobacteria; order Burkholderiales; family SG8-39; genus 2-02-FULL-62-17. The sequence goes on from MEQV01000309.1 coordinate 34,846, forward strand.
TATTCATTGGCCGCCCTGTTTCCGACAAGGTAATGGAAATCGGCCAGCGTCTCGGGCTCGCGGTGCTGCTGATGTTGATGGCATTTGCCTTGTACAACGACTTCAATCGGCTGTTTTCCGGATAACAACATGGTCAGGCAATTAATTTGCGCGGTGCTGGCGGCGGTCCTCTCCGCGAGCGCTTGGGCTTTCGATCCGTTTGTCGTCAAAGATATTCGAATCGAGGGAATCCAGCGAATCGAGGCAGGCACCGTATTCAATTATCTGCCGGTTAAAGTTGGCGAAACCTTTAACGACGACAAGGCGACGCAGGCGATACGTGCGCTATTCGGAACCGGGTTTTTTCGCGACGTTCGAATAGAGGTCGAGAACAATGTGCTGATCGTCGTGGTCGAGGAACGGCCCGCGATTGCCTCGATTTCCTTCTCCGGTATGAAGGAGTTCGAACCCGAGGCGGTCAGGAAGGGCATGCGCGAAACCAGCCTGCAGGAGGGGCGGGTATTCGACCGCGCCCTGGTCGATCAAGCCGAGCAGGAGATCAAGCGCCAGTATTTGTCAAAGGGTAAATACGGCGTCACGATAACCACCACGATCACTCCACTCGAGCGCAACCGCGTGGCCATCAACTTCGCGGTGGACGAAGGCGAGGTTGCAAAAATCAAGCAGATTAATATCGTGGGTAACAAGGTGTTCAGCGAAGCGGTCCTGCTTGACCAGTTCGTTTTGCGCACGCCGGGCTGGCTCACCTGGTATACGAAGAATGACCAGTATTCGCGCCAGAAGCTTCAGGGCGACATAGAAAATCTTCGCTCGTTCTATCTGAACCGCGGATACCTGGATTTCAATGTTGAGTCGACCCAGGTTTCGATCACTCCGGATCGCCAGGATATTTACATTGCCGTGAATATCTCCGAGGGCGAGAAGTACACGGTTTCCGAGGTCAAGCTGGGCGGGGACGTTATCGTGCCGGCCGCCCAGTTGCTGCCGCTGATCCAGATCAAGGCAGGGGAGGCTTTCTCCCGCGAAAGGCTCAATGAATCGACCAAGAAGATAACTGAACGCCTCGGAGTTGAAGGGTATGCATTCGCCAACGCCAACGCGGTTCCGCAGGTCGATCGCGACAATCGGACCGTATCATTCACAATCATGGTTGACCCGGGACGTCGTGTTTACGTCAGGCGCATCAACGTGGTGGGCAACTCGCGCACCCGGGACGAGGTGGTACGCCGCGAGTTGCGCCAGCTCGAGGGCGCCTTCTACGATGGGTCCAAGCTGACTCTTTCAAAAGAGCGCGTGGACCGCACCCAGTACTTCTCGGAAGTCGATATAGATACGACGCCTGTCGCCGGCGCGACCGATCAGGTGGATGTCACGATGAAGGTGAAGGAAAAACCAACCGGGGCGATGCTGATCGGATTGGGTTTTTCCAGCGCGGAACGCGTGGTACTGCAGGGCTCGGTCTCGCAATCCAATTTTCTCGGCAGCGGCAATACGGTGGGCGGCAATTTCAATACCGGCAAGATCAATCAGAACCTGTCATTCAGTTACACCAATCCTTATTACACCGTCGACGGCCTCTCGCGCGGATTCGACGTGCATAAACGCCGCACCAACGCGACCTCCTTGAATCTGGGTAATTACTCAACGGATACGATCGGCGGCGGCGTGAATTTTGGCTATCCGTTGAGCGAGCAGGACGCGATTTATTTCGGGCTTAGCGGCGATCGAACGGCCTTGCGCCTGGGGGTCGACAGCCCACCGCGATTGCAAAATTTTGCCAGTCAGTTCGGCAGCAACTACGTGGCGATAACCGGGGCTCTGGGCTGGGGTCGGGATACGCGCGACAGCGCGATATGGACCACCAAAGGACTGGTGCAACGAGCCAACCTTGAGGTCACTCCCGCCGGGGATTTGAATTATTACCGTTATACCTACGATACCTCCTGGTTTTACTCGTTTACCCGGGACCTGACGATGATGCTTCGTGGCGAGATCGCGACAGCTGACGGATTCAATAAGAAGCCCCTGCCATTCTTCAAGAATTATTACTCCGGTGGCATTGGATCGGTTCGCGGCTTCCGTACCGCCAGCCTGGGTCCGCGCGACCCGATCGACGACACTTCCACAGGCGGCAATCGACGCTTGTCGGGAACCGCGGAACTGCTGTTTCCGATGCCTGGCGCGGGGCTGGACAGATCCTTGCGCGTTGCGGCCTTTGTCGACTCCGGCCAGGTTTATGGGGCGGACCAGAAAATGAGACTGTCGGATCTTCGCTATTCCACCGGTCTTGCGCTTGCCTGGTTATCGCCAATGGGACCCATCCGCATCAGCATTGCCGCACCGCTCAATCACAAGGCGGGCGACAAGGTACAACGCGGGCAGTTCACCCTGGGGCAGACGTTCTAACGTAATCGTATAATGCGTCCTGTAGCTGCCGGGCCGGCAAATCAGCAGCGTCGGTATGCTCGCGCGGCGTCATGATCACGAAAGGTATCCATTGAAGCGGGTTATATACGGCGTTTCCGGGTTGTTTTTTTTGGCTATTTCCCTTTTTGCGGCGCCGGTATTTGCGCAGAGCAAAATTGGTTTCGTCAGCCTGGACCGAATCCTTCGCGATGCGGTACCGGCACAACGGGCGCAAAAACGTATCGAGGCCGAATTTGCCAAGCGCGATCAGGAGTTGGTCAGAATATCCGAGCAACTCAAGAAAATGCAGGAAGGCCTGGAAAAAAACGCCGTGACCATGTCCGAAACCGAGCGCAACCGCAGGCAACGGGAATTCACCGACCTGAATCGGGATTTCGAACGCAAGCAGCGCGAGTTCCGGGAGGATCTGAGTACCCGCCGTAACGAGGAATTGTCCGCGATAGTCGAGCGCGCCAACCGGACGATCAGGCAAATCGCCGATTCGGAAAAGTTTGACGTCATTTTCCAGAATGACCAGGTGGTGTGGGCCAGTCCCCGTATCGACCTGACCGACCGGGTCATCAAAACGCTGGAAGACAGCAGCACTGCGAAATAATACGGAGTCCTGGATGCCAGCGCCCAGGACCTACCTGTTGGCCGAGATAGCGCGCCGCATTGACGGCGAACTGCTCGGTGATGGAAATCCGGAAATTCGTGGCATTGCCACCCTTCGCCATGCAGGTCCGGACGATTTGAGTTTTCTCACCCAGTCCCGCTATCGCGCCGAACTCGCTACTACCCGCGCAGGGGCGGTACTGCTTGCGCGCGAGGACCGCGATGCCACCCAGCGTGCGCGCATCATCTGCGCCGACCCCTACCTCGCTTATGCAAAGGTGGCGGCGCTGCTCAGTCCGTCGCCTTCGCCGGTGCCTGGCACCCATGGCAGTGCCGTGGTAGACCCGCAGGCAAGTGTCGGCAGCGGGACGCAAATTGGGGCGTTCTGCAGTATCGGCAAGGGCGCGGTCATTGGTAACGATGTCATCGTCGCGCCCGGGTGCGTCATCGGCGAAAATGTCCACATCGGAGACGGTTCCGTGCTTCACGGCAATGTCACGATCTACGTGGGAGTCAAAATTGGACAGCGGGCGATCATTCACGCCGGCGCGGTGCTTGGTTCGGACGGCTTTGGCATGGCCCGGGACGGCGAAGGCTGGCGAAAGATTCCGCAAACCGGCGGCGTACTGATCGGCAACGATGTCGAAATCGGCGCCAATACCACTGTCGATCGCGGCGCGCTCGATGACACGGTTATCGAAGATGGGGTGAAACTGGACAACCAGATCCAGATCGGGCACAACGTACATGTGGGCGCGCACTCGGCGTTCGCCGGATGCGTGGGAATCGCAGGCAGCGCGCGCATTGGTCGCCGTTGCACTATCGGCGGTGGCAGCGTGGTTCTGGGCCATCTGGAAATCACCGACGATGTTCATGTCGGCGCGGCCACAGTAGTCACAAAGTCGATTCGCAGGGCTGGCGAATATGTGGGACTGTACCCGTTGCAGGACCGTACTGTGTGGGCGCGCAACGCGGCCCTGCTTCGCAACCTCGACAAGCTGGAAAAACGGGTTCGCGAGCTTGAAGCGGTTCTGGCTGGCTCAAAAAAAAGTCGGTCGTGATCATGGGGAGTCAATAGTTTGGATATCCACGAAATCCTGCAGTATTTGCCGCACCGCTATCCCATATTGCTGGTCGATCGAGTTTTGGAATGCGAGCCTGGGAAACGCATTGTCGCGATCAAGAACGTCAGCGTGAACGAGCCTTTTTTCGCCGGACATTTCCCTCACCATCCGGTAATGCCGGGAGTCTTGATCATCGAAGCAATGGCACAGAC
>MEQV01000309.1:39160-40368 GCA_001770355.1 Betaproteobacteria bacterium RIFCSPLOWO2_02_FULL_62_17
CAAAACCCTTGGAAACCGGCCCGATGATAAATCCGTGTATTACTTCGCTGGCATCGACGAGGCCAGATTCAAGCGTCCGGTCAGTCCCGGGGATCAACTGCTGCTGGAGGTCACCATCGAGCGCTTTGTTCGCGGCGTGTGGAAGTTCGCCGCGCAGGCGCGCGTCGGCGAAGCGCTGGTGGCGGAGGCGAAGCTCATGTGCACGGTGCGCCAACTGTGATCCACGCGAGCGCCGTCATTCATGCCGGGGCGCAGATCGACCCGTCAGTTTCGATCGGGCCTTTCAGCGTCATCGGCGAGCATGTTGTCATCGGCCGGGACACCACGATAGGCGCCCATGTCGTCATCGACGGACATACGCGAATCGGCGTGGAAAACAAGATTCATTCCTTCAATTCTCTGGGTGGCCCTCCGCAGGACAAGAAGTATTCGGGCGAACCCACCAGCCTGGTCATCGGCGACCGCAATACGGTCCGTGAATTCTGCACCTTCAATTGCGGCACGGCGCAGGATGCGGGCGTCACCCGCGTCGGAAACGATAATTGGATAATGGCCTACGTTCACCTCGCCCATGATTGTCGCGTCGGCAATTTCACCATCTTCGCCAACAATGCCCAACTGGCCGGCCACGTGCATGTGGACGACCATGCCATTCTTGGGGGATTCACCGTGGTGCACCAGTTTGTGTCGATCGGCGCCCATTCGATTACCGCCATGGGAACCATATTGTTGCAGGATCTGCCGCCTTATGTCACCGCGGCGGGTAATACCGCGAAGCCTTTCGGCATCAACATCGAGGGACTCAAACGGCGCGCATTTAGCGCCGCTGAAATCGCGGCACTGCGCGACGCCTACAAGACGCTCTACAAGGCCGGATTGACGCTGGAGCAGGCCAAGGAAGCCATCGCCGCTCAAGCCCGCGAGCATCCGAAGGTCGGCTTGCTGTCCGAGTTCCTTGCGCGCACGCGGCGCAGCATCATCCGCTGACAGCCCCATGCAGATAGGTATCGTCGCCGGCGAGGCATCCGGCGATTTTCTCGGCTCGCAGTTGATGTCCTCGCTGCTAAATCGAATGCCATCGCTCCAATTTGCCGGCATCGGCGGCCCGAGAATGCAAAGCCTCGGACTTGAATCCTGGTATCCGATGGAGCGCCTCGCGGTGCGGGGTTATGTCGAGGTGATTCGCCATTATGCCGGGCTGGTCGCCA
>MEQV01000309.1:40457-46462 GCA_001770355.1 Betaproteobacteria bacterium RIFCSPLOWO2_02_FULL_62_17
GCTGGATTGAAGCGAAACGGCATTCCGACCATCCACTACGTCAGCCCATCGCTGTGGGCCTGGCGCGGCGGCCGCATCCGCGCGATGGCGCGTTCAGCCGATCACGTTCTGGCGCTTTTCCCGTTTGAGGAGCGTTTGTACCGGGATGCGGGCATCGCGGCGACCTATGTGGGGCACCCGCTTGCCGATTCCATCGAGCCGGGGGATTGGACCCACTGGGGCAGGGAGCAGCTCAAGTTGCAGCCCGGCAGGAAAATTTTCGCCATGCTGCCCGGCAGCCGCCAGTCGGAATTGCAATATCACGCGATGCCTTTCGTGAAAACAGCGCAATGTATCGCCAAACGCTTTCCCGAAGCGCAGTTTCTCGTGCCCTTGGTAAGCCGCGAGACACGGGTTCTGTTTGAAGCGGCGCAATATGACGCCCAAGCTCAGGATCTGCCCATCACGCTGCTGTTTGGGCACGCACGCGAGGCCATTGCCGCCGCAGATGCGGTTCTGGTCGCCAGCGGCACCGCGACCCTGGAAGCCGCGCTTTACCGTAAGCCCATGGTCATAACCTACCGGATGTCGCCGACATCCTGGCGTCTGATTTCGCGTATGCGCTATCAGCCCTGGGTTGGACTGCCCAATATTATCGCCGGACAATTTATCGTGCCCGAGATTCTGCAGGACGAGGCGACGCCGGAAAACCTGGCGCAGGCTCTGATAAACGTGAGTCTTGATCCCGCCATTCAGCGTGACCTGCCGAAGCGGTTTTCAGGCATGCATGAACTGCTGCGCAGGAACGCTTCGGAGCGCGCCGCCGACGTCGTGATGCCATGGTTGCAGAGCGCTTGATCTGCGGGGTCGACGAAGCGGGGCGTGGACCGCTGGCGGGCCCGGTGTTCGCGGCGGCGGTGGTGTTCCGGGGCGAGCAGGCGATCGCAGGCGTGGCCGATTCCAAAGTCCTCGCGCCCAGGCGGCGCGAAATACTTGCCGCGACGATACGCGCACAAGCACTGGCCTGGGCGGTGGCACAGGCCAGCGTGGAGGAGATCGACCGTCTGAACATCCTGCAGGCGAGCCTGCTTGCCATGCGGCGCGCGGTCCTCGCGCTGGGCCTGGCGCCTTCGCTGGTACTGGTCGATGGCAGGCAGCGGCCGGCATTGGATTACCCGACACGGGCCGTGGTAAGGGGCGATGCGAGCGTGCCGCAGATATCGGCGGCATCGATCCTGGCCAAGACTGCCAGGGATCTGGAAATGCTCCGTTTGCATGCCTTGTATCCCCAATACGGCCTGGACCGGCACAAGGGGTATCCGACCCCGCAGCATCTGAGCGCGATCAAACACTACGGCGTTTGCGAGATTCACAGGCAAAGCTACGCGCCGGTGCGCAAAGCTCTCCAGGAAAGAGCAGGCGCGCGTCCATGAAGACCCTGCGTTCGCGGGATAATCCCCTGCTCAAACAATTGATAAAATTGTCCGGCTCGTCGCGCGAGCGCCGCCTGAGCGGCACCGCCATTCTGGACGGAGAGCATCTGATCGAGGCATATTGCGCCGCGCGGATCGATTCCCTGGAACTCATCGTCGCGAGCGAATCGGGGATGCAGCGAGCGGCGATCAGCAGGCTCATGGAGCTGGCGCCGGCACGTTCGCGCGCGCTGATTGAGGACCGTCTGCTTTCCCAGATTTCCCAGGTGGTGACGACTTCGGGGATTCTCGCGTTGATCAAGACACCGCAAGCGCCGGAACTGCCGTCGAGGGTCGATGACGGGATATTTCTGGAGGGCATACAAGATCCCGGCAATTTGGGCTCCATCCTGCGCAGTGCACTGGGGGCAGGCTTGCGCAAGGTGTTTCTGTCGAAAGCATCGGTTTTTGCGTGGTCACCCAAGGTCATTCGCGCCGGCATGGGGGCGCATTTCCATCTTGCGATACATGAGAACGTCGATTTGCATGAGATTTGTGGACGGGCGACCGGCGTAATGGTGGCCACGCAATCGCAAGCGGGGCAAAGCATCTATGACGCGGACCTGCGCGGGCCGGCGATCTGGATGTTCGGCAACGAAGGCGCCGGATTGTCGCGGGCTGCGCAGGAAGCAGCGGGTTTGAATGTGAGGATTCCCATGGCCGGTAAAACGGAATCGCTCAACATTGCCGCGGCGGCTGCGATCTGTCTTTTCGAGCAGTCCAGGCAAAGGCATGGGTAAAATATGGACTTTCACCGTTTGCGGCAATCGGCAAATCACCCAGGACCGAATCATGATGATTTCAACGGTTGCGCGTGCGCAATAGCTGCTGTTGCTCGCGCTTCCAGTCGCGTTCTTTTTCCGCCTCGCGCTTGTCATGCTGTTTCTTGCCTCGCGCAAGGCCGATCTCCAGTTTTATGCGCCCCTTGGTGTAATGAAGATTGAGCGGAATCAGGGTGTAGCCGGCGCGCTCAACCTTGGCGATGAGCTTGTGAATTTCCCCGGCGTGAAGCAGCAGTTTGCGCGTTCGCACCGGATCGGGCTGAACGTGCGTCGAGGCTTCCGGAAGCGCGGAGATATGCGCGCCAATCAGGAATATCTCGCCGTTACGCACGATCACGTAGGCTTCCTTCAGTTGGGCGCGCCCTGCGCGAATCGCCTTGACTTCCCAACCGACAAGGACCAGTCCTGCCTCGAACCGCTCCTCGACGAAATAGTCGTGAAACGCCTTGCGATTCTCGACAATACTCATGCTCGCGCCACATAGTTCATGAAACGATTGTAACAATATGGTCACCGTGGAACGTTCGGCATTGGTGAATTATCCGGCGCGGGTCTTGTACGGTTTGGTGGCGGATGTCCTGTCCTATCCTGAATTCCTGCCCTGGTGCAGCGCCGCGGAGGTGAATATGAGCGAACCCGGATTCACGGTGGCCACGCTGCATGTGTCCTATCGCGGCATCCGGCAGCAATTTTCCACTCGCAATGTCAACCAACCCGAGCGTCAGATTGAAATAAGCCTGATATCGGGCCCGTTCCGCCACCTCAAGGGAACCTGGCGCTTCGACGCACTCTCGCCGCAAGCCTCGAAAGTGAGCTTGCATCTGGAATATCAGCTTTCCCACGGCCTGCTGGAGCGCGTGATGGGTTCGGTGTTCCAGCACATTGCCAACACATTTGTGGATGCGTTCGTGCACCGCGCCGAAGCCTTGCACGGGGAAAAATGACGCGCATCAAGGTCGAGATTGTCTACGCGCTGCCGCATTCCCATGCACTGCGGCGCGTCGAGCTGGAAGCCAATGCGACAATTGCGGACGCCATTGCTGCCAGCGGTATCGGCCGGGACTTCCCGGAAATCGATCCTGGCAAGAACCGGGTGGGAATTTACGGCCGGCGCCTGACAGCGGAAGCGCCGCTGCATGAGGGCGACAGGGTGGAGATTTATCGACCGCTTACCGCCGACCCCAAGGAGACGCGCCGGCGGCGCGCCCAGCACGCGCGCAGGGCAAAGAAGTAAGTACCGTCTGCCCTACTTGCAGGAATTCGCAACCGCCTGGCGGGCGCGCTGCTTCTCCTGTTCAACCTGGGATTCATCCAGGAAAAAACGCTCGCCCTTCTCGTTGATGCTCATCTGGCGGCTGGTAAGCTCGAAACTTGCCAGTTGCCGCCGTGCCGCCGCGCAGTTCTCCTGTTCGGCCTTGGACTGTGCAAGGCGCTCGTCCTGCTTCTTGCGGCCATCGGCCTGGTCCTGCTGGCGCTTGCGGAAATCCTGTTCCAGTTCCGCGGCCGTCTTGGGACCGCCAGCCTTGGCGGCGTCGCCTGCTTTGGCTGGCGCGGCGGCCGGGGCGGGCGCAGTCGGCGCGGTCGCGATCTTGGAGGCTTTGGCGCCTTTGGGGCATGCACCTTGCGAATAGACCGTCTTGCCGGCGGCATCGACGCATTTGTTGACCTGCGCAAGCGGCGCGCTCGCAAATGAAAAAAATGCAATAAAAACAATCCATGGTTTCATTGTCGCTTTCCCCGGCAAACTGTTGCAATCACATTAACGAGTTTCAAGCGTAGCGTCAATTCAGTGACCGTGATTTAGTGACGGTGTTACGAATCGTTACTCGCGCTGCACCCCGATGTCCTGGTCCCTTAACAGCGAAATGGCCCGGGCCAGGGCGGGCTAGTGAGACCGCCGGCGCATAAATCTCGCGCCGGCTGTTGGAAGCAGCGCGGCAAGCTTTTGGCCGCGCGGTCCTAGTAAGAGACCGCCGGCGCATAAATCTCGCGCCGGCTGTTGGAAGCAGCGCGGCAAGCTTTTGGCCGCGCGGTCCTAGTAACGAATCGTGCCGCTCGTTTCAGCAGCGTATAATTCGGTTTTTGCGAGGTGCCATGCGCGAGATTCAAAAGGCATTGACGTTCGATGACGTCCTTCTGGTTCCCGCCCATTCCACCGTCCTGCCGCGCGATGTCAGTCTCAGGACAAAATTCAGCCGCAAGATAGAACTGAATGTGCCGCTGGTGTCCGCCGCGATGGACACGGTCACTGAAGCGCGTCTTGCCATTGCGCTGGCCGAAGAGGGTGGACTCGGGGTTATTCACAAGAACCTGTCCCCCAAACAGCAGGCTGCGGAAGTCTCCAAGGTAAAGCGCTATGAATCCGGGGTGCTGCGCGACCCGATGACGGTGCCGCCGGATATCACAGTCAGGCAGCTGCTGGAGCTCACCCGCCAGCACAAGGTATCCGGATTTCCGGTAGTCGACAAAGGCAAGGTCGTCGGCGTGGTCACCAATCGCGACTATCGCTTCGAGACCAATCTCGGGCTGCCGGTGAGTTCCATCATGACGCCGCGTGAGCGGCTGATATTTATCAGCGAAAGCGCGAGCCCTGAAGAGGCCAAACAGCTTTTGCACAAGCATCGCCTGGAGCGTGTGCTGGTGGTGAACGAGGCATTCCAGTTACGCGGCCTTATCACTGTCACCGATATACTCAAATCGACCGAACACCCCTTGGCGAGCAAGGACGAGCAAGGCAAGTTGCGTGTCGCAGCCGCCATCGGCGTGGGGGAAGGCACCGAGGAACGGGCCGCGGCGCTGGTCGAAGCAGGGGTGGACGCCATCGTCGTCGATACCGCGCATGGCCACGCTCAAGCCGTCCTGGATCGCGTGCGCTGGGTGAAGCGCAGCTTTCCGAGTATTGAAGTCGTGGGGGGCAACATCGCCACGGCGGACGGTGCCAGGGCGCTTGTCGACCACGGCGCCGATGCGGTGAAGGTGGGCATCGGCCCCGGGTCCATCTGCACCACGCGCGTTGTCGCCGGGGTGGGCATACCGCAGATCACCGCCATCCACAACGTCGTAGCGGTGCTTGAGGACCTGAAGGTCCCGCTGGTCGCCGACGGCGGCGTCCGTTTTTCGGGCGATATTGCCAAAGCAATTGCCGCCGGCGCCAATACCGTGATGCTCGGCGGCCTGTTCGCCGGGACCGAGGAAGCCCCCGGCGAGACCATTCTGTACCAGGGTCGCTCCTACAAGTCCTATCGCGGCATGGGGTCGCTCAGTGCCATGCAACAGGGCGCGGCGGACCGCTACTTTCAGGACGCCGAGAACAATATGGAGAAACTCGTTCCCGAGGGCATCGAAGGCCGTGTGCCTTACAAAGGATCGGCCGTGTCGATTATTTATCAGTTAACCGGCGGATTGCGCGCCAGCATGGGTTATTGCGGTTGCGATTCGATCGCGGCAATGCGCAGCCGGCCGCAATTCGTCCAAGTCACTTCCGCGGGAATGCGCGAATCTCACGTGCATGATGTGCAGATCACCAAGGAAGCGCCGAACTACAGGGTTGATTAGCGTGGCCGCACCCGCCGTGCAGGCGTTCAGCAAGGCCGCTGAGCACCGCAAAATCCTCATCCTTGATTTTGGATCGCAAGTCACGCAACTGATCGCGCGGCGCGTGCGCGAGGCGCGCGTGTATTGCGAGATCCACCCCTGGGATGTCAGCGACGAGTTCGTGCGCCGCTTTGGCGCCAGCGGCATCATCCTGTCGGGCAGCCATCTCTCGGCCTAC
>MEQV01000309.1:46595-47164 GCA_001770355.1 Betaproteobacteria bacterium RIFCSPLOWO2_02_FULL_62_17
CACCAATCTGCTAAAGGACATCCAGGACTACGGCACGCCGGAAGGGTTCGGCATGCTCAAGGTATGGATGAGCCACGGCGACAAGGTTACGGCAATGCCGCAGGGATTCAAGGTGATGGCATCCACGGACGCCTGCCCGATCGCCGCCATGGCCGATGAAGCACGCCATTTCTACGCGGTTCAGTTTCACCTGGAAGTCACGCACACCTTGCAGGGAAAGGCCATACTGCATCGCTTCGTTCGCGATATCTGCGGCTGTCCGGGCGACTGGAATATGCCCGATTACGTCAGCGAAGCGGTGGCCAGAATTCGTGCGGAGGTCGGCTCGGAGGAAGTGATCCTCGGCCTGTCAGGCGGCGTCGATTCCTCGGTCGCCGCGGCGCTGCTCCAGAAGGCCATCGGCGCGCAACTCACCTGCGTATTTGTCGATCATGGTCTGCTGCGCCTGAATGAAGCGGGGCAGGTGATGGAGACCTTCGCCAGGCATATGGGCGTCAAGGTCATTCACGTGGACGCCAGCGCGGCATTCATGGGCAAGCTGGCCGGGGTCACCGATCCCGAGAAGAAAC
>MEQV01000310.1 GCA_001770355.1 Betaproteobacteria bacterium RIFCSPLOWO2_02_FULL_62_17
GGATTGTCATCGCGCGGCCAGGCGCCAGAGGCGATTTTCTGCAACTCGCCGTGGATGGCGATCATGGCGTCGCAGAAGCGGTCCAGTTCCACCTTGGGTTCGCTCTCGGTCGGTTCGAACATCAGCGTCTCATGCACCGGGAACGACAGCGTCGGCGCGTGGAAGCCGTAGTCGATGAGGCGCTTGGCGATGTCCTCCGCGGTGACGCCGTGGCTTTCTTTGAGCGCGCGCAGGTCGAAGATGCACTCGTGCGCGTTGTAGCCGCGCGCGCCGCGGTAAAGCACCGGCCAGTGATGCTTCAGCCGCGCCGCGACGTAATTGGCGCTGAGGATGGCGGTTTCGCTGGCGCGCTTAATGCCGCTCGCGCCCATCAGGCGCAGGTACATCCAGGAGATCGCGACGATCAGCGCGCTGCCCCAGGGCGATGCGCTGACGCTGCCATGGTTTGCATCCAGTCCCGGCTGGTTTACCAGAGGGTGCGCGGGCAGGAAGGGCGCGAGGTGCGCGGCCACCGCGATCGGGCCCATGCCCGGGCCGCCGCCGCCGTGCGGGATGCAGAAGGTCTTGTGCAGGTTGATGTGGCACGCATCGGCGCCGAACTCGGCCACGCGCGCGAGTCCCGCCAGCGCGTTCAGATTGGCGCCGTCCAGGTACACCTGGCCGCCGGCCGCGTGCACCAGCGCGCAGATTTCGCTGACCGCTTCTTCGAACACGCCATGGGTCGAAGGGTAGGTGAGCATCAGCGCGGCAAGCCGGCCTTCCGATTGCGCGATCTTTGCCTTGAGGTCGGCGAGGTCGATGTTGCCGTGCGCGTCGCAGGCCACCACGGATACCTGCATGCCCGCCATATGCGCCGAGGCGGGGTTGGTGCCATGCGCGGAAAAGGGGATCAGGCACACGTCGCGATGCGCCTCGCCGCGCGAGGCCTGCCAGTTGCGGATGGTCAGCAAGCCGGCGTACTCGCCGTTCGCGCCGGAATTCGGCTGCAGCGTCAGGTGCGGCAGGCCGGTGATCGCTTCCAGCGCCTGCGCGACGTCCTCGAGCATGCGGTGCGTGCCCGCGGCCTGCTCGCGCGGCGCGAACGGATGCAGGTCGGCGAATTCCGGCCAGGATATCGGCGCCATCTCGGCCGCGGCATTCAGCTTCATGGTGCATGAGCCCAGCGGAATCATGCCGTGTACCAGCGCGTAGTCGCGGTTCTCCAGGCGCTTCAAGTAGCGCATCATCGCGGTCTCGCTGTGATGCGCATTAAAAAGCGGATGCGTGAGGATCGCGTCCACGCGGTGCAGCGCCGGTGCAATGGCGAGCGCCTGCGCATCGAGGGTTTCTGCTTTTAAGGCGGCGTCAAAATTGCTGCCGCTCAGCACCCACGCGAGGTCGTCAATGTCCGCCACCGTGGTGGTCTCGTCCATGGTTAACGCGACGCGCCCGTCCTCCAGGTAACGCAGGTTGATGCGTTTTTCGGCAGCGCGCCGGCGCACCGCGTCCGCGTCGCAGCGAAACACCAGCGTGTCGAAGTAGTCGCCTGCCGTTTCCGGTGCCACCGCCTGCGCCAGCAGACGCGCCATGCCGTGGGTGCGCAGTGCGATGCGGCGCAGGCCCTGCGGTCCGTGCCACATGGCATAGAACGCGGCGACATTGGCAAGCAGCACCTGCGAAGTGCAGATGTTACTGGTCGCCTTTTCACGCCGGATGTGCTGCTCGCGCGTCTGCAGCGCCATGCGGTAGGCGGTGTGGCCGGCGGCATCGTGCGTCACGCCGACGATGCGCCCGGGCATCTGCCGCACCAGCGCCGCAGTCGCTGCGAGGAAGCCCGGGTGCGGGCCGCCATAGCCCAGCGGCACGCCAAAGCGCTGCGCCGAGCCGATCGCCACGTCGGCGCCGAGCGCGCCCGGGGACTTGAGTAACACCAGTGCGAGCGGATCGACGCCCAGCGAGACCAGGCCGCCCGCGGCATGCACGCGTGCGATCACGGCTGAGGGATCGGCGATGCGTCCGCAGGACTGTGGATACTGCAGGTGCGCCCCGAAAGCAAGCTTCGGCTCGAGCGACGCGGGATCGCCGACTGTCACCGCAATACCCAGCCATTTCGCGCGCGTGCGCATCACCGCAAGCACCTGCGGGTGGCAGGCCGCATCGATAAAAAAAACCTTGCCCTCGTTTGCGGTGGCGCGCTGGATCAGGCCCATCGCCTCGCCCGCGGCGGTCGCCTCGTCCAGCAGTGAGGCGTTCGCCACCGGCAGGCCGGTGAGATCCATCAGCATCTGCTGAAAGCCGAGCAGCGCCTCGAGGCGCCCCTGCGAAATCTCGGCCTGATAGGGCGTGTAGGGTGTGTACCAGCCGGGATTCTCGAGTACGTTGCGCTGGATCACTGGCGGGGTGACGGTGCCGCAGTAGCCGGTGCCGATGTAGCTGCGCCAGACCTGGTTGCGCGCCGCCAGCGCGCGCAACTCGGCCAGTGCCTGGGCTTCGCTGCGCGGCGCGGGCAGCGCGAGCGCGCTGCGCTGGCCGATGTCGGCGGGCAGGGCCTCTGCGATGAGCGCCGCCACCGAGGGCAAGCCGAGCGCATCGAGCATGGCGCGCTCGTCATTCGCGTCCGGGCCGATATGGCGAGCCGCGAATTCGCCCTGCACGAGGTCTTGCAAGTTCATGCCAGCCCCTTGCGGTAGGCATCGGCATCGAGCAGGGCGGCGAGGTCCGGCGTTGCGGCCGGCTTGATGCGAATGAGCCAATTCCCGTAGGGGTCCTTGTTTACCTGGCCGGGTTCATCGACCAGCGCCTGGTTCGAGGCCACCACTTCGCCGCTCAACGGGGCGTATACATCCGAGGCGGCCTTCACCGATTCGACCACCGCGCATTCCTTGCCTGCCTGCACTTGCCGGCCGGGCTTGGGCAGCTCGATGAAAACCAGTTCGCCCAGCGAATTCTGGGCGAAGTCGGTGATCCCGACCGTGACGGTGCCGTCGGCTTCGAGCCGCACCCATTCGTGGGTGGGCGTGTAGCGCAGGGTTTCGGGCAGGTTCATGGTGTTTCCTTCTCAACGAGAATCCGGCCGTTGCGCACGAACGGCGGTTTGACAATGCGCGCGGCGAGCCACTTGTCGCGCACGCCCACCCGCACCCGTCCACCGGGCGCCGCGCTCACCGGCAGGCGCGCGAGCGCAATGGAGGTCTGCATCGTCGGCGAAAAGCTGCCGCTGGTGATGATGCCTTCTCCGTGCTCGCAGCGGATGGCCTGGTGCGCGCGCAGCACGCCGCCGCGCTCCTCGAGCACCAAGCCGAGCTGTATGAAACGGCGCGGGCGGCTGTGCAAGGCGTGCTTGCCGACGAACTCGCGCGAGCTATTCAGGTCGACCGTCCAGGCGAGGCCGCATTCGAGCGGCGTCACGCTCGTTTCCATATCCTGGCCGTAAAGGTTCATACCGGCTTCGAGGCGCAGCGTGTCGCGCGCGCCCAAGCCGCAGGGGCGCACATCCGCCGCGAGCAGGCGCCGCCAGGCATCGGGTGCCTGGTCCGCGGGCAGCAGCAGCTCGAATCCGTCCTCGCCGGTGTAGCCGGTGCGAGCGATGAGCGCTTCGCCCGTTTCCGCGCCGCTGAAGGGCGCAAGCTTCGCGGCCGCTGCACGGTATTCAGGCAGCGCCGTGAACAATTTCGCGCGCGCCTGCGGTCCCTGCACGGCGAGCATCGCGAGGCCCTCGCGCGCGATGAGGCGCACGCCGGCGGGCAGCCGGCCTTCCATCCAGTCGAAGTCCTGCTTCGCGGTGGCGGCGTTGACCACCAGCCGGTAACGCGCGCCCCCCAGGAAATAGACGATCAGGTCGTCGAGGATGCCGCCGTCCTCGGCCAAGAGGCATGAGTACAGCGCCTTGCCTGGTGTCTTCAGCTTGGCAATGTCGTTGGCGAGAACACTGCCGAGGAAATCCTTCGCCGCCTCGCCCTGCAGGTCCAGGGCCAGCATATGAGAAGTGTCGAACACACCCGCATCGCGCCGCACTGCATGGTGCTCCTCGATCTGCGAGCCGTAGTGCAGCGGCATTTCCCATCCGGCAAACTCGATGAGGCGCGCTCCCGCGGCGCGGTGCTCGGCATTGAGGGGTGTCTGTCGCATGGGTGAAAGCTCGAATAGCTGCTCAGTGTCTAGCGTGCGGCAGATTCGCGGCGGGCCCGTTGATCTGGGACAAATTCGCGGCGCGCTCCATGAATTACTGTCGCTCGGTCAATTGGCGCTATCGCCTATGCAATTTCAACACTCGAGGGCTCGTCCTGCAACACCGCAATCCATCATCGTCAACTGCCCGAAATTCGACATAATTGCCACCGGGCGAAAGAGCAAGGCCCGTTTCAGATCCTTTGGAGAACACTGGTGTGCGCGACTAAAGTTGCTTTCCCCGGATTCGACTCGCCGGCGGTCGGATTCGAGGTGCCGCTGGAGATGCTGTCCGCCTGCCACCACCGGGTGGAGCGCCAGTGCCAGACCCTGCGGCGGCTGGTGCCGCACCTGGCCGCGAACGGGCCGGATCAGGCAGCGCGCGAGGCCGCAAAAAACATCATGCTCTACTTCGACACTTCGGCGAAGCACCATCATGCCGACGAAGAGGAGGACCTGTTTCCTGCGCTGCTGCAGGCGGCGCCGGAATCCGCGATGGCGTCCCTGCGCGAACTGATCGACGCGCTGTGCGCGCAACACCGCGAACTGGAGCAGGTCTGGGGACGGATACGCTGGAAGCTGGAGGGAATCTGGCTAGGCATCGAGCCCGAACTGGGCGCGGAGGAAGTTGCGCACATGGCCGATCTCTACCAACGGCATATCGCGCGTGAAGAGGAAGAAATGCTGCCGCTGGCCGCGCGTCTGCTTGGCGACGCGCAACTGGATATCGTGGGCCGTTCGATGCGCCTGCGGCGCGGGATCAAGGAAGTCTAAAAGCAGGCTGAACATGTCCAATCAGGTCGTCGAATTCACTACCGACAAGCGCTTCGTGCGCCGCGCGCGCGAACTCAAGACCATCGCTGCGATGGTGCGCCTGTACTGCCGCGGGCACGGCCATCAGGGCGGTTCGCCGCTTTGCCCCGATTGCGCCGCGCTCTACGAGTACGCGACCCGCCGCCTCGAACGCTGCGTGTTCGGCGATGCAAAACCGACCTGCACCAACTGCCTGGTGCATTGCTACAGCGCCGACATGCGCGAGCAGGTCCGGATGGTGATGAAATGGGCCGGCCCGCGCATGGCGTGGCGGCATCCGCTCCTGAGTTTTTTCCACCTGCTCGATGAGCGCAGGCCCGCGCCCATGCTTCCGGCCAAGCCGGCCAAACGCCCTGGGGATTCCGCATCGGGACGGCCCGTTGGCGAAGGCTAGCGTTGCGTTGAGATCAGTCAGATCGAATCGGTGGTTCAGCCGGGAAACAGCTCCTTGTTGGACGCCTTCGCCCGCGCCTCGGCGATGGAGACTCTCCCGCTCTTCACCAACTCCTGCAGGCATTGGTCGAGCGACTGGTTGCCGATATTCTTCTGCGTGGGAAGCATGCCGGTCATCTGGGCGACCTTGTTGTCGCGAATCATGGAACGTATGGCCGAATTGCAAACCATGATCTCGTGCGCCGCGACGCGGCCGCTGCCGTCCTTGGTTTTCAATAAAGCCTGCGATATCACCGCCTGCAAGGATTCGGAGAACATGGTGCGCACGGTCTCCTTCTCCTCTGGAGGGAACACGTCGACGATGCGATCGACGGTCTTTGCCGCCGAGCTGGTGTGCAAGGTGCCGAATACCAGATGCCCCGTTTCCGCGGCCGTCAGGGCGAGACGGATGGTCTCCAGATCGCGCATCTCGCCAACCAGGATAACATCCGGGTCCTCGCGTAGCGCTGCGCGCAAGGCGGCGGCGAAGGAAAGCGTGTGCGGTCCCAGCTCGCGCTGGCGCACCAGCGATTTTTTGCTCTCGTGGACGAATTCGATCGGATCTTCAATGGTCAGGATGTGGCCGAATTCGTTTTCATTGCGGTGATTGACCATGGCGGCAAGAGTGGTCGACTTGCCCGAGCCGGTGGCGCCGGTCACCAGCACCAGCCCGCGCGGCATGCTCGCTATATCCTCGAAAATCTTGGGCGCCTTGAGATCGGCCAAGCTGAGTATTTTTGCCGGAATGGTGCGCAAGACCGCGCCCGCGCCGCGCTGTTCGACCAGCGCATTGACCCGAAAGCGCGCGAGATTGGGCACCTCGAACGAAAAATCGCATTCCAGATTCTCCTCGTAGAGTTTGCGTTGACTGTCGCTCATGATGTCGTAGATCATCGCATGGACCTCGCTGGGATCCATGGCCGGCAGATTGAGGCGCTTGATATCCCCGTTGACGCGCACCATCGGCGGCAGGCCCGGCGACAGGTGGAGGTCGGATGCCTTGGATTTCACGACGAATTGGAGTAGTTCGATGATGTCCATGCGGGCCCCTATAAATAAAGTATCTATGCGTTCACTCCGGCTGCACCTTCAGCTCCCTGACTATCCGTCCATACAGCTCGCGCAGGTCCTTCAGGTACACGGCGATCGACTCGGGCGTTCCCGCGCCATTGATGGTCGTCCCTCCGGCATTCAGCCGCTGCACGTAAGCGGGATCGCGCACCAGCGGGTCGATTTCGCGGTTCAGCCTGCGGATGATTTCGTTGGGCGTGCCGGTGGGCGCGACCAGCACGCCGGTCCCGCCGATGAAAAAGCCGGGTAGGGTTTCCGCGATCGATTGTACTTCGGGCAGCGTCGCGATCCGCGTCGGTGAGCTGATGCCGATCACACGCAGTTTTCCCGCTTTAGTCATCGCCTCCACCGCGGTGTAGGAGCCCAGCACCATGTTGAGCCTGCCGCCCACCGGCAAAATAAAACGCACCGGCTTGGCGGGCCGGGACTGCGCCGCCGCGGATCCGGAGAATACGAGCAAGGTCGCCAATGACATCGCGATCGACGCCGCGCCCAGCAGTACCGCAATGGTGCGTGACATGGCCGCCACCCTATGTTTTTGCCCGTCTGGTGATTATCCGCCTCGGAATATTAGGGCATCCCCTGGCGAATTGTCACGATAACCCTCGATACCTGCACCGCAGCGGTTCAGCCGGACCTCTGGCTGGAGGGTTCGCTGATTTCCTCCAGATTGCACAGACGCGCGATGATGCGCCGCACATGCGAGCCTCCCCTGTCGATATCCAGGTTGATCAGGCGCCGCTCCGGATTGCGCAGAATATTGCGCTGCTGGGCCGCGAGCACCACTTCATCCTCGGCAAAAACGGCGCCCTGATTCCTTTTAAGGTCCTCGGTCAGCCGCGTGTCATGGATGTTGAAATTGCGTGCCATGCCCCAGAAATACCAGCAGGTGGTCTCGGTTTCGGGCGTAATCAGATCGACGACCATCCCGGTGATGCCCTGCGAGCGATTGCCCTGCGGCGCGCCGCTGCCGGTCACGGCCACGCCGACATCGATGAATACATTGGATGGCGGAACGAACTGGCAGACCTGCCAGCGATCGCAGCGCTCTTTGGTGTCGATCATGTTCGCCCAGAACGGCGGCGGCACGATGTCATGCATCCAGCGCGTGACGAACACTTCGTCGCCCTTGACGCTGACCTCCGGCTTGGCGTCGTCGATCTCGGCCTGCCCGATGCTGTTGGGGTGCACATAAGTTTCGTGCGTCAGGTCCATGAGATTGTCTATGAGGTACTGGTAATTGCATTCGATGCGGTACAAGCCGCCGCCGAATACCCAGCCCGTGCCTTCTCCCCAGGGCAGCTTCGGCAGTTTTGCCGGATCGGCAAGCGCCGGGTCGCCGGCCCAGACCCACACATAGCCGAACTTCTCCAGGACCGGGTAACCCTGCACACCCTTGAGGCGGCTGATGCGGGGTTGGCCCGGCATCGATTTGCAGCCGCCGTCCCGCCCTATGAGCATGCCGTGATAACCGCAGCGGATCGCGTCGCCTTCCACCTTGCCCATGGATAGCGGCATGCCGCGGTGCGGACAATAGTCCTCCAGCACGATGGCTTCACCGGCTTTTGAGCGGTAGACGACCATCGCCTGATCGAGGATGGTGCGGGCGAATGGCTGATTGCTCACATCGCCGGATTCGCAGATCACGTACCAGAAGTCTTTTGGGTACATTGCCTTCTCCCATGATGTATGGAATTAATTTGCAGGTATTAACTGCGGGCGTTAAACATGACTGCCGCGGGGAATCCCGGGCAGGAATTCATGCCAGTTTAAAGCACGGAACCGCACCGGATCGCATTCGTTCTACCATTGGAGGTGCGATCGCGGAATTCGCCGTTGTCGCGGCGATCGGAGTATGGCAGTGAACACATCATCTACCGGGCTGTTTCCAGGCTTCGCGCACCGCGCCGTTCAGGTCGGAGATGCGGGCGAGGACATGCATATTCATTGCGAGTACGGCGGGGAAGGGCCGCCGCTCCTGCTGCTGCACGGTTATCCGCAGACCCATGTCCTCTGGCACAAAGTGGCGCAACAGCTCGCCAGGCATTACTCCGTGGTGTGCGCCGACCTGCGCGGCTATGGCGATTCCGGCAAACCGCCGGGGACACCCGACCACGGCAATTATTCCAAGCGCGTAATGGCGCGCGATCAGGTGCGGCTGATGGAGGCGCTGGGGCACAGCCGTTTCGCCGTGGTCGGCCATGATCGCGGCGGGCGGGTCGCGCACCGCATGGCGCGCGATCATCGCGAACGTGTCACCCGGCTGTGCGTGCTGGACATCTCGCCGACGCTCACCATGTACGAAAACACCACCAAGGCGTTCGCTACGGCCTATTACCACTGGTTTTTCCTGATCCAGCCGGCGCCGTTTCCCGAAACCCTGATCGGGCACGACCCCAAGTATTACCTGCCCTGGAGATCCGGCGGGCGCCATGGCAATGCGCTTCCCTATACCGCGCCTGAGGCCATCACCGAGTATGAGCGCTGTTTTTCGGATCCCGCTGCCATCCATGCTTCCTGCGAGGACTACCGCGCCGCGGCCAGTATCGACCTGGAACATGATCGTGCCGATCTGGCCGACAAGATTCGCTGCCCGCTGCTGGTGCTTTGGGGGGAGAAGGGCGTGGTGAATCGCCTGTTCAAACCGATCGAGGACTGGAGCGCCGTCGCCACAGACGTGCGCGGCAAAGCCCTGCCCTCGGGCCATTTCATTCCCGAAGAAGTGCCGGAACTGCTGCTGGCCGAACTGCTGCCGTTTCTCGCCGGGCCAGTCCTGACGCGGCTCATCGATTGATGATTGGAGACAACGTGGAAATCCTGAAGCGAAATCTGTTGGCCATGCTGATTATTTTGTCGCCTTCGCTTACGCCGCATGCCGCAGCGCAGGAATGGCCGGCGAAACCCATCCGCATCATCGTCAGCGTCCCACCCGGCGGCGGCATCGACCAGATCACGCGCGTGTTCTCGCCCCGGCTCGGCGAGGCGCTGGGCCAGCCGGTGGTGGTGGAAAATCGCGCCGGCGCAGGCGGGAACATCGGCGTCGAACAGGTGGTGCGATCGGCGCCGGACGGTTACACGCTGCTCGCCACCATCGGCAGCACCATTGTGATGGGACCGCATTTGTACAAGTTGTCGTTCGACATGGGGCGCGACCTGCTGCCGATCGCGCCGATTGCGCGCACGCTGATGTTCCTGGTCGCCCGCACCAGCCTGCCGGTCAACAACGTCGCCGAACTGGTCGCCATGGCGCGCGCCAATCCCGGCAAGCTCAACTTCGGCTCGCCCGGTGTCGGCACCGGGCCGCACATCGCCGCGGAAATGATGCTGCACAAGGCCGGGGTGCAGGCCACGCATATTCCCTTCAAGGGGTCGGCGGAAACCATGGCGGCCCTGTTCGGCAACACCATCGACTTTGCCTTCGACCCGGGATCGGCGGTGCGCCAGGCGCGCGCCGGCAAGCTGCGCCTGCTGGCGGTGGCCAGCGCTTCCAGAACACCGCTCGCGCCCGACACGCCGACCATGACCGAGGCGGGAGTGGAGGTGGATTCGAGCTCCGTGCACGGCCTTTATGCGCCGGCCGGCACGTCGAAAGAGATCGCGGCGCGCCTCGCCCGCGACATGGATCGCGTCATGCGCACTGCTGAAGTCGTCAAGGCCGTCGCCGCGGTGACGGCCGAGTCGGTGTACGCCTCGTCCGAGGAATTCGCCGCGCAGTTGCGCCGCGATCGGGAGCGTTACGGCGTGGTGATCCGCGAGGCGGGCATCCGCGCGGAGTAGCAGTGTTTGCTTTATCGGAAGCCCATTTCGAAACAGGCGTCGTTGCACAGGCTTTCGTCCGCCTCAAACATGGCGGCCTGCAGCGGAAGCTTTGCGCGCAGCCGGTTCACGTGATGCGCGCTCCGGCTCGCTGCCGGCGGTGCCAACTTTCGCGCGGGCAGGAATGCCCACTTTCGCCGCTTCCATCTGGGCGGCCTTGTTCGCGCCGGCCGGCTCACTACGGGAGGCCACCGCGCGGATCAATTGCGATGACAACCTGATCCTGAAAAAGCCCGACGCGCTGGAGAAGATGGCCGCGGTGGGATTCGACTCGATAGGAGGAACGCCCGAAAAACTTCGCGATTACCTCGGCGAGGAGATCTAGCGCTGGTCCGAGGTGGTCAAGAACACACGCATTACCGCGAATTGATCGGCTCCCCTACCAGGGAAAAATTTGGGCACCACTGGTCATTGGCGGTTAGGCTGTAGCTTCCGCTGGCGGCCGGTCATAGAGGGCAGCGTCACATTGCGAACACTCAGTCAATAGGTTCTGCACGATGACGGTATTACATCCATCGGTGGTGCCTATAACGCGTGGGTGTGCAGGTGTCTATCCCGTGCACCCTGGTTGAGTAATCAAAGGCTTGAGCGTAGTCTGACCGTGCTAGGCCCCACTTTTGGGGTCTTATAAGATCCCTATATAGGAGGCCGACAGGAGTGGTCCCAGTTGTTTGAACAACTGGGACCGCTTCTAACGCTTGTCTGCGCCTGAGGCATGCGTTCGGGGCGGATTGATTTTCCTATCGTTTTTTCCAGAGGAGGTGATGCCAAATGAAGTCACGATTGATCCTTACCCTCGCAGTTCTTTCGCTCTGCGCGAGCGCGCAGCCGGCCGCGGCGCAGAATTTTCCGTCCAAATCGATACGGTTCATCGTTACCTTCCCACCCGGCGGCCCGGCAGACCTGCTGGCGCGTTCCGTCGCT
>MEQV01000311.1:0-7770 GCA_001770355.1 Betaproteobacteria bacterium RIFCSPLOWO2_02_FULL_62_17
CAGGATCACTTCCTCCTCTATACGCGCCGCCGATATGCCATCGCTCGCCGGGCAGTAAGTCTCCACGGCAAACACCATGCCGACTTTCAATTCAAGCGGCTCCCTGAACGATGTCAGCCGCGAGATCAGCGGCCGCTCGTGCAGTCCCAGACCGAGGCCGTGGCAGAAATTCAGGCCGAAGGCATCCATTTCGCTCGCGAAGCCGATCTCCTGCGCTTTGGGCAGCACTCGCGCCACCTTGTCGCTCGACATGCCCGGTTTCAATAAATCAATGGCCTTGTCCATCCACTCGCGCGCCTTGCTGTAGGCGGTGCGCTGCGACGCGGTGGCGCGGCCCACATTGAAAGTGCGGTAGTAGCAGGTGCGATAGCCCATGAAGGACTGGATGATGTCGAAGAACGCCTGGTCGCCCGGGCGTATCAGCCGGTCGGTGAAATTGTGCGGATGCGGCGAGCAGCGCTCCCCGGAAATCGAGTTGATCGCCTCGACGCAATCCGAGCCCATGCCGTAGAGCCGCGCGGTGGCCAGCGCCACGATCTCGGATTCCTTGACGCCGGGCTTGAGCGCCTCGGCGATGTCCTGATACACACCGTCCACCATCGCCGCGGCCATGTTGAGCAGCGTCAGTTCGTCGATGTTCTTCACTTCGCGCGCCTGCAGCATCGCCTGCTGGCCGTCGCGCACTTCGATGCCCAGCTTCTGCAGCTCGAACAGCATCGGCGGCTCGACCACGTCCAGTCCGAGCGGCATATCGGCGACGCCCTCGGCGACGAGGATCGCCTTGATCTCCTTGGCCGCATCGCGGAACAGCGTGATATCCGAACCGACCGAGCCGCGCATGCCCAGCAATCCCGCGCGGCAATGGTCATGGCACAGCCACGGCGCGTGCAGCCGGTGGTGCTTGGCGGCGGAGCCGAAATCCCAGATATACGGGTCGCCGTTGCCGGTAAGCAATGAATAGCGCGTCAGTTTGTCGCGGGCCCACTCGCCGATGACGGTGCTGGTGGTGTAGCGGATGTTGTGCTGATCGAAGCACAGCAGCGCCCCCAGCCCCGATTCATTGAGCGCGGCGCGGGTTCGCGCCAGGCGGTAATCGTGCAGGCGGCGGAAATTGACACGCTCCTCGAAATCCACCTGCGTATGTCCCGGCGCGCCGACCGGACGGCTCCAGTTGTGGTTGGGATTGACGTCATCGGGGCGGATGATCTTGGGCTCGGAAATCGTTTTCTTTTTAGCCATGGAAGCTCCTCCTGGGAAAATGCTTGTGTCGCAGGATTGTGAATTAGCGGCGGGCGGTGATTTTAACCTGCGTCAAGAGCAGGCGTTTAACCTAGGTCAAGCGTGCGCCGCGCGCCGCAACCGGGGCGCCCGCCCCCGCGCCATATTGTCGCCACAATTGTTCGCCGGCTTTGCAGCCCGGCTCCCTCCCATTGCCCTATTGAGGCGCTCAAATACCTGCCATGCCCGAATGCGGGAGACA
The DNA here is from genome assembly GCA_001770355.1 of Betaproteobacteria bacterium RIFCSPLOWO2_02_FULL_62_17. Lineage (GTDB taxonomy): Bacteria > Pseudomonadota > Gammaproteobacteria > Burkholderiales > SG8-39 > 2-02-FULL-62-17. The sequence continues at coordinate 1,481 of MEQV01000311.1, forward strand.
CCGGGGAGGAAGCTGACATGACGACTCTGGCCACGCCGGCCAAATACAGTTCCAACCGCCGCACCGCGCTGCGCACGGCGGATATCGTAGCGGTCATTTCGCTGGCGATCGCAGCCCTATTAGCTGCCTGCATTGCGCTTGGCGGCGCCGCGCTGCTTCTGACCGAAACCGTGTTCGCTGCGGAGCCGGTGCCGGCGACGCCCTCTGATGCAAAAAGCGGCGCCCTGCTGATGAAAACCCGCGGCGGCGCCACCACCACCGCGCCGCTGCTGCACACCGATGTCGACATCCGCGTCTCGGGCATGGTGGCGCGCGCCGTGGTAAGGCAGACTTTTCGCAATCCATCCCCGGACTGGGCCGAGGGTATCTACGTGTTTCCGCTGCCCGAAAATGCCGCTGTCGATCACCTGAAAATGCGCATCGGCGAGCGCCTGGTCGAAGGCGAAATACAGGAACGTTCAGCCGCGAAAAAAACCTACGAAGAGGCGAAGGCCTCCGGCCGGCGCGCCGCGCTCATGGAACAGGAGCGGGCGAACATCTTTACGCATTCGGTGGCCAACATCGGCCCGAATGAGGAAATCACTGTCGAAATCGAATACCAGCAGACACTGCGTTATGAAGCCGGCAGCTACGCATTGCGGTTCCCCATGGTGGTCGGCCCGCGCTATATCCCGGGCTCGCCGGTTGCCACCGCCCAGCGCACCGGCTGGAGCCCCAACACCAACCAGGTACCCGACGCCGCACGCATTACGCCGCCGCTGCTGCGCCCCGGCGAAGCCACCCGGCCCATCAACCCGGTGAACCTGAAAGTAAGCATCGATGCCGGTGTCGCCATCGAAAGCGTCGACAGCCCCTACCATCCGGTACAGGTGCGGCGCCTGGACCAAGAAAAAAGCGAAATCCGGCTCGAAGACGGCCAGGTCGCCTCGCGCGATTTCGAGCTGAAGTGGCGTCTGGCGAACGATGCCGCGCCGCGCGCCGCGCTCTTCACGGAGACAAAAGCGGACAAAACCTACGGCCTGCTGATGCTCATGCCGCCGGCGCTGCAAGCGCGCGCCAAGGCTCTGCCGCGCGAAGTGATCTTCGTCATCGACACTTCCGGTTCGATGCATGGCGAATCCATCGCGCAAGCCAAGGAAGCGCTGGAGATGGCCGTCCGGCGGCTGGCTCCAGCCGATCGCTTCAATGTGATCGAGTTCAATTCCTACGCCAGATCGCTGTGGAACGACGCACGTCCCGCCGATCGCGACAACACCGATCTCGCCGCCCGATGGGTAAACAGCCTCAAGGCGCAGGGCGGCACCGAGATGGCGCCGGCCCTGAACTTCGCCTTGAATGGCAACGAAACCCCGGGGCGCATCCGCCAGGTGATCTTCCTCACCGATGGCGCAATCGGCAACGAAGATGGCCTGTTCCACCTGATCAGCGGCAAGCTCGGCGATTCGCGCCTGTTCACCGTGGGCATCGGCTCGGCGCCCAACAGCCACTTCATGAGCAAGGCCGCCAAGCTGGGGCGCGGCAGCTTCACCCACATCGGCAAAGTCGGCGAAGTCAAAGAAAAGATGCTGAGCCTCTTCGCCAAGCTCGAATCGCCGGTGTTGAAGGGCCTGCGCGTGGAATGGCCGCAAGGCGCGCAGGTGGAGTCCTGGCCCGCGCGCTTGCCCGACCTTTATCTCGGCGAACCGCTGGTGGTGAGCTTTGTCACTGACCAGCCGGTGGGCGCGGTGAAGATCTCGGGCTGGCGCGGCGAGACACCGTGGGCGGCAAGCATGAGTCTCGACCAGGCTGCCGATGGCCAAGGCATGGGAGTCTTGTGGGCGCGCGAGAAAATCACCGCGCTCATCGACACGTTGAGGGAAGGCGCAAACGAGGAGTCGGTCAAGCCTGCCGTGGTGCAAATCGCGCTCGACCATCACCTGGTGTCGAAGTACACCAGCCTGGTGGCGGTGGACAAGACCCCCGCCCGCCCCGCGGAGGATGTGCTCAAGACCGCGCTCATGCCCACCAATCTTCCCGAAGGCTGGAGCTATGAGCACGTGTTCGGCGAACTGCCGCAGGGCGCCACCGACATGCGCTTCAACCTGTTATGCGGATTGCTGCTGATGCTCACCGCACTGTTGATGGCGCGCCGCAGGACCGCGCGGGTGTGGCAATGAAACCGGCCACCCTCGCTGGCAACGGCTACGGCGACATCCCCTTGGGCGTGGAATGCGCGCTGCCGTTTCTGCGCACGGCACCGCAGCGAAGCAACCGTGCGTGGATGGCAGTAAGCGTGCTGCTGCTGGCGCTGGGCGGCTGGCAATTCGGCCAGGGCGGCTATATCTATGCCAAGGCGCAGCTCGCGCAAGTGCTGATCGCGCGCGCCTGGGAACGCACCCTCGCGGGTGAAAGCCAGGCAAAGCCCTGGTCATGGGCCGACACCTGGCCGGTGGCGCGGCTTACCGTGCCGGCGTTGAAGGTCGATCTCTACGTGCTCGCCGGTGCCAGCGGCCGCACTATCGCCTTCGGCCCGGGTCACATGGCAGGTACGCCGCTGCCGGGGGCAGCCGGCAACAGCGTCATCGGCGGCCATCGCGACACGCATCTCGCATTCCTGCGCAAGGTCGCCCGCGGCCAGGAGCTGATTGTGCAGCGCGCCGATGGCAGCAAGCTGAGCTATCGCGTCGCCGGCGCCGAGGTGGTCGACAAAACCGACACCGGCGTGATTGTGAACGACGGCGGCACGCGCCTCACACTCATCACTTGTTATCCGTTCGACGCGCTGCGTGCCGGCGGGCGCGAGCGCTATGTGGTGAGTGCGTCAATCGAGGCGGCCAAGGGTGGGTGAAAACGGGCTGGCCGGCCGCCGTTCGTTTTCCGTTGCGTTGAGTTGTCACTTTCCCGGCCGGATCGCAGCCATGCCGCCGCAGATGACCAGTGCGGACAACCAGAACACCGGCGCCAGCCCGAACAGGCTGCCCAGCCCGCCGAACACCAGCGGCATGGCAAACTGAAACGAACACACCACGGTAGTGCGTATGCCCAGCGACTCGCCGATGCGCCCCGGCGGGGAGTTGTCGTGAATCAGCGTCATGGTCAAGGGCTGCGCCGCGCCCAGGCAGCCGCCAATGAGCGCCGAGAGCAGCACCAGCACCAGGGTGTGACTGGCAATGGGAATGGCGGCGAAGATGATGCCGGCGAATATCAGCATGCCCTTGATCAAGTGCCAATGATCGAAGCGCTTGGCAAGCGGCGGCAACAGCACGCGCATGGTGAAGGAGGCCGCCGAAAACGCACCCATGATGACGCCGATGATGGACGCCGAAAGACCGATATTCGAGCCATGCACCGGCATCAGAAAGGAGAACAGTTCCCAACTCATCACGTGAATACTGGTGAAGATGTAAATCGCCACCAGCCCGCGGTTGGAAAGCAGGTCCAGGGTTCGCGTTGCGCCGCGCGCTTGTTGACCCGGCGTTGGCACCGACAAGCGCAAATCCACCGCGGAGAGCAGCACCAGGGCTGCGAAGGGCGACAGCGTGAGTAAGATGAATGCCGACTCGTAGCCGGTGTAGTCGATGGCGTAACCGGCAATCAGCGGCCCGATGATGGCTCCGGTCGACATGCCGATCGCGAGCGTGCTGAAGTTGCGCGTGCGGTCCTCGCTGCCGCCGATGTGGCCCACCGCGTTCTGGATCGACACCTGAAAGGACATATTGCCTAAACCAATCAAGGTCGCCGCGAGGTAAAGCGAAACCAAGCCAGGCTGGTACGAGGGCAGCAGGCCCCCGGCAACGAAAAGCAGCGTCCCCGCGTACATGGGCATGCGCGGGCCGATGCGGTCGTTCAACTTGCCCACCGGCACCGAAAGCAGCATCGGCAGGAGGCCGTAGAGTGCCGTAATGGTGCCGATGACCAGGGGCGAGGCATGCATCCCCACCGCCGTGAGCGCCACCGCCACCCGCCCGCCGGTGTGCAGCGACTGGTTGAGGGCGGCGATCAATACCAGAAAATAAAGCGTCAATTCAGGACCCGATAAATCCTCTGGCACCACAGGAGGGAAACCCGTCGCCCGCCATGGCAGGGATTCGATTATTCTCCGCGGCATTGGATTAGCGAAGAGTAGGCATGATATCCGGTAAACCCAGACGTTCTTTTGCTTGCGCCGCGCGACGGCTCGGTCTGGCTCTGCTCTGTTTCGCGTTTGACGGAACCGCGCAAACCTACCCTTCCAAACCCATCCGCGTGGTGGTGCCCAACCCCGCCGGCGGCATCGATGCCTATGCGCGCGTGTTCCAGCCGAAGTTCGCCGAAATCATCGGCCAGCCGATGCTGCTGGAGAACCGCCCCGGGGCAAGCGGCGCCATCGGCGCGGAGAACGTCGCGCGCGCAATACGAGACCGGGGGATTCCGGGTGATCGGCAGCACGCCTGAGGAACTGGTCGCGCGGATAAAGACGGATACGGAATTGACCGCGGCGCTGGTGAAGGCGGTGGGGCTTAAGGCGGAGTAAGGTAGCGGCGCGTCGGATTCTCTAGATGCACCGGTCTGAGGACCACCCAGTCTCGTATTGGCATTTGGAATGTTGGGTTTGAAGTGGGTATAACCAGTGTTATACTATGTTCATGAAAACCGCCGTCTCCATTCCTGACAGGGTGTTTGAGTCCGCCGAGAAGCTGGCGGCGCGCATGGGTGTATCGCGAAGCCAGCTCTATGCAAAGGCACTCGCTTCGCTCGTTGAGAAGCATCGGGAAGATCTGATCACTGCTGAACTCAACCAGATATACGGACCCGGTGGTGAAGATTCCTCGCTTGGTCGTGAGGCTACCGTGCTGCAGATCAGGTCGCTCCCCCGCGAGAAGTGGTAGTGCGCCGCGGCGATGTCTGGTGGGCTTCTTTGCCGGAACCCTCCGGCTCCGGGCCGGGGTACCGCAGGCCATATCTCGTTGTTTCGGCCAACAGCTTTAACGACAGCCGCATCAATACGGTCATTGCGGCAGTCATTACTTCAAACCTCCGTCTGGCCGATGCTCCTGGCAATGTGCGGCTACCGACGCGGGGAACAGGGCTGACGAAGCCGTCGGTAGTCAATGTTTCGCAAGTAGTCACGATTGATAAGAGCTTCCTGACTGAGCGGGTCGGCAGGGTTGCGCCCGCCCTGCTGGCGCTGGTTGATGATGGGTTGCGTTTAGCGCTCTCTCTGCAATCTGGCTGATCACTGTCACCAGCGCTCGTGCGACATCGAGTCGAATCATGAGTTCTACGACTATGCTTTCCGGTTACTCTTGGTAAGCTTCGCCACCGAACCAAGGAGTTGCCAATGTCCCGTCCCGCAATGTCGCTGGAACAAAGCATCCACGACGTCGTCGTGGCCAACCGCATCCTCGCCCACGAAGGCGTGCTCGATGCCTATGGCCATGTCAGCGTCCGCCATCCGCTGCATGCCGACCGTTACCTGCTCTCCCGGTCGCGCAGCCCGGAACTGGTGGAAGCCGGCGACATCATGGAATTTCTGCTCGATGGCACGCCGGTGGGCGAGCATCCGCCGGCGTCTTATGTCGAGCGCTTTATCCACGGCGCGGTGTACGAGGCGCGCCCGGAGATCAATTCGGTGATTCACAGCCACGCGCTGGATGTGCTGGCCTTTACCATCGGCAACATCAAGCTGCAACCGGTAATTCACGTGGCAAGCGACATGGGCATCGATGTGCCGGTTTGGGACATTCGCGACAACTTCGGTGACACCACGCTATTGGTTTCCAATGTTGCCCAGGGCCGCGACATGGCGAAGTGCCTCGGGCCGAACCGGGTGGTGCTGATGCGCGGCCACGGCTTCACCTCAACAGGCCAGACTATCGTCGATGCGGTGAAGGCCGGCGTCTACCTGCCGCAGAACGCGCGCGTGCTCAAGGAGGCGCTTTTTATGGGCGGCGGCATAAAGACCATGTCGCCGGGTGAGGTTGCGCTGCGCGCGCGTGTCGACCCGTATTCGCCGCAGGTGCAGCGGGCGTGGGAGTATTGGGCGCTGCGCGCGGGGATCAAGCCTTACCTCTAGCAAGCGGGCTGCGGTATCACCGGCCGCCCCGGCGCGCAACCGCCGTAAAATCGTGGTGCACCGGAAGCAAAAGGAATCATGATGACGCAGTACATTCGCAACGCCTGGTACGTGGCGGCATGGTCAAAAGAAGTCGGCCGGCAGCTTTTGCCGCGGCGCATCCTCGACGAGCCGATCCTGCTGTACCGCAAAAACGACGGCACGCCGGTGGCGCTCCTGGACCGCTGCGCGCACAAGCTCGCGCCGCTGTCGATGG
>MEQV01000311.1:7839-9338 GCA_001770355.1 Betaproteobacteria bacterium RIFCSPLOWO2_02_FULL_62_17
TGCGCGTGCCCGGTCAAGCAAGGATTCCGAAGACCGCGAAGGTGCGCAGCTTTCCGCTGATCGAGCGCTACAACGCGGTGTGGATCTGGACCGGCGATGCGGCGCTTGCCGATCCGCAGAAGATCATCGCCATCGATCATTACAGCGAGCCGGGCTGGAAGGTTCTCGAAGGCGGTTACCAGTACCATGAGGCCAGCTACGTGAACATCGCCGACAACCTCATGGATCCGGCGCACACGACCTTTGTGCACGGGCGCACTATCGGCATGCCCTCGGCCAGCGAGATCCCGGTTGAGGTGGAAGAAAGCGAGTTCCACGTCTGCGCGCACCGCTGGACCAACAACATCGAGCCGATCGCCACCGACCGGAAAATCACGCAATTTTCCGGCCGCATCGACCGGCGCCAATCCTACAACTACTTTCCGCCCGGCATCTCGCGCGTGGATGCCGTCACCATTTCCACCGGGCAGGAACACACTGAAGAAGTCATCGCGCGCGGCATTCGCACCGCGGGCTACAAGTTCCTGACGCCGGAGACCGGGCACCGCACGCATTTTTTCTGGATGCAGTTGCGCAATTTCGATGTTCCCGACTACAAGATGGCCGACTACATTCAGGCGCAGGACAGCACCTTCCAGGAGGACAACGTGATTCTGTCCTCTATCCAGCGCGAGCAGCAGGCCACCGGCGTGGTGCAGCAGACCTGGATCGCGATCGACGAGGCGCCCACCAAGATGCGGCGCATGCTGCAGCGCATGCTCGACGCGGAGCGCGCCCAGGCGCAACCTTAGGAACCGGCCGGGGCGCGATGCGCTTTGCCCCTTGGAATGAAAATGGAGCATTGAATTGAGCACCGATCGGACGCAAACAAGTACCGTCGAACTGGGCCCGCTGCAGATGAGCGAGATCATCCTGCACACCATGAAGTTCGAGGAGATGAGAGCCTGGTATCGGCGGCTGTTTGGCAACGTGGAACCGGCGACCGATGTCGATTCCGAAAAAAAGCTGGGTTTCCTGCCTGAAGTCGACCGAATTTGCTTCCTTCGCCTGCACTTCCAGTATCCCTACACCCAGGTACTCGGGTTGTTCGAAATCAAGGATCTGGTCAAGCCCGCCAAACCGGTGCCGGGCCTGGATCACATGCAGTTTCGCGAAGCGAGCCTCGCCAAGCTTTTTGCGCGATATGAAATGCTGGCGGCTGCAGGAGTGATGCCCTTTTCCACCTACAACCACGGGCCGGCCACCAGCTTCTACTACCGCGATCCCGACGACAATGTGGTGGAGATTTCAGCGGTCAATTTCGCGACCGAAACCGAGTACCTTGCCTTCTTCCAGTCGGAGGAATTCAAAAGGAACATAGAAGGCTTCGCGGTGAACGCGGACGATTACATCCAGGCCTGGAGACGTAAGCAGGTCTGAGGGGCAGCTCGCGCGCCAAACGAGCGGCATGCGACGCCGCATGGCGCTGACAGCCGGCAAGGCGTAGATTGCATGCGATT
>MEQV01000311.1:9356-11397 GCA_001770355.1 Betaproteobacteria bacterium RIFCSPLOWO2_02_FULL_62_17
CATGATGAAACGAATGCTGCGTTATTTGCAGGTGCTAGCCTGTTTTCAGTTCATAGCTGTTGCGCTGGCTGTGCCCATTGCTGCGCTGGCGCAGGCGTGGCCCGCCAAGCCGGTCAAATACATCATGCCGTTTCCGCCGGGCGGCGGCTCGGATATTTCGGCGCGCATCGTGGCCGAGGCGATGTCGCGCTCCCTTGGCCGGCCGTTCCTGGTGGAAAACCAGGCGGGGGCCAACGGCAACATCGGCACCCAGGCGGCGATTCGCGCTGCGCCGGACGGCTATACGCTGCTCTATACGCCGCAAACTCCGATAACCATTGCTGAAAGCTACGATCCGCCCCCGCCGTTCGTGGCGCAACGCGACCTGATCCCGCTGGTCATGACGGCGGTTACGCCGGAACTGGTGGTGGTGCACCCTTCGATCAAAGCCGGATCGCTCAAGGAACTGGCGGCCATGACGCGGGCCAACCCCGGCAAATATTTTTTTGGATCGCCGGGCGAAGGCCATGAGTTTCACCTTACCGCGGCGGTGATACTGCTGGCGTCCGGCGCGCAGATGACGCATGTGCCCTACAAGGGGATGGGCCCGGTGGTGCAGGGCATCGTCGGCGAGCAGATCCATCTGGCCGTGTCGTCGGTGGCGGGGGTGAAACAGTTCATCGGCCAGGGGCGACTGCGGCCACTGGCAGCGGTAGGGATGACAAGACTGGAGGGCTACCCCAACGTGCCCAGCCTTGCCGATAATGGCCTGAAGGAAGTCACCGTCTACGGATGGTTCGGCGTGTTCGCGCCGGCGGGCATGCCGCGCGAACTGGTGGACCGGATCGCCGGCGCGCATATCAATCTTCGCAACGACGCGGCTTACATGCAGAAATTGCGGGAACTGGATTTCGACCCGACGCCGCTGGGGCCGGCCGAGTTTGCCCGTGAAATCGAGGCGCATCGGGCGCAATGGAAGACCGTGATCAAAGCCACGCGTAAATAAGGAGCCGCACAACATGCCGCCTGTTCGTCACCGCTTCGACGGCTGATGCGCAGGTGCGCGGTATTGGGAGAAATTCCGCAATAGCGGCTGCGCGGGCACCCGGCGCGATAAAATTGCCGCTTGGCGACCTCCAGCACCTCATTTCTCCGGCAATTTTTCCGCGGCTCGCCGCTGCGCCACGCGCAGTTTCGGCTGTACTACTGCGGGTCGATCGCGGTGGCGCTGGGCTATACAATCCAGGCGACCATCGCCGCGTGGCTGATGGCGACGCTCACGCCCTCCACCCTGATGGTGGCGCTGGTGCAGACCGCAAGCACCCTGCCAACCCCGCTCTTCGGTCTCGCGGCCGGTGCGCTGGCGGACATCGTCGACCGTCGCCGGATAATGCTGGCGACGCAATGCATGCTGATCGCCATCACCGTGCTCATAGGCGTGACCGAGCTTTCGGGCATGCTCGGGCCGCTTGCCCTGCTCGCCGGGACCTTCCTCATCGGTCTTGGTTTTACGTTCTACCTGCCCGCGCAGCAGGCCAACGTCAACGATCTGGTCGGACGCGCGGATCTTCCGGCTGCGCTTTCCCTGGGTTCGGTGGCGTTCAATCTCTCCCGCGCCCTCGGGCCGGCGCTGGCCGGCGCTATCGCCGCCGGGTTGGGTTCAGGCAGCGCGTTTCTCGCCAGCGCCTTGTTCTTTACCGTGATGATCTATGCGGTGCATGGCTGGAAGCCGCGGGAGCGCGCCATTCCCGGCGTACCCGACACGCTGCTCTCTGGCATGCGGAGCGGGCTTCGCTATGCGCGGCATTCCCCGCCGATGCGCGCGCTGATCGGCCGCACGCTTTCCTTCAGCCTGTGCGCCAGCGCGCTGTGGGCCTTGCTGCCGCTGATCGCGCGCGATCAGCTCGGCCTGGACGCCGGAGGCTTCGGCATGCTCTCGGCCAGTTTCGGCATCGGCGCGGTGGTCTGGGTGCTGGGCATCCAGCGCCACCTGCCGCAGTTGCAGCTGAATACCCTGGTGACTGCGGGTTATTTTCTGTGGATGGCCGCCACGCTGCTGGTT
>MEQV01000311.1:11541-13400 GCA_001770355.1 Betaproteobacteria bacterium RIFCSPLOWO2_02_FULL_62_17
GTGGCCATGCAGGCGAGTCTTGCGTTGGGAAGCGTGATCTGGGGTTGGGTGGCTTCGCATTCGGGAATCAACATTTCGCTCGCCTCATCTTCGGGGGCGATGCTGGCGCTGCTCGCCTTGAGCTATAGAATCAAAGTCAGGATGGGTGATGAAGCAGATATCACCCCGGGCACACAATTGACGGATCTCGCGATCGCGGTGGAGCCGCTGCCCGACGACGGGCCGGTGCTCATTCAGGTGCAGTACCAGATCGACCCGAAAGACAGCGCGGCGTTTCTGCATGCCATTCATGCCAACGAGCCTGCGCGCCGCCGCAACGGGGCGAGCGACTGGCGCGTGTTTCGCGATCTGGGCAGGGAGGGGCACTATGTCGAGCGCTTCATCGTCACCTCCTGGGCCGAATATGTGCGCCTGCGCAGCCGCATGACGGTTACCGACCAGCAGGCACAAGAGCGCGTCGGGACGTTCCTCCTGCCGGGCAAGGACATCGTGGTTACGCGGCTGCTGAGCACGCGTTCGGGCGAGAGCCCTGCGCCGACCGAGTAGGCCTAGAACCACGCCTCCCGGTGCAGTCTGCCACCGTCGATGTTGATTACTTCTCCGCACACCCAGCTGGCGCGATCCGAGCAGAGAAACACCACTACATCTGAAATCTCTTCGGAAGTCGCCGCGCGGCTCAGCGGCTGGTCGTGCAGCACTTCGCGCCAGCGCGCGGCATCGCCCAGCAATTTTTCGGCACGGGCTTTGTGGATTGCGCGCCAGCGCTCGGTTTCCACCGCGCCCGGGTTCACCGCGAGCACGCGGATGCCGTCGTCGATGCTGCGCCCGCCCAGCGACAGCGTCAGGCCGTTCAGCGCGATATTGGCGGCGTTGCCGCAGGCATAGCGCCACATGGGCTTTTCGGCGCCGGTGCCGATGACATTCATGATCACCTTGGGCGGCTTGCCTTTCATGTGCCGGTACATGGCGCGCGTGAGATTGATGTAGCCGAATACCTTGAGATCCCAGGCCGCGCGCCAACGTGCCTCGTCCACCTCGAAAATGTCGCCGATGGGGATGGCGCCGGCGTTGTTCACCAGGATATCGGTGCCGGCATATTCGCCGGCGAGGGTTTCGGCAGCGCCGCTTTTGGACAGGTCGATCGAGCAGGCGCTGATGCTGCCTTTGCCCACCTGCTTGAGTTCCGCCACCGCGGCATCGAGCTTGCCCTGGTTGCGCGCGGCGATCACCACCTCACACTCTTCGAGGAGAAACGCTTTCGCCACCGCCAGGCCGATGCCTTCCGAACCGCCGGTTATCAGCACGCGGCGGTTTTTCAATCCAAGTTCCAATGCCTGACTCCTTTTGCTTTGCGCGTCAGTAGGAACGCGGCAAACCGAGCACGTGCTCGGCCAGATACGACAACACCAGGTTGGTCGAGATCGGCGCGATCTGGTACAGCCGCGTCTCGCGGAACTTGCGCTCGATGTCGTACTCCTCGGCAAAACCGTAGCCGCCGTGCGTCTGCAGGCACATGTCGGCCGCCTGCCAGGAGGCCTCGGCCGCCAGTTGCTTGGCCATGTTGGCCTCCTTGCCGGCAGGCGCGCCTGCCTCGTACAAGGACGCGGCGCGCGCCACCATCAGCGCCGCGGCTTCGCTTGCCATGTAGGCGCGCGCGATCGGAAACTGCACGCCCTGGTTCTGACCGATAGGGCGGCCGAACACGGAGCGCTCTTTGGCGTACTGGGTCGCCTTGGCGATGAACCAGCGCGCATCGCCGATGCACTCGGCACCGATCAGGATGCGCTCGGCGTTCATGCCGTCGAGGATGTAGCGAAAGCCCCGGCCCTCCTCGCCGATGAGATTCCCGGCGGGAACTT
>MEQV01000312.1 GCA_001770355.1 Betaproteobacteria bacterium RIFCSPLOWO2_02_FULL_62_17
GGCGCCTCTGCGTGATGGCGTGCTGCGCCGCTATCGTTCAGTCAGTTTCACTGGGAAAACCGCTAAAATAACGGCCCAAGCAAATGCAAAAGGTGCCCGCGAGGCACCTTTTTTTGATGCAAAATATCCGCAATTTTTCGATCATTGCCCACATCGATCACGGTAAATCGACGCTTGCGGACCGCTTCATTCAGCGCTGCGGAGGACTGGCGGATCGCGAAATGGCGAACCAGGTTCTCGATTCGATGGATATTGAACGGGAACGCGGCATCACCATCAAGGCGCAAACCGCGGCCTTGAAATATCTGGCCAGAGACGGCAGGACCTACCAGCTCAATTTGATCGATACGCCCGGGCACGTCGATTTTTCCTATGAAGTCAGCCGTTCACTGGCGGCCTGCGAGGGGGCTTTGCTGGTGGTCGATGCCACCCAGGGAGTGGAAGCCCAAACGGTCGCCAACTGCTATACGGCGATCGAGCAAGGCGTTGAAGTCGTCCCTGTGCTTAACAAGATCGACCTGCCCTCCGCGGATCCGGATGCCGCGATCCGGCAGATTGAGGACGTCATCGGCATTTCGGCGGGAGATGCCGTCAGGGCGAGCGCCAAGACCGGGGTTGGCATCGAGGATATTCTGGAGGCCGTGGTGCAACGCATTCCGCCTCCAAGCGGCGATCCGGAAGGCGCGCTCAAGGCGCTGGTCATCGATTCCTGGTTCGACAACTACGTGGGTGTGGTGATGCTGGTGCGCGTGGTGGACGGGGTGCTCAGAACCAAGGAAAAACTGTTGTTCATGGCGACCGGCTCGGTGCATCTATGCGAACAAGTGGGAGTGTTCACGCCCAAGTCCGAGGCCCGCGCGCAGCTGAGTGCGGGGGAAGTGGGATTTGTCATGGCAGGCGTCAAGGAATTGCATGAGGCGAAGGTCGGCGACACGATTACCACTTCGGTCCATCCCGCGACGCAAGCCCTGCCTGGATTCAAGGAAATCAAACCGCAGGTATTTGCCGGGCTGTATCCCATCGAAACCAACCAATACGAGGGGCTGCGCGAGGCATTGACCAAGCTCAAGCTCAATGATGCGTCCCTGAATTTTGAACCGGAGGTTTCGCAGGCGCTGGGTTTCGGTTTTCGCTGCGGTTTTCTCGGTCTGCTGCATATGGACATCGTTCAGGAGCGGCTGGAACGCGAGTACGCAATGGATCTGATCACCACGGCTCCCACCGTGGTATACGAAGTGCAAATGCGTGATGGCACGACGATCCACGTGGAAAATCCCGCGAAAATGCCGGATCCGTCACGGATCGAGGAAATCCGGGAACCGATCATCACCGCGACAATATTTGTCCCGCAGGAGCATCTGGGTGCGATCATCAGCTTGTGTACCCAGAAGCGCGGCGTGCAGAAGAATATGCAATATGTGGGGCGCCAGGTAATGCTGACCTATGAAATGCCGCTGAGCGAAGTTGTCATGGATTTTTTCGACAAGCTCAAGTCGGCCAGCCGCGGTTATGCATCCCTCGACTACGAATTCAAGGAGTATCGGGCCGCGGATGTCGTGAAACTGGATGTGTTGATCAATGGAGACCGTGTTGACGCGTTGTCATCGATGATTCACCGCGATAACGCAACGTATCGTGGCCGTGAACTGGCGGCGAAGATGCGGCAGTTGATTCCCAGGCAGATGTACGATGTCGCGGTGCAAGCCGCGATCGGGGCGCATATCCTTGCGCGCGAGTCCATCAAGGCATTGCGCAAGAATGTACTTGCCAAATGTTACGGTGGAGACATCTCCAGGAAGAGGAAACTCCTGGAGAAGCAGAAGGCGGGCAAGAAGCGCATGAAGCAGGTTGGCACGGTCGAGATCCCCCAGGAGGCATTTCTCGCAATCCTCCAGGTCGGTGGGAAATGAAAGGCGGCCGCCGCGCGCTCGGGCGCCGGGTGAGGTCCTGACGTGAATTTTGCGCTGATTCTTTTTTCATTGACCGTGGCAACAGGACTTGTCGCGCTTGCCGATTGGTTGTGGTTTCGCAAATGGCGCCCGGCGGATGCCCCGGAACCCTGGTGGATCGAGTATCCGAAGAGCTTTTTCCCGGTTATCCTGATTGTGTTCCTGCTGCGCTCCTTCCTGGTCGAGCCGTTCAAGATACCGTCGGGTTCGATGATTCCCACGCTGGCGATCGGCGACTTTATCCTGGTCAACAAGTTCGACTACGGCATCAGATTGCCGGTGATCAACAAGAAGATCATCGAATTGGGAGAGCCCAAGCGGGGCGACGTGATGGTATTCCGCTACCCGGACGATCCCTCGCTGGACTACATCAAAAGAGTGGTGGGGCTGCCCGGGGACCAGATCAGCTACCTGAACAAGCGTTTGAGCATTAACGGAATCGAGGTGGTTGCGGATACCATGCCCGACTTTCTGCATCGCGAACGGATTCATTATTCGCGCCAATTCAAGGAAAAGCTCGGCGGGGTGGAGCATTCGATCCTCATCGATGAAGATGCTCCTGCATCCATGCCGCCGATGACGCAATTCCCATTTCGAGAAAATTGCCTCTACAATAGCCAGGGCGTGGTGTGCAAAGTGCCGCCGGGCCATTATTTCATGATGGGCGACAACCGGGACAGTTCGGCGGACAGCCGGGTTTGGGGGTTCGTGCCAGACGCCAATATTGTGGGCAGGGCATTTTTTATCTGGTTTAATTTCAGCGATATCGGCAGAATCGGCGGATTCAAATGATGGAGATGCTATGAACAGGCAAAAAGGCGTTTCGCTAGTGGCAATGGTAAGCATATTGGTGGTATTGATACTTGTCGCGGTGCTTGGATTGAAGGTCGGGCCGGTTTACATGGAATTCCTGCAGATCAAGAAGGCCCTCGCAGGGATCGCGGAGAGTGGCGAGTTGCGTGGCGGATCGGTCAACGACGTAAGAAAAGCCTTTGATCGCCGCGCGGCTGTGGACAGCATCGAAGCTGTCGGCAGCCAGGACCTGGAAATTACCAAGGACGGAGGGGATCTGGTAATTTCCTTCGCCTATCCGAAGAAGGTGCCCCTGTTCGGCAATGTGAGCCTCCTTTTCGAATTTGCCGGGAGCAGCAAGAAATAGTGCCTTGGCGGAATGATGGATTTGAACCGGCTTCAGGAAGTGATTGGCTATCGGTTCGAAAATGCAGATTTATTGCGCGAAGCGCTTACCCATCGCAGCTTCGGACAGCCGCACAATGAACGGCTTGAGTTTCTGGGCGACAGCGTCTTGAATTGCGTGGTTTCCGGAGAATTGTTTTCCCGGTACCGCGACCTCAAGGAAGGGGAACTCTCGCGTCTGCGCGCGCACCATGTGCGCCAGGAATCGCTGTATCGGGTCGCGCGGAAACTGGATCTGGGTTGTTTCCTTCTACTGGGCGAAGGCGAGTTGAAAAGCGGGGGAATCACCCGGCCATCGATACTCGCCGATGCTTTCGAGGCTTTGATCGGCGCGGTGTATCTGGATGGGGGCTTCCCGGTGGCGCAGTCCGTGCTTCGCAAGCTGCTGGAGGCGCCGCTGCGCGAAAATGATGCCGAATCCTTCGGCAAGGATCCGAAGACACTGCTGCAGGAACATCTGCAAGGGCGGCGTCTGGGCCTGCCGAAGTATTCCGTGGTGTCCACCAGGGGCGCGGCCCACGATCAGGAATTTGAAGTCGAATGCCTGGTCGATGGCCTGTCGCTGCGCACGCTGGGATCGGGCTCCAGCAGGCGTGTGGCGGAACAGCAGGCCGCGCAAAGGGCATTCGAGAAAATTGTCAATGGCCGCTGAGGGGCACCGCTGCGGCCTGATCGCGGTCATAGGCCGGCCGAACGTAGGCAAGTCCACCTTGACGAACACATTGATCGGCGACCGCATCTCCATCACCTCCAGCAAGCCGCAGACCACGCGTCACCAGATCAAGGGGATTTTGAGCACGCCGGAGGCGCAGTTTATCTTCGTGGACACGCCCGGTTTTCAGCTGCAGCACCAGGATGCGCTCAACCGCGTCATGAACCGCAATGTCAAGCGAGCATTGCGTGAGGTTGATGTGGCCCTGTTGGTGGTCGAGGCGGGTCACTACGATGCTGAAGACCGCAGAATCCTCTCCCAGGTACCTCAAGGCACGCCGGTGGTGCTGGCAGTCAACAAGATCGACTGTTTGCCCCCGGAGCGTTTATTGCCGTTCCTGCAGGGTTTCAACGAAGCACATGAGTTCGCTCACGTGGTTCCGGTGAGCGCGGAATACCGCAGGAATACGCAGCGGCTTCTGGCGGTATTGCAACCCATGCTGCCGGTTCAGGCAAGCCTGTATGACGAAGATTCGCTCACCGACCGCAGTGAGCGGTTTCTCGCGGCCGAGAGGATCCGGGAAAAGCTGTTTCGGCAACTCGGTGACGAAGTCCCTTATGGCGCGAGCGTCACCATCGACAAATTTGAGCATGCAGGCGATGTCAGGAGGATTTTTGCATCCATCATCGTCAACAAAGCCGGACACAGACCCATGTTGATCGGCGCCGGCGGAAAAAAAATGAAGGCTGTCTCGAGCGCCGCAAGGCTGGACCTGGAGAAGCTTTTCGCCGGCAAGGTCTATCTTGAAATCTGGGTCAAGGTACGCGCCGGCTGGACCGATAACGCGGCGATGCTTGCCGGCCTCGGGTATGACTGATTCGCGCCAGGGACCGGCCAACGAAGTCGTGCGCCAGGCTGGTGACGGGTACGTATTGCACAGTTATCCCTATAAGGAAACCAGCCTGCTGGTTGATGCCTTCACCAGGACCAACGGCCGCATCACGCTGGTGGCACGCAGCGCCCGCAGGCCGCGCTCGGCCATGCGCGGCACGCTCATGGCATTTCAGCCCCTCTCGCTGTCCTGGCACGGCCGGGGCGAAGTCAAGACGCTGACCAAGGCAGAATGGCTTGGCGGCGTGGGCTTGCTGCGCGGCGAAGCATTGCTTTGCGCTTTTTATGTGAATGAACTCCTGATCCGCTTGCTCGCGCGCGAGGATGCCCATGAAGCATTGTTCGACCGGTATTCGGAAGCTCTGCGGCAGTTTGCCGCGGGCGAAGCCTCGGCGCCCATTCTGCGGCGATTTGAGAAAGCACTGCTCAAAGAGTTGGGCTATGCGCTGGTTCTCGATCGCGAGGCATTTACCGGCGAGGAGATCGATCCTGCCAGGTATTACACTTACCACCCTGAAAAAGGGCCGTTGGCGGCCCGGGGCGGCGACGGCGAACAAGCGATTTTGGGCAGGACGCTGCTTAGCCTGGCGCGCGATGAGTTTGACGACCTCAGAACTCTGCAGGAAGCACGGGGGCTGATGCGATCGTTGATCAACCATCGTCTGGAGGAACGGCAATTGAACAGCCGCAAGGTATTCCGGGAGTTGCTGGAACTATGATCGGACTTGGGGTCAATGTCGACCACGTCGCGACATTGAGGCAGGCTCGGCGTACCTATGAGCCCGACCCTTTGCATGCGGCGCAGGAAGCGCAACTCGGCGGTGCCGACGGCATAACGGTTCATTTGCGCGAGGACCGGCGCCATATCCAGGATGACGACGTTCGGCGTATTCGCGAAGCCATCCGGATAAAGCTGAATCTCGAAATGGCGGCGACCGGTGAAATGGTCGAGATCGCCCGCAGGATCAAGCCGGAAATGGCGATGCTGGTGCCTGAAGGCCGGCAGGAGATAACCACTGAAGGCGGCTTGAATATTCTTGCGCAAGAGGCAAGCCTGAAGCAATCGGTCGCTAGAATTCGCGATGCCGGCATCCAGGTCAGCGCCTTTGTTGATGCGGATCTCCGGCAGATCGAGGCGGCAAATCGCATCGGCGTGCAGGTTTGTGAAGTTCACACCGGCCCGTATGCGCACGCATTTTATCGCGCCGGAGGTGATTTGGCAGACCGGGAAGTGGCGGCGGAACTTGCCAAGATACGCGAGGCCGGACGCGCCATTCAGGCGCTGGGGATGCGATTCAATGCGGGACATGCGCTCAACTATTTGAATGTCGGGCCGGTCGCGAACCTGCCGGATTTGTGGGAGCTGCACATCGGCCACGCCATTGTGAGCAGGGCCGTTTTCACCGGCATGCGCGCGGCCGTGCGTGAAATGAAGACGCTGCTTTTGCAGCGGGCACCGGCATGATCGGCGGCGTCGGCACCGACCTTTGCCGGATATCGCGAATCGAAAAGTCGCTGCGGCGGTTTGGCGAGCGCTTCGCGGCGAAAATCCTGGTCGACGAGGAACTGGCCAGGTTTCGCGCGCAGCGCAGCCCCGCAGCCTATCTGGCGAAGCGATTTGCCGCCAAGGAGGCTTTTGCCAAGGCAATCGGCACGGGCATGAGATATCCGGTGCATTGGCAGAATGTGGCGGTAAGCAATGAACGATCCGGCAAGCCCACCATCCGCTGCCTGGGGCCATTGCAGCGCGTCGTGCAGCAGAAAGGCATCACCGCGATCCACCTGAGCTTGACCGATGAGCCGGATTTCGCGCTGGCCTTCGTGATACTGGAGAAACAGTGACAAAACCTTTGCCGCTGGGTCCGGTCATGCTCGACTTGAAGGGTCTGGCGCTCGACGCGCAGGAGCGCGAAATGCTTTGCCATCCGTTAAGCGGCGGGGTGATCCTTTTCGCCAGAAATTTCGCATCCGCCGGGCAGTTGCGCGCACTCACCGCGTCGGTCCGCGCGCTGCGCGATCCCGGCTTGCTTATCGCAGTCGATCACGAGGGCGGCCGGGTGCAGCGGTTTCAGCAGGGATTCACAAAGATTCCGCCCATGGCCGAACTGGGGCGCGGCAGCCTGCCGCAGGCGGCCAATGCGGCCAGGGCGATCGGAACCGTCATTGCCTATGAATTGCTCGATCATGGTCTCGATTTCAGCTTTACACCTGTGCTTGATGTCGGGTTCGGCAGATCGAGCGTCATCGGCGACAGGGCTTTTTCCAGCGATCCGGAGATCATCGCCTTGCTTGCCGGCGAGCTCATGGCCGGGCTGCACCTGGGCGGCGTGGCTTCGGTGGGCAAGCACTTTCCGGGACACGGGCATGTCCAGGCCGATTCCCATCTCGCCGTGCCGGTAGACGATCGATCGCGTGCGGAACTGGATCGATGCGATCTGCTGCCCTATGCACGCCTGATTCCGGCGGGATTGAGGGCGATCATGCCGGCGCACGTCATCTTCCCCAGGGTTGACCGGCATCCCGCGGGTTTTTCCAGCGTCTGGTTGAAAGACATCCTGAGGGGGCGGCTCGGGTTCGAGGGCATGATCTTCAGCGACGACCTTTCCATGGAAGGAGCCAGCACGGCCGGAGACATCGTGGCGCGCGCCCGGGCGGCTTTTGAAGCAGGCTGCGACATGGTGCTGGTATGCAATTCACCTTCCGACGCAGAGGTATTGTTGAGCCGCTTGGGCCATCAGGAACTGCAGGCGGAGCGAGGACGCTCGATGCGTGGCGAGGTTTCGCTCAAAAATACCGCCTCTTACCAGGCGGCATTGAAGCTTGTAAGGACTTCGTTCGGATGAATGCTAAATTCGGTGCGGGCTTGTTGACATAGGCCGCGCTGTTGAAACGATGAGAAACCAGGGCAAAAAGTCGGCTGCGTACGACGCCAAGTGCCGAAGTTGCGCGCGGTTGGCCGATCATCTGGACGAAGTGCGCAGCAGCCACCCAGAATATTTTTGCGCACCGGTGCCCTCGTTTGGCGCTGATCGGCCGGGATTGCTGGTTGTCGGTCTCGCGCCCGGGCTGCATGGGGCCAACCGCACCGGCAGGCCATTCACCGGCGACCACGCCGGCATTCTGCTCTACGCGACATTGCACAAATTCGGTTTTGCAAGTCACGCGGGTTCCGCGGAACCCACGGACGGCCTGCGCCTGCTCAACTGCCGCGTCACCAACGCCGTCAAATGCCTGCCACCCGCCAACAAGCCTTTGCCAGCGGAGATCAGGCGCTGCAACGCTTTTCTGGCGGAAGAAATCCTCATGTGCCGCCCCAAGGCAATCCTGGCGCTGGGTCGCATCGCACACGACGCGGTACTGATGGCAGTGGGATTGAAGCCGGCGGTCCATGCGTTCGCGCATGCCAGACGGCATGACATCGAACCGCATGGGCGTCCATTGGCCCTCTTTGACAGTTATCACTGCAGCCGCTACAACACCCAGACGCGCCGCCTTACCACGCCCATGTTCGAATCCGTTGTCCTTGCTGCGAAGTCCCATCTTGATGCCGGACGATGATAACAAGCCGGTAGAGGCCGTCGAAGCAATCCGAATTTTCGACGCGGAAGCCTTTATCGCGGCCCTGCCCAATCTGCCGGGCGTTTATCGCATGCTGGATGCCAGGGATGGCGTCCTGTATGTCGGCAAGGCGCGCGACCTCAAAAAGCGTGTTTCTTCTTACTTTCAGCGTACCGCGCTGGGGCCGCGGATAGCCATGATGGTGTCCCAGGTGGCGAAAACGGAAGTGACAGTCACGCGCTCGGAGGTCGAGGCGCTGGTGCTGGAAAACAACCTCATCAAGTCCCTGGCGCCGCGCTACAACATTCTGTTTCGGGATGACAAGTCATACCCCTACCTGGTGCTGAGCGGAGCGAAATTTTCCCGTCTGGGTTTCCATCGCGGCGCGCTGGACAAGGAAAACCGCTATTTCGGCCCGTTTCCCCATACCGGCGCGGTGCGTGAAAGCATCCAGTTGCTGCAGCGCGTGTTCCGCATCCGCACCTGCGAAGATTCCACTTTCCATAACCGGTCGCGGCCCTGCCTGCTGTATCAGATCAAACGTTGCTCGGGACCCTGCGTGGGCTTGATCGAAGAGAAAGACTATGCCGCGGATGTTGCCGACGCGAGACTCTTTCTCGACGGGCGCAGCGACGATGTGCTGCACGCCATCGAGGCGCGCATGAATGCCGCCGCCGAGGCGCTTGATTTCGAGCACGCCGCCATCTATCGCGATCAGATGCAGGCGCTGGCACGGATGTCGCAGCGCCAATATGCCGATACCGGCCTGGAACAGGACATCGACGTCGTGGCGGTGGCCCACGAAGGCGGGGCATTCTGCGTCAATCTGGTCATGATCCGAAGCGGGCGCCAATTGGGTGACCGGTGTCTGTTTCCGCAGAATGCGCAGGGTCGCGGCCCGGAGGAAATTGTGCTCGCATTCCTGATGCAGCATTACCTGGATTTTCCGGCGCCCGGCATGATCATTGTGGACGCCGTGTCGGACATCGAGGACGCCGCTGCAATCCTGAGCACGCACTGCGGCCATCCCATCAGATTATTAGCCCATGCCGCGGGCGAGCGGCGCGCATGGCTCGATATGGCGCGCGAGAACGCCCGGCACGCCTTGATCGCGAGGGAAGCGCAGGCCAGCAACCAGGAAGGGCGTCTGGCCGCATTGCGGGAGTCGTTGGGTCTGGGCGATTCGCTGCAGCGTATAGAATGCTTTGATATCAGCCATACGCAGGGCGAGGCGACGGTGGCTTCGTGTGTGGTCTACGACCGCCTGGAAATGCGGCGCGGCGAGTACCGTCACTTCAACATCAAGGATCTGACTCCCGGGGACGATTACGCCGCGATGAAGCAGGTGCTGGTGCGCCGCTACAGCAAGCTGGCGCAAGGCGAGGCGGTCACGCCGGATCTGCTGCTGATCGATGGAGGCAAAGGACAGTTGGGAGTGGCCAAGGCGGTATTGGAGGAACTCGGTTTGATCGGCATCGCGGTGGTGGGCGTGGCAAAAGGGCCTGAGCGCAAACCAGGCCTGGAGGAATTGTGGCTGTTGGACAAAGCCGATCCCGTGATTCTGGGTCACGACCATCCGGCTCTGCATCTGGTGCAAAGCATACGCGATGAGGCGCACCGATTTGCCATCACCGGCCATCGCGCGCAGCGGGGAAAAAAGCGGCTGTCGTCGTCACTGGAAGGAATCGAAGGGATAGGCGCGAAGCGCCGGCGCAGCCTGTTGGCGCGATTCGGCGGTCTTCGCGGGGTAATGGGCGCCAGCGTGGACGACCTCGCGCAAGTGGAAGGCATCAGCAAAAAGCTGGCTGAGAAAATCCATCGGGAACTGCATGCCGCTTAACCTGCCCAACCTGCTGACGTGGCTGCGCATAGCGATGATTCCCGGCATCGTCGGTGTCTTCTACCTCCCCGAATCCATGCTCAGTCCGGGCGAGAAGAACATGACCGCGACCGCCCTGTTTATCGCCGCGGCCCTGACGGACTGGCTTGACGGATACCTGGCGCGGCGCCTCAACCAGATGTCCGCCTTTGGCGCCTTTCTTGATCCGGTCGCCGACAAACTGATGGTTGCCGCGGCGCTGATCCTGCTGGTGGAACTGGATCGCACCAATGCCGTGGTGGCCATCATCATCATCGGCAGGGAGATCGCGGTGTCGGCCCTGCGGGAGTGGATGGCGCGCATGGGGGAGTCGCGCAGCGTCGCGGTCAACGTGCTTGGCAAGATCAAAACCATCTCCCAGATGGTCGCAATTCCGATGTTGCTCTACTACGACGTGTTTGTCGGGATTGACCTCCACCTGCTGGGTTACTGGTTAATTTATCTCGCGGCTTTGCTGACCGTGGTATCGATGTTCTATTACCTGAAAATGGCGGCGGTGCCATTGAGGCGCTGAGGGTCGGTGCTGGATATAGGTTGAAGGGCAAAGTACCGCTGTTTGGCGAAGCGGGAATTTCTCTTCTCGACGAATATATATTCTAAATGAAGAATTTAAAGTGGCTGGTAGAGCACGCTGGTATTGAATTGTAGTTATTCATTTAATTAGAATAGTGTCGCATTATCAAGTCGGATTAACGTGGAACCTAGCGGCGCTCGCTTGCGCATCGGCTCGATCGGATTGTTGGGCACGCGTTGCTTTTATTGAGGCCTTGTTCATATAAGACCCTGGCAACGAGCCTTGGTTTGAATCCAGCCTCGCGAATTAACTCAGTAAGTTCCAAGCGACCGACGCCAGTCAGATCGAAAGAAGCGAGAAGGCGTCGAACGTGGCGATCGACCGGAACACAATCGAGTAATAAGGCCTCACGGACAAAAAAGTCGACGCACTTGGAATAGCCTCTTACTCCCGACATGTCCGCTAATTTGTGGTAAGCCGCGTCGCCGGTAAGACTGAGCAAATGCTCACAAAGAGCGTCTAGAGTCGAGCCGGAGCGCAGCAGGTTTCGGTGAAAATCAGTGGTCTGTTGAGTTTGCCAGCGAAGACGAAATGGGAGCGCGGCGACGGTTAAGGGACTGAGCGTCGACCACTCGGCGTCCCGAACTTGCGAAAGCAGCAGGTTCTTCTGGTGCACCTGACCTTGGATACGCCAAGGGCCAAGGCTCATCGCCGTCAGGTACTTTTGCGTCCAAGTCTGAACATCCCGACCTAGCTCCTTGGTTTCCCGAACCGGCCCGACCATCCACGTTTTATCATATCCCCACGTATCTTGATGCAGCGCAGACTTAAGGTGTGGGAATCTTTCTGCAAGAGACTCGATCATTTTCCTGACACGTATCGCTCGTTCGGGGACTAGCACCATGTTTCGCTCACGATTCGTCGGTTAATGGTCGCGTTTCAACGGGCGCCCAACGTGGCGCTAACCTGCGCGCGACCGTGGCGATGAAAAGTAACACTCTGCGCGCGTCCGGGTGCGCTGGGTTAGACCGCATCTGGAATTTCTCGTTGGCCCCACCACACGGCATCTAGATGGACGCGGGCAGTGCCCGTGTCTTGCGCATGCGCCAAGGCCACGGCCTGAAACCGAGAACTCACTGGCGATTTCAGGTACTTTACTCCCGGCCAAGGTGGAAGACCGGCATTCGGAAGATCCAGCAACTTTTTGGCAGTGATGGAGTCAAGCGGCAGTTCGAGAAGGAACTCGGTTTTCTGCAATCGGTAATGATCGGCGAGGTACCTTGTGTAAAGCGCCTCGCGAAGGAAGATGTTCATCAGCTTCCGCGCAAGACCCCAGCTACCGGTACCTGCCGGGAAACGACTTCGCAATGCCCTCGTTGCCTTGGCTAAACGCAGTTCGAATACGTCAACTCGCGATACGGAAAATTCGACGAGCGGAAGGGTGGCCAGGAAGGCACGCGCTGGCACAGCGATGCCTGCGCCTTGCCCGCGAAGCGCCGAAGCACCGACGGTAACGCGGGCCGCACGGGCTTGCACCGCTTCAATGAAACTGCGATGGGTCAAATAAGGCATGGACAATGCGGTCTAACGAATATCATTGGTGAAATCACCAGATAGCATACCTCGGCTTTCCTTTTGGCATCGAGTCAATTTCCTAGGAATCAATGTGTTAGGAAAGGAGAGGGCTGATTCGCAGAATCTATAACTTTTCACCAGCCAGATTTAGAAGTGGCGGACCCTCACAAGCATTCCATAGACCATTTGCGATATAGGCCAAACCCTTGTATCGGCGACAGATAGGCTACATTGGCAAAGCCAGGCGCCTTGAGGCGCATGAATAGCGCATGTATTGAGATCTATGGCTTTAAGATCAACGCCTTGACCGTATTGCCTGGTGAGAATAAGATTCGCCCTCGTCAAAGCGGGAATAGCTCAGTTGGTAGAGCGCAACCTTGCCAAGGTTGAGGTCGGGAGTTCGAGACTCCTTTCCCGCTCCAGGTTTCCCAGGAAAGGCCGCGCGCTTTGGTCCGATTCGCTACTTGAAAGATCGCAATGATCTTCACGAAGCGAGCGCCGCGGCCTTTCTTGTCGAGTCCAAACGGCGGGGTGGCAGAGTGGTTATGCAGCGGCCTGCAAAGCCGTGGACGCCGGTTCGATTCCGACCCCCGCCTCCATTATTTTGTTTTCTTGGCTGGCAAGCGATGCGATTATTGCGCGCGGCGTTGCACGGATGGTGAAACTGATAGGCACAAGGGACTTAAAATCCCTCGACCCGTATCCGGCCATGCCGGTTCGATCCCGGCCCCGGCACCAAGAAACCGCTCCGCAGCGCTCCGTTAAAGACCGTAAAATGATCCATGTTCGATTTCCCTGTCATTCTTAAGGCGCAGCCCGAAGGCGGCTTCGTCGTTCAATTTCCGGATGTGCCGGAAGCCATCACTCAGGGCGAGGATGAAGAAGAAGCGTTGCTCTACGCGGTGGATGCACTGGAATCGGCGCTATCCTTCTACGTCGAGTCCCGTTTGCCTTTGCCGATTCCTTCCAAGGCGAAGCGCAGGCAGAAGACTGTTCGCCCTTCGGCGCTGGAATGCGCGAAGCTTGGTATCTACCATGCAATGACCGAACAGGGCGTCAAGAAGGCGGAACTGGCTCGCCGGCTGGGATGGCACATGCCCCAGGTAGACCGTTTATTCGATCTGAACCACGCATCGCGCCTAGACCAGATAGAAGCGGCAGCCCACGCACTTGGATTGCATGTCGAGGTGCGAGTGGCGTAGATTTTAACCGCCGTCCGAGGGCCTCAGGCAAGCTCTTGTTTTCATGGCTGACAAGCGATGCGATTATTACGCGCGGCGTTGCCCGGGTGGTGAAACTGGTAGACACAAGGGACTTAAAATCCCTCGGCCTTAAACAAGCCATGCCGGTTCGATTCCGGCCCCGGGTACCATGGCTCCATATCGGCTTGCAGCGGGCGCAATTTTGGGTTTAGCTGTGAAGCTATGATTGTTTTCGAGCTTATCTGTTCGGGAAACCACCGTTTCGAGGGATGGTTTTCTTCCGCGGATGAATTCACCGCGCAAAGGGGCAGGGGCCTGCTTGAGTGTCCGGTGTGCTCGGACCGTTCCATCGAGAAGCTGCTGACGGCCAAGATCGGGCACACCGAGCAGGTAGCGCCGCCAGCGGCGGTTCCAAGCCCCGCGCAAATCGTACCGATGGCCACCGGCAAGTCGCTGCAGGCCAAGCTGCACGAGTTGATCGATCACGTGCTCACGCATACCGAGGATGTCGGTGCTGCTTTCGCCGAGGAAGCGCGAAAAATTCATTACGACGAAGCTGTCCGGCGCGACATTCGCGGCACCGCGACCGCACAGGAAGCGGAAGAACTGATCGAGGAGGGTATTCCGGTCCTGCCTTTGCCCATACCGCGTCCCGGCGATTGGCACTGAGGTTCAAACCAGATCGCGCTGTTTCTTCAATTCCGGCATGTGGTGTTTCAGCCATTGCACGGTCAGTTTTTCCTGAAGTGAGTTCTGTCTGAGCCGCTCCGACAGGGAGTGAAAATCAACCAGGTCCAGCGACTGATCCTGATTGAAGCAGGAGAATACGTGGCGCGTCTCGCCCGTCAGTGGATCGCGATGGACCTGCAGGCACTGCGCGCAGATCTCTTTCAGCATGCATTGCATCGGCGAATTGATGGAGCCGATTGCCGCGTGGCCTTTCTTCAGATAAGGCGCCAGCACGTCGTGACGGGCACGCGCCACGGCGGCCATCATTCGATCCGATCCGATGGCGACTATGCGTGCTGCCTGCGACATCGGCAGAGTTATCTCGCCAAGGCGGCCTGAGGCATAGGCCTCCATCGCCTGAACGATGTTGCCGATGAATGTACTGTCCTGGGGACGTTCGGTCCGGAAGCCGGGTTCTTCGTCGCAGCACCAGACGATGACGTCCGCCGCGGCTTCAATTTCCTCGACTTTATAGCGGTCTTGCGCCTTCTTGTAGCCGGCAAAGTACAGGACCCTGGATCCGGCCGCGCGAAACGCCTGCCCGATGGAAAACAGGACCGCGTTTCCAAGTCCGCCGCCCACCAGAATGACGGTTTCTCCGGGAAAAATATGCGTGGGGGTGCCGGTGGGCCCCATCAGCACGACGGGTTCGCCGGGTTGCAGCATCGCGCAAAGGTCCGAGGATCCGCCCATTTCAAGCACAATCGTCGAAACCAGGCCGCGGTCCCTGTCGACCCAGGCCCCCGTCAACGCCAGGCCTTCCATTTGCAGCCGCGTGCCATTGACCACGGGGGACAGGCTTTCGAAGTTCTGCAATCGGTAGAACTGCCCTGGCCGGAAATTGCACGCCGCCTGAGGGGCGTGGATAATCACCTCGACAATGGTGGGCGTAAGCCGCTTTATGTCGTGAATTCGCGCCCGCAGCCGCTGATTCATGTCCCCCAGAAACGCGTGGCCGGCGGCGGCATCGGCGGGAGGGCGCTTGGCGAGGACACGCGTCACGACGGGATGCCCTTGTTTGGTGGATCCCAGGGCTTTGACGACATTGCCGAAATAGGACGGGTGCAGATCGCCGAAAAATGACACGAATCGGCCGTCGCCGCCGCGCGACAGAAGTACATCGGGCTGCCTGGGTTTGGAAATCGAGAATTGCGGCTTGACCGGCCTTCCGTCTTCGTCGCAAGCGCTGAAGTATTTGCCATCGACGCTGAAATGGTGTTCATCCTCCCGCGCCAGAACCGTGTTGGGCTGCGTGCCGGCCGCGACAAATATGGTGTGCGCCGGCAGCCGGCAGTCGCCGTCCGGCTGTGCCTTGCCGTCTTCGACGAATTTCTGGCGGGTGAAGTGAATGGCCCTGGCGGCGCCGTACTCATCGGTTTCGACCGACAGTGGATTGAGGCACTCGATGAACGTGATGCCTTCCTCCAGGGCTTTCTCCACTTCTTCGTGGTTGAGGGTATAAGCCGGGCTGTCGATAAGGCGGCGCCGATAGGCGACGGTGACGCCGCCCCAGGCATGCAGCAGCTCGATGATGCGGGCCGCACGGTTTTCCCGCGCCGCGCGCTGGCGCTCGCCGCGGATGGCCCTGCCATGGGACAGGAATTCCTCGGCGATTTCGCGTTCCTCCGCATCCCAGCGATCCCGTAAGGCGTCTTCGCCGATGGCGTGCGCCAGCGCTTCGAAGCGGGCGAGAAATTTTTCGACCTGGACGACGTAGTAGGCCAGCGATTCAGTAGCCGTGTCGATCGCTGTCAGGCCGCCGCCTATGACCACCGCGGGCAGGCGCATCTGCACATTTGCGATCGAATCGAATTTGGCAGCGCCGGTAAGCTGCAAGGCCATCAGGAAGTCGGAAGCGGTTCTGACCCCGCGCGCCAGGCCATTGGGAATATCAAGGGTAGTGGGCTTGCCCGCGCCCATGGCCAGGGCGACGTGATCGAATCCCAGGGACCAGGCGTCCTCCAGCGTGATGGTGCCGCCGAAACGCACCCCGCCGATCATTGCGAATTGCGCGCGCCGTTCCAGCAGCAGCCGAATGATCTTCAGGAAATTTTTGTCCCAGCGCACGGTAATGCCGTACTCCGCCACGCCCCCGAAGCCGGCCATCACCCTGCTGTTCAGCGATTCGAACAGGCTGGAAACATCGCGGATCGGTTTGAAAGCAGTGCGCCGGCCGTCAGCGCCCACACCGGATATCTCCTCGGGAAGCGGCTCGATCTTGAGGCCGTCGATGCCCAGCACGCAGTGGCCGTCGTTCATCAGGTAATGCGCCAGGCTGAAACCTGCCGGTCCCATTCCCGCCACCAGAACGCGGTATCCCGAACTCGGCAGCGGCAAAGGACGGCGGAAATTGAGCGGATTCCAGCGGGTGAGCAGCGAATAGATTTCGAATCCCCACGGAAGTTCGAGCACATCTTTCAGGGTGCGCGTCTCGGCCTGGGGAATGTCGACAGGCTGCTGTTTCTGGTAGATGCAGGCCTTCATGCAGTCGTTGCAGATGCGGTGGCCGGTTGCCGCCACCATGGGATTGTCTACGGCGATGATCGCCAATGCGGAAAGCGCGAGTCCCTGCGATTTGGCAAGATGAAACTCAGAGATCTTTTCCTCCAGCGGGCAGCCGGCAAGCGTTACGCCAAAGTTGCTTTTTTTGAACACGATCGTCTTTGGCGCGTCGCTGGCGGGTTTTTCCCGCAATCCGCGCGAACAGGAGTCCTTGCCCTGGCCATGGCACCAGATGCAGTAATTCGCCTGATCGAGTGCTCCGGCCAGGTCGGTACCCTGATCGGTAAGGTGAAAGGCATCGCGGCGGCGCAGGTGGGCGGGGGCAATGCTGAATGCCGTCACGCCATTAGCGTCGGTCTGCCTCGCATGGGACAACAGCCGGTAGGGATCGATCTTGACCGCTTGCTTGAACAACAGTCCCGCATCATGCCGTTCGCGACCGGCCGGTGTATGCAAGGCCCAGGCCGCGTAGCGAAGCGCCTTGTCCAGCGCATCCGCGTGAGCGGTTTCGTCCCCGCTCCAGCTCTCCACATGCGTGGCGAATGCCAGGTCGTCAAAGCGACTATGAAACATCGCGGCAAGCTCGCCTTCCAGAGCCGGGCCATCGATGTTCATCGCGTCCGCGGGCTTGATCTTGGTCGCGGCGCGGCGCTGCACGAACTGGCGCTTGACCCGGTATACGACGTCGAGCGCTTCATGCCGGCCGGCAAGCGTCAGGACTTCGTCGGCGATGCCGAACAGCTGCGAAAGGAAACGCTCCAGATGCGGGCAGATTTCAAGAATCAGCGCGGACTCTGCTTTAGCGTCCAGGGCTTGGCTTGCATCGCGCGCGGCGTGCACCCGCCGTGCAAGCGCGGCATCCGCTGTGCCCATAAAAGCGAGGAATGCCGCGTCGACTCTCGATAAGCCGTCGCGATCGTACAGATCCGGAA
Source organism: Betaproteobacteria bacterium RIFCSPLOWO2_02_FULL_62_17 (assembly GCA_001770355.1). Lineage (GTDB taxonomy): Bacteria > Pseudomonadota > Gammaproteobacteria > Burkholderiales > SG8-39 > 2-02-FULL-62-17. The sequence continues at coordinate 17,581 of MEQV01000312.1, forward strand.
AGGACAGCCCGAAGGAAAGCTTTAACATCAAAATTGCGCGGTCGCGTGCCTTTCCGATTCTTCAGCCGCCTAGCGCTCAAGGAGCTTGAGCTTGTTTTTGACTTCTTTCCAGTTGTCGGCGTCCGCGGCGGGCTCCTTGGCGTCCGTTATCGTCGGCCAGACCTTGGCCAGTTCGGCATTGATCGGGGTGAACTGCTTCTGCTCCTCGGGAAGGTCTTCCTCGGCATAGATCGCATCCACCGGACATTCCGGAATGCAGACGGCGCAATCGATGCATTCGTCCGGATCGATAACCAGCATATTCGGCCCTTCCTTGAAGCAGTCAACCGGGCAAACATCGACGCAATCCATGAACTTGCATTTGATGCACGATTCTGTGACGACGTGTGTCATGAATAGTCCTATTATTAATTGACGGCCAAACACGCCAAGACGGGAACGCGCAATTTTACTGGCTTCCGAGTTGTTTGACTTGGAGCAATAGAAATGCGGCGATGGAAATGCAGACGAGATCGAAATGCGCGCGTTTTTCACCATGCACGACGCCATGAAGGACTCGTCATCTGAGGTTGAACCGCGCAAGCTCTTGGGCTACAGTGCGGTTCCCCGTTGCGAACAATCCGCAAGCGCGGTATTAATGGATATGAGGAGTCTTCAATGAAGTGTTTGAATGCCGTGGTCAGAGGGATGATCGCGCTAGTGCTGCTGATTGCCGGAGTTCCCGCGGGCGCCCAAGGGTCAATCAAGCTGGGCGAGTTGAACAGCTACAAGGTGTTTCCTGCATTTCTCGAACCCTACAAGAAGGGCATGCAACTCGCGCTCGAGGAGACCAATGCGGCGGGGGGGGTGTTCGGGCGCAATCTTGAAATCGTATTTCGCGACGATAACGGCAATCCGGGCGATGCCGTGCGCGTCGCGGAGGAGTTGTTGACGCGCGAACGTGTGCATTTTCTGTTGGGGACCTTTGCGTCGAATGTGGGTCTGGCTGTCGCGGATCTGGCCAGGCAACGCAAGGTCCTGTTTATCGCGGCCGAACCCCTGACAGACAAGATCACCTGGCAAAACGGCAATCGCTATACATTCCGCTTGCGTCCCTCGACCTGGATGCAGACCTCGATGCTGGTACCCGATGCCGTGAAGCTCAAGAAGAAGCGCTGGGCAATCGTTTATCCCAACTACGAGTACGGGCAATCCGCGACTGCGGCATTCAAGGATCTGCTCAAGAAGTCCCAGCCCGACGTCCAGTTTGTCACGGAGCAGGCTACGCCCCTGGGCAAGATCGACTCGGGCGCTGTCGTTCAGGCGCTCATCGATGCGAAGCCAGACGCGATATTCAGTTCCCTGTTCGGTCCGGATTTGTCGCGATTTGTGCGTGACGGCAACACTCGCGGACTTTTCAAGAATGTCGCGGTTTTCAATCTCCTTGCCGGTGAACCCGAGTACCTGGACGCATTAAAGGACGAGGCGCCGACCGGCTGGTACGTGACCGGTTATCCGTGGTATGCGATCAATACACCGGAACATAAGAAATTCCTTGCTGCGTATCAGAAGCGCTGGAAGGACTACCCGCGAGCCGGATCGGTGGTGGGGTATGCGACAGTGCTCTCGGCGGTGGCGGTGATGAAAAAGGCCGGCAGTCTTGACAGCGAAAAGCTGGTTGCCGCGATGCAGGGATTGCAGGTCGATTCTCCCTTCGGGCGCATTACCTATCGGGCGCTCGACCACCAGGCAACCATGGGTGCCTATGTCGGGCGCACCGGCGTCAAGGATGGCAAGGGCGTGATGGCCTCTTTTGTCTATGGCGATGGCGCAAAATTCCAACCGAGCGACGCCGAGGTACGTAAGCTGCGGCCGGCTGATTAGGCCGGGTGCCGGCCGAATGCAGTGCGGGGTGCCGGTACATGACCGTGTCGCCCGTGGCGGGTATCCGGTCGGCCCGCCGTAATTCATGTCAAGCATTGTTCTCCAATTTCTGAACGGCCTTACCAGCGCATCGACGCTGTTTCTGGTTGCCGCCGGGCTGTCGCTGATATTCGGCATTACACGGGTGCTCAATTTTGCCCACGGCTCCCTGTATATGCTGGGGATCTACCTGGCCTACAGCGCCATTGGCGTGTTCGCGGGCGGTGGGGGCGTCACGCACGCCGCGTTCTGGGGCGGCATCCTCATTGCCGCAACGGTCGTAGGCATCGTTGGCGCACTGCTCGAAGTAACCGTGCTGCGGCGCGTCTATCGCTCTCCGGAGTTATTCCAGTTGCTGGCCACCTTCGCGGTAGTGCTGCTGGCCAAGGACTTGGTGCTTTGGCTCTGGGGGCCGGAGGATCTTCTGGGACCGCGCGCGCCCGGTCTTGGTGGAGCCGTGGAAATTCTGGGTTCGCCGTTTCCCGAATATGACCTGTTCCTGATAGCCGTCGGCCCGCTGATCCTGGGCCTGCTGTGGCTGCTCCTGCACGCAACGCGTTGGGGATTGCTTATTCGCGCCGCCACCCAGGACCGCGAGATGGCCGCAGCGTTGGGTATCAACCAGAAATTGCTGTTCACCAGCGCCTTCGCGCTGGGTGCGTTCCTCGCCGGGCTGGGCGGCGCGCTGCAAATCCCGCGTGAGCCGGCTCAGCATTTCCTGGATTTCACGGTAATCGTGGATGCTTTCGTGGTGGTAGTGGTCGGGGGCATGGGCAGCATTCCCGGCGCGTTTCTGGCGGCGCTGCTGATCGGAGAAGTCAAAGCCCTGTGCATCGGAATCGGCGACGTGGGCGCGTTTGGCTTCAGCATTTCATTGCCGAAATTGACGCTGGTAGTGGAATCCCTGGTCATGGCGGCGGTGCTGATCTTTCGGCCCTGGGGACTCATGGGGCGCGCGCTGGCGGTCCTGCCCGATCCTGCCGGGGCCAGGCAAGCGCTCCTGGAGAAAAGCACGCCGCGGATGCGCATGGCCGGCATCGCGATCATCGCCGGACTGGCGGTTACACCGGCATTCGCCAACGAATACAGCCTGGTGCTGATCATCGATATTCTTATCTTCGCGCTGTTTGCCTCCAGCCTGCATTTCCTTATGGGGCCATCCGGAATGGCAAGCTTCGGGCACGCCGCCTATTTTGGACTTGGTGCCTATGGGGCGGCGTTGGCATTCAAACATGCAGGATTCCCGATGGAAATCTCCATCGTGATCGGACCGGTGATCGCGACCATCGCGGCCCTTGCATTCGGCTGGTTTTGCGTGCGCCTGTCGGGGGTCTATCTCGCGATGCTGACGCTGGCTTTCGCGCAGATCGCATGGTCGGTGGTGTATCAATGGGACAGCTTGACAGGAGGGTCCAACGGCATTGTCGGGGTATGGCCCGCTCCCTGGTTGTCTGGCCGGGTCGCCTATTTTTATCTGGTGCTTGTGTTGTGCGGGGCGGCGATAGGGGTTCTTCGCCGGATCGTATTTTCGCCGTTCGGATATGCGCTTCGCGCCTGCCGCGACTCCCCTTTGCGTGCCGCGGCCATAGGCATCGACGTGAGGCGATTTCAGTGGATGGCATTTCTCGTGGCCGGCGGATTTGCCGGCCTGGCCGGAGCATTATTCGCTTTCTCCAAGGGGAGCATTTCCCCGGAAGTGCTCGCTATTGGCCAATCGGTCGACGGTTTGGTAATGGTTCTGCTGGGCGGAGTCCAGACACTGTCAGGGCCGCTGGTGGGCGCGGCCGTGCTCACCTGGCTGCAGGAACTGGTGGCGCGCCACATCGACTATTGGAGGGCCTTGCTGGGGCTGATCATCATCGTGCTTGTTGTCGCGTTCCCCGCGGGAATAGTCGGCCAGTTGAGCAGTCGGCGCAGAACTGCAGAATAGGACCGAAGAATGACAATTCTCAGGGTGGAAGGAATCAGCAAGTCCTATTCGGGCGCGCTGGTGCTGGACGATCTGAGCTTTGAACTCGAAGCCGGTGAGATCATCGCGATGATCGGCCCGAACGGGGCTGGAAAAACCACCTGTTTCAATATTTTGGATGGGCAGCTTCGCGCCGACCGGGGGCAGGTGTTTTTCGCTGATACACGGATCAGCAGCATGGAAACGCACGAGATCCTGCGTCTCGGTGTCGGGCGGACGTTTCAGATCGCCGCGACTTTTCATTCCTTTACGGTCGCGGAAAACGTGCAGATTGCGTTACTCGCGAATCGCGGGCTTCTTTGGAATCTGCATTCGGCGGCTCGCGACCTGTGCCGGGATGAAGCACAACGCATGTTGGAGCGGCTGGGGATGCTTGCCCAGGCGGCACAATCCTGTTCGGCGCTTTCCTACGGAGACTTGAAGCGCGTTGAACTGGCAATAGCGCTGGCGGGCCATCCCAGGCTGCTGTTGATGGATGAACCCACCGCGGGGATGGCGCCGCGGGAACGCCTGGAACTCATGGCGCTGGTGGCGCGGCTCGCCCGCGAGCGCGAACTCAGTGTTCTTTTCACCGAGCACGACATGGATATCGTGTTTGCGCACGCCGACCGGATACTCCTGCTGGAACAGGGCAGGCTCATCTGTCAGGGGGCGCCGGCCGAGGTCCGCGCCGATCCACGCGCGCGGCGCGCGTATCTCGGACATGATCTGGGCGCGCCCTGATGCTGTCCATACGCTCCATCAGTGCTGGCTATGGGCCAGCGCGCGTCCTCTTCGGCCTCAGTCTGGAATTGCGCGCCGGCGAGGTATCCGTGATTCTTGGGCGCAATGGTGCCGGCAAATCCACCACCTTGAAGGCAGTGATGGCCATGGTGCCGCTGAGCAGTGGGCAGATCTGGTTTTCCGGGAAACGCATCGACCGCTGTGCAACCTGGGAGATCGCCAGAGCGGGAATAGGCTATGTGGCCGAGGAACGGCGTATTTTTCCCGATTTGAGCGTATTGGAGAACCTGGAAGCCGGCCGTCGATCAGCGCGCGGCCATGGTTCGCCCTGGTCGGTTGAGCGTATTATTGCATTGCTTCCTGCGCTGGGTCCGCTGGGGCGAAGGCGTGCCGGCACCTTGTCGGGCGGGGAGCAGCAGATGCTGGCCGTTGCGCGAACGCTGATGGGCAACCCGAGCTGTATTCTGCTCGACGAGCCTTCGGAGGGTCTGGCGCCCGCGGTGGTCGAGCGGCTTGCCACCCTGGTTCGGACACTGCGCGGCGAAGGGATGGCTGTGCTGCTGGCGGAGCAGAATATGCGTTTCGCCCTGGCGGTTTCCGACAATGCGCACATCATCGAGAAAGGCGGCCTGCGCTTCTCGGGGACGGCAAGGCAGTTGCAGGAGCACGCGGACCTCAGTGCGGAATATCTGGCGCTGTGACGCAGGTCGAGCGGTATTGCAGCAAGATCTGCCCAATGCAGCGCCATTCTTCATGTAAGGCGGGGCAGGGTGTCGCGATCATGGCCGCCGAGTATTGAATAATTCGGTATGCTTCGCGCCGGGCGGGAACTTATTTGCCCAAGTCGCGGTATTTGATCCCACAGCAGGCACAGCCGCTTGAAATTTCAGGCCGGGTGCCCATATATTGCATTTGGAATAACTAGGGGAGGTTCATGATAAAGGTTGAAAACCTGTCCAAGACGTTTGGCAGCAAGCGGGCAGTGGACGACGTGAGCTTCGAGGTGCGCAAGGGAGAGGTACTGGGATTTATCGGGCCGAATGGCTCCGGGAAATCGACCACCATGCGCATGATTACCGGCTTCTATCCGCCGTCAGCCGGAAAGGTTTCGGTGTGCGGCTTCGATGTGTCGGAAAATCCGATCGCGGCAAAGGAAAAGATAGGTTATCTGCCCGAATCGGCTCCCTCGTATCAGGAGATGACGGTCCTATCGTTCCTGAATTTTGCCGCGGAGATGCGCGGATTGCGTGGTGACGAGCGCCGTAAAGCGGTGCGCCGCGTAGTCGAGACATGCCACCTGGATGCGGTTCTGGGCCAGACCATCGATACCCTTTCAAAAGGATTCAAGCACCGCACCTGTCTGGCGCAATCAATCATCCATGATCCCGAAGTTCTGGTGCTCGATGAACCCACGGACGGGCTGGATCCCAACCAGAAACACGAGGTGCGAACCCTTATCAGGCGCATGGGGGAAACCAAGGCCATTATCTTTTCAACCCATATACTCGAAGAGGTTGAGGCGATGTGCTCCCGGGCCATAATCATTGACCAAGGCAAGGTAGTCGCCAACGGTACGCCTGACGAACTCAAGGCGCGCTCAGAGCGCGCCGGGGCGGTTCTGGTAACGCTTCACGGCACAAATGTGGAGACGGTGAAGGAAAGGCTATCGGGCATCGCTGCATTGGGCCATGCCGACGTTCTCCAAGCGCAAGACGGAAGGGTGACGGTTGAGGCGTTTCCATCAGCTGACGCGGGCGCGGAGCGCGAAGCGCTTGCCGGACGAATTGCCGAAATGGCCATCCGGGAAAACTGGAAGATAGAGCAGTTGAAAACCGAGGAGGGCAGGCTGGAAGAGGTATTTCGTTCCATCACGATGCCGGACACGGATATTATCAAAGGAGTTGCGTGATGCGCACCTGGCCCGTCATCGGCACCATCGCCAAACGCGAACTGGCGGCGTATTTCGAGTCGCCGGTCGCCTATGTGTTTCTTGTGGTGTTTCTGTTGCTGTCCGGATTCTTCACCTTCAGTCTTGGAGGATTCTTCGAACTCGGCGAGGCATCGCTAACCTCGTTTTTTACCTGGATGCCCTGGCTGTTTCTGTTCCTGGTGCCGGCGGTGGGTATGCGGCTTTGGTCGGAAGAGCGCCGGCTGGGCACGATTGAACTGCTCCTGACCATGCCGGTTTCCACCTGGCAGGCCATCGTCGCAAAATTTCTCGCTTCCTGGGCGTTTCTGGCCATAGCGCTTGCCTTGACCTTTCCGGTGGTAATCACCGTCAACTGGCTGGGCGATCCTGATAATGGCGTCATCATTGCCGGATATGTCGGCAGCCTGCTGTTGGCCGGGACTTTCCTGTCCATCGCCAGCCTTACCTCCGCGTTGACGCGCAACCAGGTCATCGCGTTCATCCTGGCGCTGATGCTGTGTCTGCTGCTCATTCTTGTCGGATTCGCACCGGTCACCACGATGCTGTCGCGTTTTGCCGATATCTGGCTTGTGGATACCGTGGCAAGTTTCTCGGTGCTGACGCATTTCGAGGGATTTCAAAAGGGGGTGCTTGATACCCGCGATCTTTTGTTCTTTTTCTCGGTGATTGTATTTTCATTGTTTACGACCGGGGTGGTTCTGCGCAGCCACCGGGCCGGGTGAGGCCGGGAGAAGCATGATGAAACGTTACGAAACACTGATTTA
>MEQV01000313.1 GCA_001770355.1 Betaproteobacteria bacterium RIFCSPLOWO2_02_FULL_62_17
TGCAGAACGCCGACGCGGCGTTCGGGGCCGACATGCAACTGGTTCACCAGATGCTCGGGAGCAACGATAAGATCAAACGCACCGTCGTCAATCTTCCCGATGGCATCCGTACCGTCACCGAATCGGACGACGTGCAAGTGGCGCAGGCCATCAAGGCCCACGTGGCGAGCATGGAAGGCCGGCTGCGCGACGGTCGGGAGTTCAACCTGTTCAGCCCGACGCTGCCGGTCCTGTTCGCAAACAAGGATAAGATCAAGACCGTGGTCGAGGCGACACAGAAAGGTTCCATCGTCACGCAGACCTCGGACGACGCCAAGGTGGTCGCCGCGCTTCAAGCGCACGCCCTGGAGGTCAGCGAATTGGCCCGTGACGGCATGGCCGCGATGATGCGCAGCGCCAGAGCGGGCATGATGGGCGATCAAGCGCAACGTTGATGCATAAATGACTTGAGAGGAAACCGGAAAAATGAAAGCAGTGTGGCCACTTATTGTATGTTTTTCCCTTGCGGGTATTGCCGTATTGTCCGCCGGGCCTGGAGCGGCGCAAACGCCGCACACGCATCAGCACAGCTTCAGCGGCGCGGAGAAATGGGCGCACATTTTCGATGATCCCAAGCGCGATGAAAGGCAGAAGCCCCACCAGGTCATCGAGGCGCTGGCGCTCAAGCCCAACGCGGTCATTGCCGACATCGGATCGGGCACCGGCTATTTCGCGGTCCGGGTCGCGAACATGGTGCCCAAGGGCCGCGTCTACGGCGTCGATACCGAGCCCGACATGGTCAGGTACCTGGGCGAGCGCGCGAAACGCGAGAAGCGCGGCAACGTCACCGCCATAGCCGGCTCACCCGACGACCCGCGCCTTCCGGAGAAAGTCGATCTGATCCTCATGGTGGATGTCTTTCACCATATCGAGGATCGCGCGCGTTATTTCCGCAAGCTGCGCGCCGCGCTCAAGCCGGGCGGGCGCATCGCGATCATCGATTTCCGCATGGATTCGCCCGATGGCCCGCCGAAGGCCGCGCGCATCGCCCCGGAGCGCGTTATCGCCGAACTCAAGGGCGCCGGGTTCGCCGTTTCCAAGGATCACGGTTTTCTGCCCGACCAGTATTTTCTGGTTTTTCAGGTGGCCTCCTGACGCATTGAACGGAATCCCGGCCGGTATCGTTTGAGCAATCGGCAGTGCGTTGCCCTGTGTACTTGATCATGATCAATATGCCCAGGGGGTCGATGGGTCAGCATGTGCTAAGGAGTCAGGGTTTCCGGGGCCGAACCGAGCCGAAAAAATATGCATGCGCGTCTGCGATGGCTGCTCATAGCAAGCCTGGCCCTGGCCGGATGCCAGAGTATCGGTCCCGGGGCGATCCAGCGTGATCGTCTTGACTACGCCGGCGCAATCGCCGCCACTTGGCGCGAGCAAACCTTGCTCAACATCGTGAAGCTGCGATACTTCGATGCACCCGCGTTCCTGGAGGTCTCTTCGGTTATCGGTTCTTACACACTGCAAAGCGACGTCAGCCTCATCGCGCGGATTTTTCCCAATTCCCGGGCCGACACCAATCGAAACTTCGGTGCGACCGGCACCTATACGGATCATCCAACGATTTCCTACACCCCAGTCACCGGACAGAAGTACATCGAAAAGCTGCTGCGCCCGATTCCGCCGCAGGCCATCTTCGCCATGATCCAGGCCGGCCACCCGGCCGATTTCATATTGTCGCTTTCGGTGCGTGGCTTCAACAACGTGTTCAACCAGTCTGCCGGGCCTGCGAGGAAAGGGCGTCAAGACCCGGCGTTCTTCCAGTTGGTCGACGCGTTTTACCGAATCCAGCAGTCCGGCGCGCTCGGCATCCGGATCGAGAAGCGCGGCCACGATGAAGTCACGCTGTTGTTCTTCCGCGCGACCGCCGATCCCGAGGTTGAAAGGGATGTGCGGTTCATCATGGACACGCTTGAGATCAAAACGGAAGGCAGGGAACTGCGGCTCACCCTCGGGTCGGCGGCCCGCAACAGCGCAGAAATTGCCCTGCTCACCCGATCGATGTGGGAAATCCTCGCCGAGCTTTCCGGTGGCGTGGACGTGCCGGCACAGGACCTGACAGAAGGGCGGGCGACCACCATGACGCCACCGGGCGAGCGCTCGCGCCGATTGCCGGTCGCGCGTATCCATTCCGGTCCGGAACCGCCGGCCGACGCGTATATTGCCGTCCAATACCGCGACGCCTGGTTCTGGATCGACGACCGCGACCTCGCGTCCAAGCGCGTGGTGACCTTCCTCATGGTGTTCTCCTCGATCGCGGAGACCGGTGCCGTGCCCCAGGTTCCCATCATTACAATTCCGGCCAACTGACCTCCGTGCCAGGCATAACCGGAGAAGTTGCTGACAATGTGGAACAATACTTCTATAATATTCGAAATATGGTAACGTTAAACGCCGCCGAACTGCTTGCCGCCCTGGGTCACGAATCCCGGCTTGCGGTGTTTCGCTTGCTCGTTGAAGCCGGGCCGGAGGGTATGAACCCGGGCGTTATTGGAGAGAAGCTCGAGATGGCCCCAGCCACCCTTTCTTTCCATCTTGCGCACCTGAGCCGGGTGGGCTTGATTCGAGGGCAAAAGGAAAGCCGCTTCATTCGCTACTGCGCCGACTACGGCACCATCGATGAGCTGGTTGCCTTCCTCACGAAAAATTGCTGCGGGGGTGAAGCCTGCCTCGCCAAATCCGCCGGGTCCGGTACCGCCGCGAAGCGCCGGATTCGCAAGATTACCTCCTGACAGGATCTTGCATGACAGACCGCGTCTTGAACGTACTTTTTCTCTGTACCGGCAATTCAGCCCGCAGCATTCTGGCCGAGTCAGTTCTAAACCATCTGGGCAGAGGCCGCTTCTGCGCCTTCAGCGCGGGCAGTCATCCGAAAGGCCAGGTGAATCCCTTTGCCCTGGAAGCATTGGAAAAGAACCGATTTCCATTGAGCGGCCTGCGCAGCAAGAGCTGGGACGAGTTTTCGACGCCGGATGCGCCGCCTCTCGATTTTGTTTTCACTGTGTGCGACAACGCCGCGGGTGAAACCTGCCCGTTCTGGCCTGGACAACCGATGACTGCGCACTGGGGCATCGAAGACCCGGCGGCAGTCGAAGGCAGCGACGAAGAGAAGCGCCGGGCATTTTCCACTGCCCTCAGGTTTTTGAAAACCCGGATAGCGCTGTTTGCCAGCCTGCCGTTGGAGAAGCTCAATGCGATAGCGATCAAACGCGAGCTCGACCAGATCGGGCGCCTGCGCGAGAAAGGTGAATAGCTGATCAACGCACAGTGCGAAGTCATGAACCAGCAAGCGGCACACGCCTCGCAATTCTCAATGTAGCGAACCAACCCAACCTGATTCCCGGATAACGTCATGAGTGCCATCACAAAAAAGCTCTCTTTTCTCGACAGATATCTGACCGTCTGGATCTTCGCGGCCATGGCCATCGGTGTGGGTCTGGGCTTTCTTGTGCCCGGCATCGAGGACTTCATCAACAGTTTTCAGGTAGGAACCACCAACATTCCCATTGCGGCGGGCCTGATCCTGATGATGTACCCGCCCTTTGCCAAGGTGCGTTACGAGGAATTGCCCGATGTTTTCCGCGACTGGAAGGTGTTGGGACTTTCCCTGGTGCAGAACTGGATCGTCGGGCCGATACTGATGTTTGCGCTGGCGCTGATGTTTCTCCAGGACAAGCCGGAATACATGGTGGGGCTCATCATGATCGGCCTGGCCCGATGCATCGCCATGGTGATCGTCTGGAACGAGCTCGCCAAGGGTTCCACGGAGTACGCGGCCGGCCTGGTTGCTTTCAATTCCATCTTTCAGGTGTTGTTCTTCAGCGTCTATGCCTGGCTGTTCATCACGGTGCTGCCGCCGTTCTTTGGTCTGACGGGCTCTGTTGTCGATATCTCGATCAAGCAGATTGCCGAGAGCGTTTTCATCTATCTGGGCATCCCCTGCGTTGCCGGCGTGCTGACGCGCGCGATCATGTTGCGTTTTGTCTCGAAGGATTGGTATCACACCCGTTTCGTGCCGAAAATCGGACCGATCACGCTGGCCGCGCTGCTGTTCACCATCGTTGTCATGTTCAGCCTGAAGGGCAAGCTGATCGTCACCATCCCCCTGGATGTGGTGCGCATCGCCGTTCCCTTGCTGATTTATTTTGTCGTGATGTTTGTTTTCTCGTTTTTCATGAGCATGCGCCTGGGGGCCGGTTACGAAAAGAGCGCCACCCTTTCGTTCACCGCGGCCAGTAACAACTTTGAACTGGCCATCGCCGTTGCCGTGGCGGTTTACGGCATCAACTCGGGTGTTGCTTTTGCGGCTGTTATCGGGCCCCTGGTCGAAGTGCCGGTCATGATCGGCCTGGTCAATGTCGCGCTATGGCTTCAGAGGAAGTATTTTGTTGCAACATCAGCCCGATTACCCAGTTATGGGTAGGGCGCAGGAGTTGGAAAAGACCGGCGTGCTCATCGAGGTGCCGGTGATGCTGCTGGTGGTAAAAGTGGTGAAAGTATCCAAGGGCTGGTACGAGGCTGGTCGTGCCTGAGGTGATCTTCGAGTCCATGCTGCCATGAGCACATTCTCGGGAACCGTCGTCGACGACTCACGCCGGATAATTCCAATCACGGCAGATGGCCTCAATCGAGGCTGCAGTTGCCGCAGCTTGAACCCGGCGCAGCTACGCCGGGAGCTGGAGAAGGAGCCATCCCTCGCCGGGCTGGCAGACGAGATCGCGCAGACCCGGCCGTCACTATTTTCGGCGATGGCCGTGTTCATCTCCCGTGTGCAATTCGAGCAAATGGCGGCGATCGTCACGGCGGTGGAGCAGGTGATCTCCCTTCCAGCCTATCGCGCTGCGGCCATCGCACGTGCGCCCGGGATAGCGCAGCGGGATTTCGGCACGCGCGGAGCCTTTACGGGCTTTGATTTCCACCTTGCCCCCGCTGGCCCCAGACTCATCGAAGTAAACACCAATGCCGGCGGCGCGCTCCTCATTGCGGCGCTGACCCGCGCGCAGCAAGCCTGTTGCCGGGAGATGCATGAGGCGGCGTTCGAGCCGGTCACCGACATCGCGGCGATGGAAGAGTTGTTCCTCGCCATGTTCAGGGAGGAATGGCAACGGCAGCGCGGTTCGGCGCCCCTGAACCGGGTGGCCATCGTCGATGATGATCCGCTGACCCAGTACCTGCATCCGGAGTTTCTGCTGTTCCGGCGGATGTTCGCGCGTGCCGGAATCGATGCGGTCGTCGCGGACGGCCGCTTATTGGATTGGCACGATGGACGTCTCTGGCACCAGGGGCAGCCGCTGGACATGGTCTATAACCGGCTCACCGACTTCTATCTGGCGGACCCGGCGCACGCCGCATTGCGCGCAGCCTTCGAAGCCGGCGCGGTCGTCGTCACGCCCGGCCCACGCGCCCACGCGCTTTACGCCGACAAGCGCAACCTGGTGACGCTGAGCGATGACGCGACGCTGGCCGCGCTCGGCGTGCCGGCGGCGGCGCGGTCGATTCTGGCCGCGGGCATTCCGCGCACCGTGTGCGTAACACCCGAGGGGGCGGAAGCGCTATGGGCTAATCGCCGCGGACTTTTTTTCAAACCCGCGGGTGGCTACGGCGGCAAGGCCGCTTATCGCGGCGACAAGCTGACGCGCCGGGTATGGCAGCAGATTCTTGCGGGCGATTACGTGGCGCAGGAGCTGGTGCCACCGAGCGAGCGCCTGGTGGATGTGGATGGCGTGGATACCGAGCTCAAGCTCGACGTTCGCGCCTACGTGTATGCGGGCTCAATTCAACTGCTCGCGGCGCGTCTTTACCAGGGGCAAACGACGAATTTCCGCACCGCCGGAGGCGGATTCGCGCCGGTGTTCCTGGTTCGCTCGCTCATCCCTCCGCTTCCATCCTGACGAAGCGGTGGGTGAACCCGGCAAGCTGGCGGTAAAAGCCGCATTGCGCGCCGTTGCTCACCGCTGCTGTGAAGGGCCCGATCCAGCGTCCGAGGTGTTCGTCGAGAAAGCGCTTGCGCAATTTGGCCTTGGCCTCCAGCGCATCGGGCTTGCCTTCGCGGCGCGCCTCGTTTTCGCGGTAGATAAGCAAGTAGAGAAACTCCAGTTCGGCCGCCACGTGGTCAGGCAGTTCGCGAAACTCTTCATCGATCTCGAAGCCGCCCTCCTTGTAAAGCTCCTGAACGGCCATGGTCGAGTCGCCCATGATAGTCTTGCCTTGCTCCAGCCAGACAGAACCGTAGGGCAGGGCGATGGCCTGGGTGGGGCCGAGGAATAGCCGTGTGTAATCGAGCAGCAGATTCTGCTCTCCTT
>MEQV01000314.1 GCA_001770355.1 Betaproteobacteria bacterium RIFCSPLOWO2_02_FULL_62_17
CCCTGCCCTCGCCCATCGACTGCAGTATGCGCAGGTCAAGCGCTTCATCCACCACGAAATGGCTGAGTCCGCCCGAGGCCACCAATGCGACGCGCAGTTTTGACGGGCTTTCCTCAATGGCTTCGCGCAATGCCTGCCCGATGGCATAGCAGCGCGCCGCATTCGGCGCGTTGGGCGGATAGTAGGTATTGAGCAGCACCGGGATCACCGGGATCTGCCTGCCCTTGAACAGGCGCTTGATGACAAAACCGACGCCGTGTCCGATGCCGGCCTTCTGCGGATCCTCGACGCTGGCGGCTGCGCCCACATCGATGTTCTTGTCGATCAGCCGCTCGATCAGCTCGCGCGCGAAATCCGTCTTCCCCGGAAAAATGTGCGAGCGGTCCATGGCATAGGCCGCGGACATGATTTCGAAAAACTGCTCCTTCAGGGTATGGCGCTGGTGCGGCACATTGGCGCGCGGCATGGTAATCACCTCTTCGCCATAGAAAATCGAGATGGCGGGCAGGTTCGTCATATGAAACAGCTCGCCCTGGTCATCTGTGACAATGATGACGACATCGGGCGCCGCCGCTTCGAGATCGTCGGCCAGATGGTCGAGCGCCGCCTGGCAGGCGGCCGATTTCTGCAAGAACTGTTCGTAGGTTGCCACCGCGGCAAACTTGCCACCGGTGTCGGCCAGCAACTTCTCGTAGCTGACCCAGCTTCCGTCGGACAGGTTCAGCCTGGCATTGCTCAGGTCGCGCCGCGAATAGCGTTCCCAATGTTCGGCGCCAAACGAGAGCAGCGGGGTATGCGAGGTACCGATGGCAAGTGCGATTTCGGCCACGTTGTGCTTTCTTGATGAGTGCGATACAGACGAATTATCCCCCGGCAGGTCAAAGATCGATGGCTCTTTTTTCCGCCGCCGAGCGTTCGATGGCGTCGATCAGGCGGTGGGTGCCCACGGCGGCATCGAAATCCGCATCGATGCCCTCCTTGGAATGGAAAGTCTTGGCAAAGCGCGCATAGGCGTTGGCCACATTCTGCGGCATGCCGGCGGGCGTGCTGGCCGGTGCCGCCTTGAAGCGCTCGGGAACCGGCAGTTCCGCGAGCTTGTCCTTGCCCTGTGCGCCAAAGATTTTGTTCGGACCCAGGTTGATCGACGCGGTGCTGATGGCAAGCGCCCCCATGCGGCCGTAGATCTCCAGCCGGTAGCCCGGTGCATTGGAAGGCGCGGTCGCGATCAGCATGCTCGCCTCGACATTGTTTTTCAGCCTGCCGGCAACGCCCACCGCATCGGGTGCGTCCACCGCCATGGGTTCGCCGCTATCCGCATGCTTCCATTGCGTGATGCGCGTGGCAATGCGCGCCGACACTTCGGCAAACTCACCGAGAATGAAGCGCACCGTATCCATGCTGTGGCCGCCGGGAATGGTGAGCGGGTTGGCGCCGTTGCTGCGGATGCCCTGCCAGATGCGGCCCGGGCCGCGTACCAGCTGGGCGCCCTGAATGACTTTCAGATTGGCGAACAGCACTTCGCCGACGTACCCCTGCTCGATGAGCTCGCGCGCATACCTGACAGTGGGGTCGCTGCGCGATTGCAGGCCGACCATGTTGGGAACTGCGTTCTTGCGCGCGAGGTCCGCCATTTCCTCGGCTTCCTTCAGGCCATTGCCAAGCGGCCACTCGCAGTAAACCCCTTTGCCTGCCTGTAATGCTTTCATCACCATGCGGTGGTGCAAAGGCACGCGCACCACCACGGAAATCAGGTCGACCTCCTTGCTCGCGGCCATGGCGTCGAAATCATAAAACGCCAGATCGGCGCCAAAGGCCGCGGCCGATGCCTTGGCGCTTGCCTCATGCGCGGTGCACACTGCCTTGATCTGATAACCGGGCACCGTCTTCAGCGCCGGCACATGCGCGCCCGAACCCCAACCACTGCCGAACTCGGTCACGGTTGCACCGACCAGCCCCACTCGAATCACATCGGACATGCTGCCTGCCCTCCTCAAATTTTCAAAAAGTTCATCGGCCGCCTGACGATCACGCGATAGGTTTGTGCAATCACATCGAAGCAGCCGGCGCCGCCGACAGGCCGCGCACGCGGTGCTTCGCGATCAGCCGGGCGACCAACCCCGAGGCCTTGGCCTCTTCGACGAATTGCCGCAAATAGGCCGCGCCGGCCTGGCATTTCACCGGCACGCCCATCGCCTGCTGCACGGTGGTGAACCGGCCATCGAGTATTCGCGAGCCCTTGAACTCGTCGGCGTTGGCGACCAAGCCGGGTTTCAATCCGGCCAACGCCTCCAGCCCTTCCTTGACGAAATGCCGATGGGCCGCATCGATGCCCTCGATGCGCACCAGGGTCGCGTGCTTCAGGATTCGGCTGAGGTAAAGATCGTAGGCGCTGCGCGCCGATATCGCGATGCGCACTCCGGCGCGGTCCACCTCGTCGATGGTTTGCAGCGTGGAACCCGCGGGAACCAGGTAGCCGGCTTCGATCTCGACATACGCGGCGGTAAAGGCGATCTGTTCGGCGCGCGAGGGTTCCGCACCCAGCAACGCCACATCCCAGACGCCGCTGCCTGCGGCGTCGGCCAGTTTGCCGGGCGACGCAAAGGGAATCAGTTTCACGGGAACGCCGATTCTTCCCGCCAACTCACGTGCGAGATCCGGCGCTATGCCGCCGGGCTCGCCGGTTTTCTCGTCTTTCGAAGTCACCAGCAGGAAATTCGCGACGTTGATGCCCGCGCGCAATACACCGGTGGGCGCCAGTTCGGCTTTTGCCGCGGGGTTGAGGTCCGGTGTCATCGCCTATCCGTGCTTATCCCAGGGAACGCGATGCTAGCGCAAGCCCGGCATGAGCGCTGACATAATGATTGGCATGTTCTAAACTTGCGGCAGGAGGATTCCACATCATGTCCAGTTACTGTTTGCGCAGCACACTTAAAGCATCGTTGTTTGCCGCGCTCTGCATTGGCGCGCCGGTCACGGCGCTGGCACAGGCGTTTCCGGTTAAGCCGGTGCGTATCGTCACGCAGTTCGCTCCAGGCAGCGGCGGGGACCTCGCGGTGCGTATTGCCGCGGCGTTCATGGGCGACAACCTCGGCCAGCCGGTGGTGGTGGAGAACCGCGCCGGCGGCGGGGGCATGGTGGCGGCCGAATCGGTGGCGCGCTCGGCCGCGGACGGCTACACCTTGCTGGCGGCGACGCCCGCAACGCAGGTGATGCGCGTTTTCATGGCGAATACTTCCTTCGATCCCGTCAAGGATTTCCAGCCGATCACTCTGATCAGCCAGTCGATGGCAGCCATCATCGCCCACCCTTCTTTTCCGGCCGGCAACATGGCCGAACTGGTGGCCTATGCAAAAAAGAATCCGGGTAAGATTTCATATGGCACTTCCGGCGTCGGTTCCGAGCATCATATTTCGGCCGAGCAGATTAGCCTGCTAGCCGGCATCAGCATGGTGCACGTCCCCTACAAATCCGGATTTCAGGCCATGAACGACGTGATTTCCGGGCAGATGCCGATATCCTTCTCGATCACCGGGCCGGTGCTCGGGCCGGCCCGCGCCGGCAAGCTCAAGATCATCGCCGTGGTCAGCGACCAGCGTTATGCGCGCTTGCCCGACATCGGCACGGTGCTCGACGGCGTTCCAAGATTCGTGCCTGTCCGGGGGTGGACAGGTTTGTTCGCACCGGCAGGACTGCCGCAACCGGTGTTGCGACGCCTTGCCGCCGACACCATCAAGGGCATTACTTCAGCCGACGGGCGGGCAAAGCTTTTCGAAGCGGGCTTTGACGTTGTGGGCAATACACCCGAGGAATTCACCCTGATGCTGCGGAACCAGATCGAACTGGTCGGCAAAATCCTCAAGAGCACGGGCATGAAACTCTCGGAACAGTAATCCGTATCAGGCGCACCGCGTATCCCGGAAGCCCGCCATGGCGCGCCTCATTCGACAGACACTGCTTACCGTGCGTGATCTGCTGATTACGCTGGGACCGTTTTTGCTGATCGCAATCGGACTTCTGGCCGGCGCCTATTACGTCCTCGATCCGGCGCCACCAAAGCGCGTAGTGCTTGCCACCGGCCCCGCGCAAAGCGATAACGCGATCTTCGGCGCGAGCTATGCCGAGGAACTGGGGCGCTTCGGCATCGAAGTGACGCTGCGCGAAACCGACGGCTCCGGCGAGAACCGGCGGCTGCTCATGGACGAGAACGAGGATGTCGATCTGGCTTTCATCCGCGGCGGTTCCGGCGAAGCTATTCTCGCCATTGACGAAGAGGAAGGGGACTGGGCGCTTGAATCGCTGGGAAGCCTGTTCTACGAACCTTTGTGGATCTTTTACCGCGGCGGCGCAATCGGCAATCTCGCGCAACTGCGCGGAAGGCGCGTTGCGATCGGCGAGTCCGGAAGCGGCGTGCCCAACCTGCTGATGAAACTGTTTCATGCCAACGGCGTCGAGCCCAGCAGCATGAAACTGAGCCGCGACGAACCGCCTGCCGCGGTCGCGGCCTTGCTCAAAGGGCGGATCGACGCCGTGGTGCTTGCCTCGGCGCCCGAATCGCCCCTGGTCCAGATGCTGTTGCGCACGCCGGAGGTAAGACTGCTCGACTTCTCCCAGGCAGAGGCGTACTCGCGCAAATTCCCGTTCCTGAGCCCCGTGGTGCTGCCGCGCGGTATGGTGGATTTCGCCCGCGACCTTCCGCGCCGGGACATGCATTTGCTCGCCTCGACGACGATGCTGGTCGCGCGCGAGGATACGCACCCCGCCCTGGTGCAGCTGTTCGTGCAGGCGGCAAGGAGAATTCACGGCGGCACCGGCTGGTTTGCCCGCACCGGACAATTCCCCAACGCGCAACACAATGAATTGCCGCTCGCGGACGAGGCGGAGCGCTACTACAAGCACGGCGTGCCCCTGTTGCAGCAGTATCTGCCGTTCTGGCTCTCCAATCTGATCGACCGGATGTGGGTCGCGTTGTTTTCGATTATTGCGATGCTGATACCCCTGTCGCGGGTGTTGCCGCCCCTGTACGCGTTTCGCGTGCGCTCGCGCATCTTCCGCTGGTATCGCGACCTGCGCGGGATCGAGGACGATCTCACCGAGAATTCCGTGCCGCGCGCAAAACTGCTGGAGCGGCTCGACATCCTCGATGCCAGGGCCGAGGACATCGCCGTTCCGCTTGCCTACACCGACCAGTTGTATGCGCTGCGCTCGCATATTCAGATGGTGCGCGAACGCCTGCGGCAGGCGGGTGCCCCGCAGCAAAAATCGCCCGGTCCGAATTGAGGTTTCAGCGGCAGCGTGGCTTCAGGTACACTTTGACGAGCGGTCATTGAATCGACGTCCATATAGTTGCGCCAGGGGAGGGCACCATGATCAAGCGTAGCGGAGGCAGCATGGCACTAAGGGCATTCAAGGCGATGGCATTGACGGCGCTCGCGCTGAGTGCCGCGAATCTCAACGCGCAGGCTTACCCCACCAAGCAGATCATGGTGGCGAGTTCCGCCTCGCCGGGCTCAAGCGGAGACGCGGCATTGCGCATGATGGCCGTAAAGATGACCGAGAGCATGGGGCAGCCGGTGATCATCGAAATGCGCACGGCCGCGCGCGGCGCACAGCAGTATGCGATGGTCTCCAAGGCCGCCCCAGACGGCCACACCGTTGCCTTCGGCACCTCCGGCACCTTCGTCTACGGCCGGTTCCTGTTCAAGAACATGGTCTTCGATATCCTGAAGGACTATGCGCCGATCAGTATGTCGCTGAATTCGCCGGCTTACGTCGGCCTGCCAAAAACCATGGGCATCACGACTCTCAAGGACTTCATCGATTACGCGAAAAAGAATCCGGGCAAGGTCGAATACGGCTCCACCGGGAGTGGCTCGTATTTTCACCTTGCCACGGAAGCCTTGAAGAATGCCGCCGGGATCGACCTCCTGCATATCCCCTACGCCCAGGCCAATTTCCCGCAATTGCAGAACGATTGGGCGAGCGGACGCATCCCGTTGTGGCTCACCACCTGGGCCAGTTACAAGCCGCAGGTACATAAATTCAACGTCCTGGCCATCATTGACCGCCAGCGGGGTAAATACCTTCCCAACGTCCAGACGATCACCGAGCTGCTTCCGAACTTCGAGGTATTCGTGGTCTGGTGGGGGTTCTTCGGCCCGCTCGAGCTGCCCGTCCCGATCGCGAACCGCATCGCCGCGGAATCGAAAAAAGCGATGCTGGCCCCCGAAGTCGCGCAGAAAATCGATGACCTGGGCATGGGGGTCATCGGCAGCACGCCCGAGGAGCTGGCGAAGCTGCTGCGTCAGGACATCAACGCGATCGAGAAGGTCGTCAAGGCAGTCGGATTGAAACCCGAATAAGCCGACTCACCGTTAAAGCCTGCGCGAAGGGAGCGAAAATGACTGGACGCAAAATTCCTGGCGCCGGCGCCTCGCTCGGCGTCATCGCCGCGCTGGTGCTGGCTTCGGGCGTTCACGCACAGGCCTATCCGACCAGGCAGATCCTGGTGGTGAGTTCCGCCTCGCCCGGAACCAGCGGTGACGCGGGGCTGCGCTTGATGAGCGCGAAAATGTCCCAAAGCATGGGGCAGCCCATCATTGTCGAGATTCGTAGCGCAGCGCGCGGCGCCCAGGCCTATGCGGTGGTCTCCAAGGCGGCGCCCGATGGCCATACCATCACCTTTGGCACGGCGGGCACTTTCGTCTACGGCCGCTTCCTGTTCAAGAACATGACCTTCGACGTGCTCAAGGATTATTCGCCGATCAGCATGTCGCTCAACTCACCCTCCTATGTCGCAATTCACAATTCGCGCGGGATCAACACCATGCGGGAACTGATCGATTACGCGAAGAAGAACCCGGGCAAGCTCGAGTTCGGCTCCACCGGCAACGGTTCCTACTTTCACCTTGCCGGCGAGGCCTTGAAACATGCGGCGGGAATCGACCTGCTGCACGTTCCCTATTCGCAGGCGAATTACCCGCAATTGCAGACCGATTTTTTGAACGGAAGAATCGCGATATTCGCGACCACCTGGTTCAATGTCGGCCCCAATCAGCATCGACTCAAGGCGCTGGCGATCATCGACCGGCAACGCAGCAGGCGCGCACCCGATGTGCCCGTTGTCACCGATTTGCTGCCCAACTTCGAACCGTTTGTGGTCTGGTGGGGGATGCTCGGACCGGTGGGCCTGCCCACACACATCGCGAATCGCCTTGCCGCGGAATCCAAGAAAGCGCTGCAGCAGCCCGATGTCGCCCCCAAGCTCGACGACCTGGGTCTGGAAATCGTGGGCAGCACGACCGAGGAATTCGCCACCATGCTGCGTCAGGACATCAACGCCATCGGCAGGCTGGTCAAGGCGATCGGCCTGCAGCCCGAATGATGTACCAACAAGGGGACCGTTGTCCCCTTGTATATCCCCCAATCCAGGCTTGTAGCCAGAGCGGTTTTCAGTCCAGCCGCGCGCCGGTGAATTTGATCACCGGGCCCCATTTCTGCGATTCGCTGCGCATCAGTTCACCGAATTGCTCGGGTGAGCCGCCGCGCGGGCGGATCTGCGCCTTGGTGAGAATGGCGCGCACTTCCGCGGAGGCCAGCGCGTCGTTGATGTCGCGGTTGATGCGCAATACCACCTCGCGCGGCGTACCGGCGGGCGCGAGAATGCCATTCCAGCCGTCGGAATCGAAATCCTTCAACCCGCCTGACTCCGCGACGGTGGGCACCTCGGGGGTCAGGGGAAAGCGCTCCTTGGTCGATACGGCGAGAATCTTGATGCGGCCTGTCTGGACGAAGGGCAACATCACCGTCGCCGGCAGGAAAGCGGCGTGCGCGTCGCCGGTTGCCACCGCGGCAGCCGCAGGCGGCGCGCCGTTATAAGGAATGTGCAGCATGAAAGTCTTGGTCCTTGCCTTGACCAGTTCCATGGTCAGGTGCGAACCGCTGCCGTTGCCCAGCGACGAATAGTTGTACTTGCCGGGGTTCTTGCGCAACAGGTCGATCAGTTCCTTCACCGTATTGATGCCCAGCGAAGCAGACACGCCAAGCGTAAACGGCTGTCCGCCCATCCAGATTACCGGTGTCAGGTCCTTCAGCGGATCGTAGGCAAGCCTGGAAAAGAGAAACGGCGCATAGGCGAGCGGCCCGTTGAAGCCGTACACCAGCGTGTAACCGTCGGGAGCGGATCTCGCCACGTCCCCCACGGCCACGGTGCCGCCGGCCGCGGGCCGGTTTTCTACCACCATCGGAAGCCGGTCGCGCAGCCTCTCGGCGATCGCACGCGCCGGAATGTCAAGCGAGCCGCCCGCGGCTCCCGACACAATCAGGCGAACCGGTTTGGCGGGGAAACTTTGTGCGTGTGCGTAACAGGACACGAACGCGGCGGTAATTGCGGCAATCAGACTGAGTGCATGCATGAGACATTTTCCTTTTCTCGAAGTTTGCACGCCAAGATAGCGATCGTTATGCTTGGCCTAGCTTAACCCACTATTTCGGCGGCGGCACATGCAGGGTTCCGGATTGCTTTTGCTGTGGAACGACATCGATCCGGCTGTCGATGCCGAATACAAGCGCTGGCATTCGCGCGAACATGTTCCCGAACGCGTGACCGTGCCCGGTATATTGGCGGGCCGGCGCTATGCGCGGACAGATGAAGGCACGCAGCGCTACCTTTCCGTCTACGAACTCGAATCGACCGCGGTGCTCGCAAGCAAGGCCTACCTCGCGCTGATGGAGGAGCCCACTCCCTGGTCGCGACGCATGCGGCCACATTTCAGGAACCTCTCGCGCGTGGCCTGCCGCCGGGGTGCATCGGCCGGCGCCGGGCTGGGCGCAGGGCTGCTTGCGCTGCGCATCACCGGAACGGCGGCCGGCAAGCCGGAAATACTCACCGCGATCGCGGCGTGCAGCGCCCTGGATGGCATGGTCGCGGCCCACTGGTGCGAGGCCGACGCCACAGTGCCGGAACTGTCCTGGCAATCGGCGACTGGTCCGGCCGGGCGATTTGACCGGATACTCCTTGTCGAGGCCGCCGATAACGCTTCGCTGCGCGCCGCGCGAGCGAAAATAGAGGCGCTGGCCGGCCACGCGGCACCGGGGGCCATCATCGATTGCGGCCCCGAATACGCATTGCTGCAGGTCGTCCACGGATAATCGCCGGACGCCACCATCCCGATGAAACGCGGCCTGAACACTTCGCGAAAACCGCTTACGCGCCTGAAGGCCGGCTTGCCGGCGCATTGGTATCGCGATCTGGCGCACCATGCGCGCGAACTCGAGGTGTTCTGGTACGGCAGATGGATTGCCGTTGCGCGCGAGGAGGAACTGCCTTCCCCGGGGGACTACCGGGTTGTCGGCATCGGCACGCAGTCGGTGGTATTGCTGCGCGATGGGGACGGAATCCTGCGCGGTTTCCACAATACCTGCCGCCACCGCGGTTCCATTCTGTGCGCCGCGGAGCGCGGCAGCTTCACGCGCGCGCGCATCACCTGTCCCTATCACGCATGGACTTATGATCTGCACGGAACACTGCAGGCGACACCGCGGCGCCTGCCGACGCCGGATTTCGACGCGGCGCGATTCTCGCTGTTCGCGGTCGCGGTGGAGGCATGGGGCGGCTTTGTTTTCGTGCATCTGGGCGCGGGCAAGGCGCCGCCGCTGCGCGATGCCCTGGGCGATCTTTCCGAGCGCTTCCGGAACTACCGGTTCGCGGACCTGCGCATCGGCAAGCGCATCGTCGCCCAGGTGCGCGCCAACTGGAAGTTGATCGCGGAGAATTTTTCCGAATGCTTCCACTGCCCGCCGGTGCATCCGGAACTGTGCCGCGTGGTCACCGCCTATCGCGAGGCCGGCGCATGGGGCTTGCGCGATGCGCCGGAAATCCTGCCCGAATACCTGGCCGGTGCCGCGACCTTGACGCCGGATGGCAGCGCGCGCATTCCACCGTTTCGCGGACTGAACGAGGCCGAACGCAAAACGCTTTATGTCCCCTGGATGGCGCCGCCGAATTTGTTTCTCAATGTCCATCCCGATTACGTCAATGCCCACATGATGTTTCCCAGTGGACCGGAATCGGCGACCATCGTCTACGACTGGCTGTTCGAGCCGGAAAACATGCCCAAGGGCGCTGACCTCGACCATTACGTTTCGCTCTGGGAAACCACCAACCGCCAGGACGGCCGCAATTGCGAGTGGCAGCAGCAGGGCATGCAATCGCGCCAGTTCAAGAACGGCGTCTTCGTCCCACAGGAGTTCGACTGCCACCGCTTCTGCCAATGGGTGCGGGCCGGACTGCGCCGGAAAGCGGCGCGCTGATTACAGGATTTTTACAGGTACGACGTGCGCAA
Organism: Betaproteobacteria bacterium RIFCSPLOWO2_02_FULL_62_17; assembly: GCA_001770355.1. Taxonomy (GTDB): domain Bacteria; phylum Pseudomonadota; class Gammaproteobacteria; order Burkholderiales; family SG8-39; genus 2-02-FULL-62-17. The sequence continues at coordinate 10,341 of MEQV01000314.1, forward strand.
ATCCGGCTACGATCAAGGGAATAAATCGGAGAAATTACTGTTCTCTTTTCGATAACCGGTTGTAGAATTCCCCGCCATTCGCCGAAAACTCACAAGGAGCCATGCCATGGAACGAAAGAAAGCCAGTGATTTTCCGCCTGAGGTTCTCAAGCTTTTTGACAGCTATGTCCATGGCTGGATGAGCCGCCGCGATTTTCTTGACAAGGCCGCGAAGTATGCCGTCGGGGGGTTCACCGCCACGGCCATGCTGGAGAGCCTCCAACCCAATTACGCGTGGGCCCAGCAGGTTCCCAAGGACGACAAGCGCATCGTCACTGAATATCTCGGCTATCCCTCGCCACAAGGTTCGGGGACCATGCGCGGCTACCTGGCCAAACCGGCGAACATGCGCGGCAAATTGCCCGGCGTGGTGGTGATACATGAGAACCGCGGACTCAATCCCTACACTGAAGACGTTGCGCGGCGACTGGCGACGGAGAACTACGTTGCGTTCGCGCCGGATGCGCTCGCGCCCGTGGGCGGCTATCCGGGCGACGAGCAGAAGGCCGCGGCGCTGTATTCCAAGCTCGATCCGGCCAAGCGCCGCGAAGACATGTATGCAGCCGCAGATTTTCTAAAGGCGCGCCCTGAGTGCTCGGGAAAATACGGCGCAACAGGCTTTTGTGCCGGCGGAGGCATGGTCAACCTGTTTGCCGTGCGCTTCTCGGACCTCGGCGCCGCGGCACCCTTCTACGGCGACATACCGC
>MEQV01000315.1:0-618 GCA_001770355.1 Betaproteobacteria bacterium RIFCSPLOWO2_02_FULL_62_17
ATGGCGCGTGTCGCCCTTCAGCAGCGCGTGGTCAAACTCCGCGACCTTGCCTTCCTTCCAGCCGCGAAACTGCGTAACGGGGCACTTGAGCCCCATTTGCAGAAACGCTTCTGTGATCCCGGTATTCTCGAACAGGTCGAGAGTGGCGGCGTGGATGGTGGAGGCGCGGTAGTCCTTTTGCACTTCCACGGCCTTTTCCAGGACCGTGACAGGGACGCCGCGCCGCGCAAGCAGCCAGGCTGCGCTCAGCCCGACAGGGCCGCCACCGATGATCAATATGCCGTTCTTTTCCATTTGTCCTCTATTCTCATTTTCATTGCCGGACCGCGCATGCTAAAGGCAGCGGCGCGCTGGCTGCAATGGCATTTCGCCGGTTGCCGGGGTAAGATCGAATTCGGCGACAAGACACAAGTCGCGGACTCGGGCACCATTTGGCAGGCACAACAGGGGACAGCATGGGCAGCAACGACGTTAGCGCGGCAATCGCCGGCGCGCAGAACCTGGATGAACTTTATCCTATTTTCGCTGCCGCGCGGTTCACCGCCGGCTGGCACAAGAAGCGGCCTTCGCTGTGGGCGCATCCGACCACCCAGTACCGGCCCATGATGTGGCGCTATG
>MEQV01000315.1:646-10977 GCA_001770355.1 Betaproteobacteria bacterium RIFCSPLOWO2_02_FULL_62_17
CGGCCTTCGCTGTGGGCGCATCCGACCACCCAGTACCGGCCCATGATGTGGCGCTATGCCGACGGCAAGCTCGCTCTGGATCGCGCCGGCGATTGGATCAGCACGGAACTGGCCGAGCGGCGCAATCTCGTCATGTACAACTCGGTGGGCGACAACGATTACAACACCGTCAAGACCATCATCTGCGCCTACCAGATGATCAAGCCAGGCGAGTACGCCAAATCGCACCGCCACACGCCCAACGCTCTGCGGCTGATGCTCGATGGCGGCGCCGGCGTCTACACCGTGGTCAACGGCGTCAAGCTGCCGATGATCGCCGGCGACGTGCTGCTGACGCCCAACTGGTGCTGGCACAGCCATTACAACGAGGGCAAGGAAAACGGTTACTGGATCGACTTCCTGGATGTGCCGCTGGTGCATCTGCTCGAGCCGATGTTCTTCGAGCAGGACCATGGCAAACCGCAGCCGGTCACCGAAGAGCCGCTGAAGCATGACTTCTGGTTTCCCTATGCCTCGACGCAACAGGAGCTCGCCAGGGCAAAGCCGGACGCGCAGGGCGTGCGCAGCATCACGCTGTCAACGCCGGTGTTCAAGACCATCGAGCTGCGCTTCCATCACCTTGCCGCGGGCAAAGCGACGCGCAAGCGCCGCACCACCGCGAGCAGCGTGTTCGCCTGCACCGCGGGGGAGGGCACGGTGCGCGCCGGCAACGAGCGGCTGGAGTTCGCGCGCGGCGACGTGATCGCCATGCCGGCCTGGACGCCTTTCGCCATCGAGGCGCGCAATGACGCGGTGCTGTTCGAGTGCACCGACGAGATTCTGCTGCGCAATATCGATCTGCTGCGCGAGGAAGATCTCGCCTGAGTCCGGACCGCGGCCCCGTTTTGAAGACGCAATCCCTGAAGGAGACTGGATCTTGAAAGTCAAATGGTTTGCCGGTTTGATGCTGTGGGCCGCCGCACAGGCCGCGCTGGCGCAACAGTGGCCGGCCAAGCCGGTGCGCGCCATCCTGCCCTACACCCCGGGCGGTCTGGCCGACGTGGTGCTGCGCGCGCTCGCCGCCGACATGGGCAACAACATCGGCCAGCCGGTGGTGGTTGAGAATCGCGGCGGCGCGGCCACCATGATCGGCGCGGAAGCCTGCGCCAAGGCGACCCCCGACGGCTACACCATGTGCCTGGTGGCGGTGGATACCACCAGCATCACCCCCTTCACGATGCGCAAGGCGCCGATCGATCCGCGCAAGGATTTTGAGCCGATCACGGGCCTGTTTTTCCTCAAGGTGGGCTTGACGGTGAACCCGGCGCTGGGTGTCAACACGCTGCAGGAATTTATCGCCAAGGCAAAGGCCAAGCCCGGCGGCATGAATTATGGATCGACCGCCAATAACGTCCGCCTGTTCATGGATGAATTCAACCGCGTCAACGGTACCGATGTGCGTTTCATCAACTACAAGGGAGGCGGGGAGGCGGTTGCGGCGCTGCTGGGCAACCAGATCGAGGCGCTGTATTTCGGCATTGGCAATCTGACCGGTCACCTCAAGTCGGGCAAGCTCAAAACCATTGCGGTGGATGGCACGACGCGTTCACCCCTGCTGCCGCAGGTGCCGACGCTGGCCGAACTGGGCTATCAGGGCCGATCGTTGCGCGCATGGTTCGGGTTTCTCGCGCCTGCCGGGACGCCGAAGCCCCTGGTATCGCGGCTGAACGCGGAGATTGTCAAAATCGCGGGCCAGGCGCCATTCATCGCAAAGTACTTGAGCCCGCTGGGTCTGGAACCGATCCTGAACACGCCCGAGCAGTTCGCCCAGTACCTCAAGGAAGACATTGACAAGGGCGAAGCCCTGGTCAAGCAGGCGGGGCTGGTCGAAAACTAGAGCCGCCTCCCGGCGGACGAATCCCGGAACGGGCGCGGGTCCGCATTGCGTCGCCAGGCTTATTTGGCCTCCCCATCGGGCTCGAACATCACCAGGTTCGTGCCATCTTCATTCAGCAGCGCATGGTTTCGCTGGGTTACGGCCAGCTTGCCGAGCATTTCATAGTCCAGACCGTATTGGTGCTCATAGCGCCGCGACAAAAGCCCGAATGGTTTCGGCGTAGGCCACGATGGCAGCGTCGCGCAAGCTCATACTCCTCAATTCCCATTGGCGCCAGGTCCCGCCCGCATCCCGAAAGGCCGCTATGCCTTAGCGCGCGGGGCGTATAAGCTCATTGGCGCGGGACATTGAATATCTTCACGACCTGTCTGGCGCGTTCCCGGTCGGTCTTGAGGAAGGCCGCAAATTGCTCGGGCGTACCAACTACCGAATCGAGGAACTGGCTGTCGACCAGTTCGGCGAATTTCGGCTCGCGGAAAAGCCGGTGAAATTCGACGTTAAGGCGCTGAATGATCGAATCGGGTACCCCCGCGGGCGCCACCAGCCCCCACCAGAACCGTCCTTGAACATCGATAAATTCGCCGAGTCCCACCTCGGAGAAGGTCGGCACCTTGGGCAGTTTCGGCAGGCGCTTGGCGCTGTTGACGGCCAGCAGCTTGACCTTTCCTCCGCTCAAATAAGGCCCGGCGCTGCCCAGCGAAGTCTGGGTCAGACTGCTCTCTCCGGCGACGATCGCGTTCAGGATTACGTTCATACCCTTATAGGGCACGCCAACGAATTCGGTTTTCCAGTTGCGGTTCATCCACTGCCTGAGGATGTCCTGCGTCGTACCCGGGCCCAGCGTGGCGAAATTCATTGCCCCGGATTTTGCGGCCCCCATTTGCCGCAGCTCGCCGATTGAATTTGCCGCCAACTGCGAGGCCGCAGCCACGCCGGACACCTGAACGTAAAGATTGGTGATGGGCTTGAAATCCTTATCCGGGTCGTAGGGCAGCGTGGAGATAATGTGCGGGTTCAGGGACATGGCCTGTTCGTTGACCAGGCACACGGTGTAGCCGTCTGGCGCCGAATTCTTGCAGGCGGTGGCGCCCGGGACGAAATTGCCCCCCTGGCGGTTTTCAATCACCCATGGCTGGCCCATTTGCCTGGCCAGTTCCACCACGCCCACTCGCATGACGATATCGGACAGGACGCCCACCGAGACGTTCAGCACGAATCGTATCGGCTTGCTCGGATAAGTCTGTGCATATGCCGAATTGGCTGCCAGCCAGGTGGTGCCGAGCAGCACAAAAATCAAAAGTCTTGGTCGCACGATTGCGCCTCCTGAGTTAGCCAGCCGGCTTGCATCGACGCACCGTTTTAATATCAGTGCGCCCGTGCCTGGGAGCTTGATGCGTCAATTGCTATTGGGGAGTTGGTCACCGGACTATATGTTTCCCACTGAAGGGTGTCAATAATCGGCTGCGGCAAAAATCAACGACCGGTTGCTGCTTGCGAAGATTGCGCTGCCGGTAATAATCGCTCCGCCGTGCGATACTCGCCGCGATTGAAACTTCAGGCAATGACAGGATGAAAAATACCGCACCAGCACCGAGGCCGCTCGAGGGCCTCATGGTTCTCGAACTCGGCACGATGATTACAGCGCCGCTGGCAGGCATGGTGCTCGCGCACGCCGGCGCGGATGTGATCAAGGTCGAGCATCCGAAAGGCGGCGACCCGTTTCGCAGTTTTCGTGGCGGCCTCTACAGTCCCAACTTCATGGCCTACAACCTTGGCAAACGCGGCGTCAAGCTGAATCTGCAAAATGAAGCCGGCCGCGCCGCGTTTCGCAAGCTTCTGGCGCGCGCCGACGTGCTGGTGGAGAACTATCGGCCGGGCGTGCTTGCCAGATTGGGATTCGGCGCCGACGAAATCAGCAAGGCATACCCACGCCTAATTCACTGCTCGGTAACCGGCTTTGGCACGACCGGTCCCTATAGCGGAAGACCGGCTTTCGACACCATAGGCCTGGCGCTCAGCGGCATCGCAGCGTCCCAGTTGAATCCGCAAGATCCACAGGTCATGGGACCCACGATATCGGACTACATCACCGGCATGTACGCGACCTACGGGATCCTGTCGGCGCTGCACGAGCGGCATCGAACCGGCACAGGGCGGAAAGTGGAGGTCAACCTTCTTGAGTGTTCCATTGCCGTCATGGCGGACTACGTTGCCACTTATACGCAGCGCGGCATCACCTCCAAGCCCTTGACGCGCACGGCCGCCTCGCAGGCGTTCGCGTTCCGTTGCGCCGATGGAAAACTTCTCGCGGTGCACTTGTCGAGGCACGAAAAGTTCTGGACCAGCCTTATCACCGCCATCGGTCGTAAGGATCTGGACCGTCTGGAAAAGTTCTCCACGCGGCAGAACCGGATAGAAAACTATCTCGAACTCAGAAAGATTCTGGGCGAGGTTTTCATCACGCAGCCCAGGATGCACTGGATGGGGCTTCTGGAGACAAACGATGTACCCTTCGCGCCGGTCAATGACACGGCGGAAGTGTTCGAGGACCCGCAGGTGAAGCATCTCGATCCGCTGTGCACGGTGACCCACCCCACGGAAGGGCAAGTCGTGGGGCTGCGCAACCCGGTCCGGTTCGACGGCGCAAGGCCCGACATCAGTGCCGCCCCGACCCTTGGCGAGCACAACCGGAGTGTTCTGGCCGACATTGGCTACTCCGAGGAGGATATCCTCGAGCTGGAGAAACTCGATGCGATCTAGGCGTGCCGCCCGAGGGCGAGCGGCGCGGTTTCAGAAGGGTACGCTGCTATTCCGGCCCGCCCTTGAAGGGCACGTGGACCGCCGATATGCCTGCGCCGGCGAAATTTCTGGGATTGCCTTTGACCGAATCGATGTCTCTTAATCCAGATCAAGATGGAGCGAAAAAACGCTCCTAGAATGGCCGCAAATGGGCATTCTTCTGAAAGCATTTCAGGGCCCGGCCGAGCTGTATGCGCATGCCATTGCAATAGAACACGAGGCATCAGCGCGTTACGTCGAACTGGGCCAACGCATGCTGGACCTCGGCAACGAACAGGTCGGCGAATTGTTTCTGCGCCTGGCGAAACTCGAGATCGAACACGAGGAGCAATTGCTGCGCCGCGCCGCCGGACTGAAGCTGCCGCAACTCGCGCCGGGCGAATATGCGTGGCTGGATGCTGCGGCGCCGGAGACCGCCGCGCATGAATTGGTCCTGCGCCTGATCACACCGAATAGCGCGCTGCAGATTGCTCTCGCGGCTGAACGACGGGCCGAGGAATTCTTCGAGGCGGCCAGCACGCAGGTTCAAGACCCGTCCCTCGCGGCGCTTGCCGCGGAGATGGCGGCCGAGGAACGTGAACATATGGCGTGGGTCGAACAGGTTATGGCCAGAACACCCAATTCCGCCATCGACTGGAACCAGGAATTCGCCTAGTGCGCGGCTCGTAAGCTGGCGCCCGCGAGCGGGGACTCCGCTTCGCGGGGACTCCGCTTCGCGGGGACGCGCACGGCGGACCGAGCCTGACTATTCGCCCCTGCTCAATTTCTCAATCGATATCGCCGCTCCGGCGGGGTGCCTGCCTGGTAATGCATCCGCACTAACGCAGGAACGGAAACCTCATCGCAAACTTTGTGAATACGATAAACCTCGATGGGCGGTTTCCATTGTGCTTTTAGTTCGCAACTGACCTCCACGCAGGTAATCCTTTTAAGCCAGACGCATACCTTCACTTCGGAATCGTCGGCATTTGATATTTCGGTCAGGTAGGGCGAATTCGCATAGAACGGCCGATTGGTTCCTTCTTGCGAATTTACATCCTGCAGCAGCGTGTAAAAAGTGCCTTTCAATTCCAGGAAACCAAGCACCTTCTCCAGAAATACTGAAAGTTCATCGGTGTAGGAGAAACCGCCGAGCAGATCGGTAATGACCTGAAATCGCCCCAGTTCTCCCAACGAATAGTCGCGCACGCGTTTTTCGAAGAAATACTGTATTTGACTGGGTACAAGGCTCGCGGCTGTTTGATGCCAAAGGGGTGTCCTCCGGTCTTCGACGGAAATTGCGACGGCTTTTGCTTTCTCGCCGCGTCGCGCGTGTCCTTGCAAATGATTCAGGTCATAGTCTGGAGTGTAATAATCCAAAATGGCGTTGCCCTTGCCGGCTCCGATATCCAGCCATCGATCTTTGGGACCAAGATTGGCCAATGCGCTGTCGAAGTCGGAGGAAAGAGTCTGTGCATAGTCCTCAAGCGTTCTGTCAATGGTATAGCCCTCGGGCACTCGTCCTTCCTTGCTCCGAAAGATTTCTTCCTGTTTTGACAGTTCTTCCTTGAATGTGGCACTGGGTGAATCTGCGGAATGGGCTGTCCCCAGGCACAGGATCTGCAGAATAAAGAGGACAAATATGCCTGTTTCAGTTTTTTTCATTGCAGGTCCTGTCTCCGCGTAGGTAAATAATTACCTTCTCACTTCTTCTTTGCGTTAATGAATTTACCATCTCCCAATGCATCGCCCAAACCTTCCCAAGCATAGTCAAATTGGCCCGTGGAGGAAAGACTGAGGGCGGCCGAGGTTAACGCGCTGACGAAGGTGACTTGCAACTCATTCGTGGTCAGCGCGAAATAAGAAGGGAATTGGGCATCTTCATGGGTGGCGTCTTTGATGGAGACCTCGGCAACGCCACTGGGAATAAATCGAAAAAAGTAATCGCGGTCACGCGCCGAGTAGACGCGCTCGTCGGCCCCAAGAAGCAGAACGGGCGTATTGATTTTTCTCAGGAAGACCGGTATGTCCCTGCCAATCGCCGCGGGATCAAGCAGAATGCCGCCAATGGCGGGCGCGCCTTCAGCGAGGGCGACAGCGACCGAGGAACCACCAAACGAGTGTCCGACCAGAATAATTTTTTTCAAGTCGACGCGGTTATCGATAATTTCTGGCCAGTGGGAAATAAAGTCCACAAGTTTCGCCAGGGTTCTGCCATTCCTTACCCATGGACCGTTATTGGGTAGCTGAAGAGTCAGACAATGCATTCCCCAGGATGCCAAATGCATGGCCTGATAGCTGTGGTCTTCCTTCGAGTTATCGTATCCATGCAGGAAAACAACCAGAGGCGCTTTTTCAGCATGGGAAGACAAAAACAAATCCGTATTGATGCTCTCAGTGGTGGACAGGCGTATTTCATAGTCTTCCTGCACGACAACGGCATAGGGCCCGCGCAATCTGAATTGCTCAAGATCGGGTTTCTTACTGAGTAATTGCCCCTGCAGGTCGCTCAAAGTCTTGGGTTTGAGCAAGGTGACGCCGGTATCCGGCAGTCTTGAGCAGCCGGCGGCCAGCGTCAGCCAGGCGAGAACCATCACGACAGAAGTTCTATGCACGGTCACTCCCATCGTTTATCCAGTAAGCCCTGGATTCGATCATCGTGATTTGCCTGAAGTGAACATGACCGACATAGCAACTTTTGACGCCTGCAGCATTGGCGGGAGAACCTGCACGGATATTCAGCCCGCTCCTGAGGTCGGAGGAGGGTATGAACTTTGTAAGAACGATAGAAAAAAGCCACTGATTTCAGTGGCTTATTTTATACCTCGGATTTCATGTCTTGGTGGAGCCGGCGGGAATTGAACCCGCGTCCGCAAGTCCTACACAGCCAGTACTACATACTTAGCCAGGTTGTTTGATCTGACCGTTTGCACGCCAACCGGCAGGCTGGCAAACGGCGATCCGCTGGGTTTTCGAATTTCCGCTCGCGGCGAACGGAAACCTTAGCTCATGATAATGACTCTGCCGTCAGCTTGCGCCGACCCGGCCCATGAGCAGACCGGTGCAGAGTCCAGCCGGTTTTAGGCGGCTAGAGCAAAACGCTCGTCGTTTGCGTTTGTGGTTTTCCAGTTGGATTTACGAGGTGGCTGGCCCTCGGTATGCACTGTGCTGCTTCGATACCCACGTCGAAACCAAGTCGGCCCCTGTCGTGTCCTGCTAGAACAGCTTCATTGAATGCCTGAAGCCCTCATTATTGCATAGATGAGGGTTCAGCCCAGGAAGTTCAATACCTCGAGGGGAGAGGAGATCAGGGCATCCGCGCCCCACTTGTCGGGCTGCTCGCCATTGCCGAGATAGCCGTAGGTTGCCGCCGCACCGGCAGGCCTGCGGTGCTTGCATGGCGCTGTTCATGCCGCGGCGGGCTTTTCCGTCCGCATCAGATAATTGACGCTGGTGTCGGGCCCCAGCGAATAGGCGCGCGTGAAGGGGTTGTAGCTCATGCCCAGGATCTCGAGCACTTGCAGGCCTGCCGCGCGGCACATGCCCGCGAGTTCCGCGGGACGTATGAACTTTTCGTAGTCGTGCGTTCCCTTGGGCAGCAGTTTCAAAACGTATTCCGCACCCACCACGGCGAAAAGGTAGGCCTTGGGGTTGCGATTGATGGTCGAGAAAAACACCTGCCCGCCGGGCGCGGCCAGCGCCGCGCAGGCCGCCACGGTGCTTTGCGGATCGGGCACATGCTCCAGCAGTTCCAGGCAGGTGACCGCGTCATAGGAGTGTGACTCGCGCAGCGCAAGCGCCTCGGCGGCGATGGCCTCGTATTCGACCGGAACATGCGATTCAAGCTGATGCAATTGCGCAACCTTGAGCGACTTGTCCGACAGGTCGATACCCCTTACTTTGGCGCCACGGATGGCCATGGCTTCGGCGAGGATGCCGCCGCCACAACCGACATCGAGCACCCGCTTGCCGCTCAGTTTGGCATACCGATCGATCCAATCCAGGCGCAGGGGATTGATCTGGTGCAGGGGAGCGAATTCGCCGGCAGGATCCCACCAGCGGTGGGCAAGCGCGCCGAACTTCTCCAGTTCCTGGGGATCTGCGTTTATTTCCATGGGGAATTGAGCCGGGCAATCATGTAACCCTATCAGGCGCCGCAGAAATAGAAAAGCCCTGCCAAAGCAGGGCTTTTTCTGTCGCGCTGGCGATTATTAGCTGCGCGTACCCTTGAACGTCAGCGACGGGCTGCAGGCTTGGCCTCAGGTTTGGCCCCAGGCTTGGCTTCAGGTTTGGCCTCGGGTTTGGCCTCAGGTTTTGCGACTCCGGCACGCGTTCCGACCACTTCGACTTCCACGCGGCGGTTGGGCTCAAGGCACGCGATCAGCGCTTTGGAGACGCCTCCGGTGCAGTTCTTCACCGGCTGGCGCTTGCCCTTGCCTTCGGTATAGATGCGGTTGGCGGCTACGCCCTTGCTTACCAGATAGGCCTTGACCGCCTCGGCGCGGCGTACCGACAGTTTCTGGTTGTAGGCGTCGCTGCCGATGCGGTCGGTGTGACCCACGGCAATGACAACCTCAAGGTTGACGCCTTTCATTCGGGCAACAAGGCCATCAAGCCGCTTGCGCGCATCCGGCTTGACAACGGCCTTGTCGAAATCGAACAGCGCGTCAGCTTGCAGGGTAACCTTTTCGATTACGGGCGCGGGTTTCGGTTTCGGTTTCGCCGCTTCGGGTTTGGCCCCGGGTTTTGGTTTTGCCGCTTCGGGTTTCGGTTTGGGTTTTACCGCTTCGGGCTTGGGTTTAGCCGCAGGTTTCGGCGCAAGATCAGGATCGCACTCGGCGATGGCCATCGAAGGCGCCCAATAGCCGGTGCGTACGCAAGTGCCGTAGTTCTGCGCCCTTACCACCGCGCCGCTGCTATCGCGCAGATAGCCGTTAGGCGTCTGGGCAAAAACTCCGGCTGAAACCGCGCACAGAGCAATGGCCGACATTGCAAGGAGCGAGCCTTTTTGAGCTGTTGTATTCATCGTGAAACTCCCTTCGAATTGGTCTGATTCCTATTAATAATCGTTTTTTGGTAATTATGTGCAAGGCTATGGGATTTTGGCGCGAAACGTCTTCGCAACAACTCTTTTCAACCTTTTGTTTCGAAAACCAACTTATCCTGCCACAAGCTCGCGATTTTGTCTATGTCGGCAGCGGCGTTTCCGCTAATTTCACCGTACGTAACCCTTAATTTACCACCGATCCAGACATTGCTGACATTTTCACGTCCGGCGACATAGACAAGGTGCGAGATCGGGTCATAGCAGGGCAGCAGGCCCGGCGACGTGAATTCCACAGCGCAAAGGTCGGCGGCCTTGCCGGGTTCGATCGACCCCAGGGTCCTGTCCAAACCCAGGGCCCGGGCCCCCCCCAGCGTGGCGGCCTCCAACGCCGCTGCAGCAGGCATCGCCTGGGGATTACCGGAGGCGCCTTTGGCCAGCAGGGCTGCCAGGCGCATTTCCTGAAACAGGTCCAGACGGTTGTTGCTGGCCGCGCCGTCGGTGCCCAGCCCGATGTTGACCCCCGCGGCGAGCAATTTGTGGATGGGCGCAAAGCCGCTGGCGAGTTTCAGGTTCGAGGACGGGCAGTGCGCCACCGAGGCGCCATGTCTGGCAAGCAATTCAATTTCGTGA
>MEQV01000315.1:11082-17656 GCA_001770355.1 Betaproteobacteria bacterium RIFCSPLOWO2_02_FULL_62_17
ATCTCCTCGCGCGATTCATGCAGATGCAGGTGGATGGGCAGATCCAGTTCTTCGGCAAGGGTTACCACACGCGCAAAGGCCCGGTCGGAGACCGTGTAGGGCGCGTGCGGCGCCATGCTGAAACTGATCAGCGGCTCGTCCTTGTAGCGGTCGCGCGCCGCAAGACCCTTGGCAAGATAGTCGTCGGCATCCGAGGCATACGCGGACGGATTGTCGATGGTGATAATGCCGATCGCCGCGCGCATGCCGCAGTCGAGTGCCGCCTGCGCGGCCGACTCCGGGAAGAAATACATATCATTGAAGCAGGTTATGCCGCCGCGCAGCATTTCAATACAGGCGAGCCGGGTGCCATCGCGCACGAAATTCGGCGAGACGTGCTTTGCTTCGGCAGGCCAGATGGTTTCGTTAAGCCATGTCATCAGCGGGAGGTCGTCGGCCAGGCCGCGCATCAGGCTCATGGCGGCGTGAGTGTGAAGGTTGATCAACCCCGGAATCAGCGCGTGGCCGGCGAGGTCGACAGTTTCCGCGGCAGTGAAGCGCCTGGCGGCTTCGCCGGAAGGCAATACCGCTACGATGACGCCGTCGCGCACCGCGACGCTGTGCGAATCCAGCACGACACCGGCGGGTTCCACTGGAATCACCCATCTGGCGGTGATAAGACTATCTACGTTTTCCATCGGGCGGGGCGTTTCGGCGAGGTGTGGAGGCAGCCGCTATGGCGCGACTGCGGCGCATCATACACCGCCAAAATATTCCGCAAAAAGAAGCGCGCCAAAGTGGTTTTGATCTGCGGGAAATGGTAAAATTTTACGTTGCCGCCAGTCCTTTCGCGGTCCATTTTTCAGTTCACCTTCAGACCGCAATCTCCCCGCCGTAGATGGATCAGTTCGCCAAAGAAACACTCCCGATCAGCCTCGAAGAGGAAATGCGCCGCTCGTATCTCGACTACGCGATGAGCGTCATTGTCGGCCGGGCGCTTCCGGATGTGCGCGACGGGCTGAAACCCGTGCACCGGCGGGTCCTGTTCGCGATGCACGAATCGAACAACGTCTGGAACCGCCCCTATGTCAAGTGCGCGCGCGTGGTCGGCGAGGTGCTGGGCAAATACCATCCTCACGGCGACGTGGCCACCTACGAGGCGCTGGTGCGCATGGCGCAGGGTTTTTCCATGCGCTACACGCTGGTCGACGGCCAGGGAAACTTCGGGTCCGTTGATGGCGACGCCGCCGCCGCCTACCGCTATACCGAGTGCCGGCTGGAACGGATTGCCTCGGAACTGCTGGCCGATATCGACAAGGAGACTGTCGATTTCGTGCCCAATTACGACGGCAAGGAGAAAGAGCCCACCGCCCTGCCAACGCGGATTCCCAACCTGCTCATCAACGGTTCCTCGGGGATCGCCGTGGGCATGGCGACCAACATCCCGCCGCACAATCTTGGCGAAGTGGTCGACGCCTGCCACGCGCTGCTGCGCAATCCGGACCTTGCCATCGATGATGTGATGGAAATCATTCCGGCGCCGGATTTTCCGACCGCGGGAATCATCTACGGCGTGCAGGGTATTCGCGACGGCTACCGCACCGGCCGCGGCCGCGCGGTGATGCGCGCGCGCACCCATTTCGAGGACGTCGAAAAAGGCAACCGGCAGTCGATCATCGTCGACGAACTGCCCTACCAGGTCAACAAGAAAACGCTGCTCGAGCGCATCGCGGAACTTGTCAACGACAAGCGCATCGAGGGCATCGCGCACGTGCAGGACGAGTCGGACAAGTCCGGCATGCGCGTGGTGATTGAGTTGAAGCGCGGCGAGATGCCCGAAGTGGTGCTCAACAACCTGTACAGACTGACGCAGTTGCAGGACACTTTCGGCATCAACATGGTGGCGCTGCTCGACGGGCAGCCGCGCCTGCTCAATATCAAGGAGATGCTGGATGCGTTCCTCGCGCACCGGCGCGAGGTCATCACGCGCAGGACCGTTTTCGATCTGCGCAAAGCCAGGGAGCGCGCGCATATCCAGGAGGGACTGGCGGTCGCGCTTTCCAACGTCGATCCGGTCATTGAACTGATCAAGCGCTCGCAGACACCCGCCGAGGCCAAGATTGCACTGATGGCACGCGCATGGCCTTCAACCGTGGTGGCCGAAATGCTGAGCCGCGCGGGCAGCGATGCATCGCGCCCGGATGGCCTCACAGCAGAATTCGGCCTGGGCGAAGGCGGTTATCGTCTTTCCGACGCGCAGGCGCAGGCGATCCTGGAGATGCGACTGCAGCGCCTGACCGGCCTTGAGCAGGAAAAGATCGTCGCCGAATACAAGGAACTGCTCGAGAAGATCGGCGACTACCTGGATATTCTGGCGCGGCCGCAGCGCATCACCGCCATCATCGGCGAAGAACTGACCCAGATCAAGGATCAGTACGGGGACAAGCGGCGCAGCGAGATCGTTCTGAATACCGAAGACCTGTCCACGGAGGATTTCATTACTCCCGAGGATGTGGTGGTGACCTTTTCGCATGCGGGCTACGTCAAGGCCCAGCCCATGGCGGACTACCGCGCGCAGCGCCGCGGCGGCCGCGGCAAGCAGGCGACCACCACCCGCGAGGACGATTTCATCGAAAAGCTCTTCATCGCCAATACCCACGACACGATTTTGTGTTTTTCCTCGCTCGGAAAGGTCTATTGGCTGAAGGTCTACCAGGTGCCGCAGGGCAACCGCACCAGCCGCGGCAGGCCCATCGTCAACCTGTTCCCGCTCAGCGAGAACGAAAAGATCAATGCCGTATTGCCGGTCAGGGAATACGACGACGCCCACTTCATTTTCCTGGCCACCGCCATGGGCACCGTCAAGAAAACGCCCTTGAGCGCATTTTCCAATCAGCGCGCCACCGGCATCATCGCGGTGGAACTCGACGAGAACGACTATCTCGTCGGTGCCGCGATCACCGATGGAAAATTCGACGTGATGCTGTTCTCCGATGCCGGCAAGGCAGTGCGTTTCGAGGAAGAGGACGTGCGGCCGATGGGCCGGACAGCGCGCGGCGTGCGTGGCATGATGCTTGACGAAGGTCAGCGGGTCATTGCAATGCTGGTCGCCGGTGATGAGAATGAATATGTGCTGACTGCGACCGAAAACGGATTTGGCAAGCGCACGCCGATCGGCGAGTACACGCGCCACGGCCGCGGCACCAAGGGAATGATCGCCATCCAGACCTCGGAGCGCAACGGCAAGCTGGTTGGCGCGGCGCTGGTGACGCTGAAAGATGAACTCATGCTGATCTCCACCGCCGGCGTGCTGATCCGCACCAAGGCCGCGGATATCAGCGAGATGGGCCGCTCGACACAGGGTGTGACCCTGATATCGCTCGACGAGGGCACACGCCTGGCGGGTATCGAAAAAATCGGTGAAACCGAGGAAGATCCCGGCGTTAGCGGAAACGGTAACGGTAACGGTAACGGAAACGGAAACGGTAGCGGTGGCGGCGCGGAGTCCGGCAGTCCCGATGTTGCGGACTTGCAGCCGGGTGAGGAGCCGGAAGATAAGGGGGACGAGAAGGGGGACGGTAAGCCGGGGCCGGATTCACCGGATTCACAAACAGAAGGTTAAATCTGAACATGGCAAGAGTCATCAATTTCAGCGCCGGCCCCGCGGTTCTTCCCGAGGAAGTGCTTTCGCAGGCGGCATCGGAAATGCTCGACTGGCATGGCTCGGGCATGTCAGTCATGGAAATGAGCCACCGCGGCAAGCAGTTCATCGGCATCTGCGAACAGGCCGAGGCGGATCTGCGCGAACTCCTGGTCGTGCCCAAGGCATACAAGGTGTTGTTCCTGCAGGGCGGAGCGACCCAGCAGTTCGGCATGCTGCCCATGAATCTGCTGCGCGGAAAAAAATCCGCCGACTACTTCAATACCGGCGAATGGTCCAAAAAGGCCATCAAGGAAGCCAAGGCATTCTGCAAGGTCAATGTCGCGGCCAGTTCCGAGGATGCCAATTTCAGCTACGCGCCGGATGCCTCGACACTGAAGCTCGATCCGCAGGCGGCCTACGTGCACTACACCTCCAATGAGACCATCGGCGGCGTGGAGTATCACTGGGTTCCCGATAGCGGCCCGGTACCGCTGGTGGTCGATATGTCCTCGCACATCCTTTCGCGGCCTGTCGATGTCGGGCGTTACGGTCTCATCTATGCGGGCGCGCAGAAAAATATCGGGCCGGCCGGGCTTACCATCGTCATCGTGCGCGAGGATCTGTTGGGCGGCGCGGCGGCGGGCACCCCCAGCATGCTCGATTACAAGGTGCACGCCGACGCGGGCTCCATGTCCAATACGCCGCCAAGCTACGCGATCTACATCGCGGGCCTGGTGTTTCAGTGGATCAAGCGCCAGGGGGGTATCGCGGCAATGGAGCGCCGCGCGCTGGAACGTTCGGGCGCGCTTTACGATTTTCTGGATAACAGCCGGTTTTTCAAGAATCCCGTGCGCAAGCAGGACCGCTCGCGCATGAACGTTCCCTTTACGCTCGCCGATAGCAAGCTGGACGAGCCGTTTCTCGCCGGGGCGCGGCAGCTGGGCATGATAGAACTCAAGGGACACCGCTCCGTGGGCGGCATGCGTGCCTCGATGTATAACGCCATGCCGGTCGCAGGGGTGCAACGCCTGGTCATGTACATGCGCGAGTTCGAAGCGAAACACGCCTGATCCCCATCGGGGTCAGGTCTTGTCTTGATGGGTTGGTCTTGACAAACCCGGCGAAGATTTTGGTTTTGTATACGTCCCGTCATTTTTAAAAGTTGCGACTTCGCAACTTTTAAAAATGACGGGATAATTGGATGCAATGACGAAGCAAGTTGCCTGGTTCCACCGGATCTGCTTAGGAAAAAATCAATGACCACGAAAAAGACACAGATTCTGGTGCTAAATCAGATTTCCCCATTGGGACTGACGCGCTTTCCGCAGGACAGCTATGTCGTCGGCAAGGACGTGTCCAAACCCGAGGCAATTCTGGTGCGCTCCCACAACATGCACGCCATGACCATTCCGGATTCGGTGCGGGCAATCGGCCGCGCCGGCGCCGGCACCAACAATATCCCGGTGGCAGCGATGTCCGGCCGCGGCGTGCCGGTATTCAACGCGCCCGGCGCCAACGCCAATGCCGTCAAGGAACTGGTTCTGGCGGGCATGCTGATCGCTTCGCGCAATCTGTCCGCGGCGACCCGCTTTGTCGATGGCTTGCCGGCGACCGGCGATGACGCCTCCCTTGCCAAGCTGGTGGAGGACGGCAAGAAGGACTTCGCCGGGATTGAGTTGCAGCAGCATACCCTTGGCATCATCGGCCTGGGCAGGATCGGCAGCCTGATCGCCGATGCCGCCATTCGCCTGGGCATGAATGTGCTGGGATTCGATCCCGAAATCACAGTGGACGCCGCCTGGAGCCTTCCCTCGCAGGTCAAAAAGGCGCAATCGGTCGAGGAGGTGTTGAAGGCCTGTCATTTCATTACCGTGCATGTCCCGCTCATGGATGCGACGCGTCACCTTGTCAACAGCAAGAACCTCGACCTGGTGAGGCCGGGCAGTGTCCTGCTCAATTTCTCGCGCGAGGAAGTGGTCGATGCCAAGGCGGTGGTCGCGGCCTTGAGGGCGCGCAAACTCAAGTATTACGTGACCGATTTTCCCGTGGCAGCGCTTGCCGGGCACGCCGGCGTTATCGCGTTTCCGCACCTGGGCGCCTCCACGCGCGAGGCCGAGGACAATTGCGCCATCATGGTGGCCGACCAGGTGCGCGATTACCTCGAAGAGGGAATCATCCGCAATGCCGTCAATTTTCCCAACGTGGTGATGGAGCGCGAATCGCCTTACCGGATTGCCCTTGCCAATACCAATGTCCCGAACATGGTGGGACAGGTCTCCGTCGCCATAGCCAACGCGGGTCTCAATATCCACAATATGATGAACCGCTCGAAGGGCGACATGGCCTATACGCTGGTTGACGTCGACAGCCCGGTGGGCGCGGAAGTCACACAGGCCATTGCAGGCATCAAAGGCGTTCTCGCGGCGCGTTATCTGCCCAAAGCGGGTTAGGCGGGCTCGAAAACCGGCCTTCCGCTTCGCGGTTAAACTTGAGCCATCAAATACTCGGACGGTAAGCCAGTGTCGGAAGATCTCGCTCGGCGCAGAGCGCACATAGACGCCATCGACGAGAAGCTTGTTCAGCTCCTGAACGAGCGCGCCGGACTGGCGCGCGCGATCGGAGAATTGAAGGGCGCTGGCCCTGTCTACAATCCCGAGCGCGAAGCTGAGGTTCTGCGCAGTGTTGTCGCGTCCAACAAGGGGCCGTTGTCCGCCGCAAGCCTCGGCCGCATCTACACCGAGGTCATTTCCGCATGCCGTGCGCTGGAACGCAAACTGGAGGTTTCCTACCTCGGGCCGGAGGGAACCTTCAGCGAGATGGCGGTAAAGAAGAATTTCGGCGCCGCGGTGGACGGGATTCCCTGCGCGTCCATCGACGATGTGTTTCGCAAGGCCGAAAGCGGCAACGCCGATTACGCCGTCGTCCCGGTGGAGAATTCCACCGAGGGCGCGA
>MEQV01000316.1 GCA_001770355.1 Betaproteobacteria bacterium RIFCSPLOWO2_02_FULL_62_17
CACATGCGCGAGTTGGTCAGGATCTGGGCGATGGCGTCCTTGGCCGCCGGTGATTGCTCGCGCTCATAGGCGCGCGCCATGTGCCGGATAAAATCGGGGGAATGGTAGTAGCTGATGTGCTGCAGGCCGTCAGCAACGGATTGAACGAGGTCTTCGCGTTTTATGCTTGTCATGACGTTATTGGTCTCGCTTGCGGCGCCGGTTGATGCGGAGCGTTCAAGTATACCCGCCGGCACGAATAGAGACAGCCGAAATCCGGCAGCGCGGGATCCGATTGCTGCGACAATGGCTGCCGGCTTGTGCAGATGGACCACCAAAGCGCGGTGTCGCGGCAAAACCCTGGATTGCAAAATATTGCAACTTTCGATGCCCGATTGCCGCTTGACTTAAATCAACAGTCCTGCCGAAGGCTTGTCAATCTCAGGTCTAAAATTAAAGCTATGAATTCGGTTCGTGTCGATCAGACTGCCAAATCGCCTGCGGCGGCGAAGCCCGCGGCCAGCGAAGAACTCATCGACCTGGACTTCACGGGGGTGTTCAAACTAAAGGACCTGAAACCCGATCCGCCGCCGCCCCCGCCGAAGAAAGTTCCCCAGGATATCCTCATCGGCGCGCAGGAATTGTCCAAGGGCAATTGTTATATCAACATGTCGCGCCGCCGTCCGGCGCGCACCTTCGATATCAAAAAGACCACGATACTGATCGTGGAGGACAACACCACCACCCAATATCTTCTGCATATGCTGCTGAGCCGCGCCGGTTATCTGACGCGCCGGGCGGGCAGCGCGGCCGAGTTCATCGCGGCCATGCAAAAGGCGCCTTTGCCAGATCTGGTGATCCTCGATATCCAGTTGAAGGATAATGTGAGCGGCTTCAAGATCCTGGCAAAAATCCGCGCCCATCCAAAAATCGGCAAATTGCCGGTGATCATTCTGAGCGGGCAGACCGCTCCCGAGGATCTCATGCAGGGGGTTTCGCTGGGCGTCGATGCCTATCTATCCAAGCCGGCGAAAGCCGTCGCGCTGATGGACGCGGTGAAAGCGGCGCTCGGCGGCTGACCAGTTCTTGCCACGCCGTAAGCTTTATGCAAGATTGCGGCGTATTACTCGAATTCGAGCCAAGTCACCACACCACAGTTGAGGAGGAGTAGCAAAGTGTCCAATGGAACCATTGAATCCGTCCTGCAGGAAGACCGTTTGTTCCCGCCGTCCGCCGAATTCGCGAAGCAGGCGAATATTTCCGGCGTGGCGGCTTACCAGGCTTTGTGCGACGAGGCGCATCGGGATTTCGAAGGTTTCTGGGCCAGGCTGGCGCGCGAGCAGATGCTCTGGCACAAACCGTTTACGAAAACTCTGGATGAATCCAATCCGCCGTTCTTCAAGTGGTTTCACGACGGCGAGCTCAACGTTTCCTACAACTGCCTCGACCGGCACCTTGCGACCCAGCCCGGCAAAGTCGCGATCATCTTCGAAGCCGATGACGGCAAAGTCACGAAAATCACCTACAAGAACCTCTATCACGAGGTCTGCAAGTTCGCCAATGCGCTGAAATCGCGCGGCATCGCCAAGGGCGACCGCGTCATCATCTACATGCCGATGTCGATCGAAGCGGTGGTGGCGATGCAGGCCTGCGCGCGCATCGGCGCGACGCACTCGGTGGTATTCGGCGGGTTCTCGGCGAAATCCCTGGAAGAACGCATCATCGACGCCGGCGCCATTGCCGTCATTACCGCCGACGGCCAGTTCCGCGGCGGCAAGGAAATTCCCCTGAAGCCGGTGGTCGACGAAGCCTTGAGCCTGGGCGGTTGCGAAGCCATCAAGTCGGTGTTCGTCTACAAGCGCACCGGCACCGGCATTCCGATGGCGGCGGGGCGCGACATCTGGTGGACCGATGCCATCAAAGGGCAGGCGGACAGCTGCGATCCGGTATGGGTCAACGCGGAGCATCCGCTTTTCATCCTCTACACCTCCGGTTCGACCGGCAAACCCAAGGGCGTGCAGCATTCCACCGGCGGCTATCTGCTGTGGACCATGCTCACCATGCGCTGGACCTTCGATTACAAACCCCAGGACGTGTTCTGGTGCACCGCCGACGTGGGCTGGGTGACCGGGCACAGCTATGTCTGCTACGGCAACCTGGCCGTGGGCGCCACCGAAGTGGTGTTCGAAGGCGTGCCCACTTATCCCGACGCGGGACGTTTCTGGAAAATCATCCAGGACCACAAGGTGAGCGTGTTCTATACCGCGCCGACGGCGATTCGCTCGCTCATCAAGGCGGGCCACGACCAGCCGAAGAAATACGACCTGAAATCGCTGCGCATCCTGGGCACCGTCGGCGAACCCATCAATCCCGAAGCATGGATGTGGTATCACGAGGTGGTCGGCGGCGAACGCTGCCCGATTGTAGACACCTGGTGGCAGACTGAAACCGGCGGCCACATGATCACGCCGCTGCCCGGGGTCACCGCCACCAAGCCGGGCTCGGCAACCCTGCCGCTGCCCGGCATCATCGCCGACATCGTCGATGAGACCGGCCAATCGGTGGGCAAGGGCAAAGGGGGGATTCTGGTGATCAAGCGCCCCTGGCCCGCGATGATACGCACCATCTGGGGCGATCCCGAGCGATTTAAAAAAACCTATTACCCGGAGGACTTCAAAGGCAAGTATTACCTCGCCGGAGACGGCGCGAGCACCGACAAGGACGGCTACTACCGCATCATGGGCCGCATCGATGATGTGCTGAACGTCTCGGGGCACCGCCTCGGGACCATGGAAATCGAATCGGCGCTGGTGGCCAATTCGAAGCTGGTGGCCGAGGCCGCGGTGGTGGGGCGCCCGGATGAACTCACCGGCGAAGCGGTATGCGCCTTCGTGGTGTTGAAAGGGGCTCGCCCTGTTGGCGAGGAAGCCCACAAGATTGCCGAGGAACTGCGCAACTGGGTCGCAAAGGAGATTGGCGCCATCGCCAAGCCGCGCGATATACGCTTCGGCGACAACCTGCCCAAGACGCGCTCGGGCAAGATCATGCGGCGGCTGCTGCGTTCCATAGCGAAGGGCGAGGAAATCGCCCAGGATGTTTCTACGCTGGAGAATCCGGCGATTCTTGAGCAGCTCAAGGAAAGCCTGTAAGCCCGGCGCGGGAGTATGTTTTCGTTTGCCCGGGGGAGGGCAGTAGTTTATGCTGCGCGTCCTTCGCTAAATGCGCCTGCCACGGCAAGAATTCCAATTGGCAGGCCAACGAGGAAAAACGGAGAGGTGGATGAGCGGCTTAAGTCGCACGCCTGGAAAGCGTGTTTAGGTTAATAGCCTAACGCGGGTTCGAATCCCGCCCTCTCCGCCAAGAGAATGTTGCAGAGGATAGATCCACAATTCATTATCTTCAGTCAAGCCATACCTCTTGACCGAAATGCACTTTATTTCACGATTGCAGGCACAGCGAATCCGGTAGCACGTGAATCCGAATACTCGTCAAAGTTATTTGCACGAGGTAGTGCCACACCTCGCAAACCCATGTCCAGTAACGTTTGTTCGGCGCGTAGTTGCACCATTCCGTATGTCATTGAGAAATACGGTCCAAGGGCACCTTCTGGAATAGTTGACCATTCGTCGAACCCGCTCCATCCAACAATTTTGAAGTGTGCTGTGTGTTTGGCTAAATAGGAGACAAAGTCCTTTTCCTCCTCTAGCAATTTAAGGACTACGCGAAATTCCGCTTCGATAAACATCTCTGTTGGTTTCTCAGGATTATCTAAACCAACCGAAAAATTGCTTCCAACCTCGGCGCGAATTTGCAACTGCCGTGCCGTCACAGAGGGTCTGGAAGGCGGTGACGTTATTGACTCGGAGACCACTCGTTGCTGCACAAACCGAGCGTCGACAAATGCCCGCCGTTTAGTGGATTGTCGCACTGGCATCTTCGTTGCCGAGTCCTTTTTAGTGGATCGTCGCGCTGGCGTTTTCATTGGCCGATCCTTTGGTGTTTAATCTAAGCATTCCCATATTCGCTCGCGTTGATTCCTTCATCACGACGTCCGCGATGGACTTGTTCAATTCGGTTTGTGCTACGAGTAGTTTTCCCCCGTGCATTGGCTCGATAACAAAATTGCCAGAATTTTCGCGGGTGAAATGCTCAATTAACCTATAGCCAAACCTAGGAATAGGATTGACGTGGACCAAGACGTCGCTATCTGCATTGCCGCGAGCGAACTTAACCTTAGGCTCCGGTTCAATTCGCCAACCATCGATGGTGAGGCGGAGATAGATGGAAGTAGCGAGCTTTGACCCTTTGCCATCGACGTAAGCCACTATTTCTTTGGTCGACATTTGCGGTTCGAAGCGAGCTGCAAATCGAATCCGAATTGTGAGATCCACTGCGCTAGGAATTGCTTCGTTACTCTTTTCCCAGCGAGCAATCGTTTGTGCATCTCGGTCGACCTGTACGCCTAAGTCCGCTTGGGACAGGCCTAGACCCCGCCGCAGAAATCGGAGATCCCAGCCTTTAAGTCGTTCTGATTTGCGCACGACCAAATGGCGAATAAATTGCTCAAGGTCATCCTCTTCCTCATATTCGAGCACGAGTCCGTCATGCGTTTCGATCTCCCTATAGCCGTTGAGGAGAAATAAGTTCGGAAACGTGAAGTGGGGATAGCGAGTCATGGGTGCTACCTCAGTTTCTCTGGGTCGAACAATGTGACTGCCACTACGCGAGTCTCTGGCTTTAGGCTCAATACTGTTCACTTAATATCCATAATGCGCTATCCTGTGCCTTTCGGTGACAGGAGGATGGCGCATGGCACGCACAGTTGCGGTATTGCCTGAGGGTAGCCGAATCACGGATTACGTGAGCCTGGGTGTGATCTCCAAGACTTTTCCGCCGGCGCGAATTCGCGCGGTGCTCAAGGCCAGCGGCAAGGCGAGCATTCGCGAGCGCGATCTGCCGGCACACGTGGTGGTGTATTACGTGATTGCGCTGGCGCTGTATATGCAGTGCTCCTACCGCGAGGTGCTGCGCTGTTTGCTGGAGGGCGTACAGTGGTTGCTCAATCCGTCCTTGCCGATGAACGTGGCGGGCAAATCGGGGATCTCCCAGGCGCGTACCCGCCTGGGCTGGGAGCCACTCAAGCAACTGCACGACGAGATCGTCCAGCCGATTGCCACAGCGGCCACGCGTGGGGCCTGGTACCGCCGATGGCGCCTGGTGAGTCTGGATGGCAGCACCATGGACGTGGCTGACCAGAAAGCCAATGCCCAGGCTTTTGGCCGTCCGGGGGCGAGCCGCGGGGCAAGCGCCTTTCCGCAATTGCGCTTCGTGTCGCTGGTGGAGAATGGCACCCACGTGCTCTTTGGCACCCAGACGGGCGCCTATCGCACCGGCGAGACCACCTTGGCCAAGAGTGTGCTCCCGGGGCTGCGCGCGGGGATGTTGTGCTTGGCCGACCGGCTGTTCTTTGGGTTCGCGTTGTGGAAACAAGCGCTGGGGAGCGGTGCCCACCTGCTCTGGCGAGTCAAGACCAATGCCCGTCTGCCCTGCGAGAAGCGTTTGGCTGACGGTTCGTACTTGAGCACCGTGTACCCATCGGCCAAAGACCGGCGCCGGCGCAGCAATGGCATCCTCGTACGGGTGATCGAATACCGGCTGCACGCAGTACCCGGAGCCGAGGCGATCTACCGGCTGGTGACCAACATTCTGGACCCCAAGCGGGCCCCCGCCGAGGAACTGGCCGCCCTGTATCACGAGCGCTGGGAGATCGAGACCGCCCTGGACGAGTTGAAGACCCATTTGCGCGGCGCCAAGATCGTGTTGCGCAGCAAGACCCCCGATCTGGTGCGTCAGGAATTCTATGGCTTTATGCTGGCGCACTTCGCCATCCGAGGTCTGATGCACGAAGCCGC
>MEQV01000317.1:0-2292 GCA_001770355.1 Betaproteobacteria bacterium RIFCSPLOWO2_02_FULL_62_17
CAGCCGCAACTACGGCATGCAGATCGGCGACAACAGCGCCGAGAACATCAAGAAGCAGATCGGCAGCCGCAACTACGGCATGCAGATCGGCGACAACAGCGCCGAGAACATCAAGAAGCAGATCGGCTCGGCCTTCCCCGGCGCCGAAGTGCGCGAGATGGAAGTCTCCGGCATCAACCGCGCCGAGGGCATTCCGCGCAAGTTCACGATTTCTTCCAACGAAGTCCTCGAAGCCCTTTCCGAACCTTTGAATCAGGTGGTCAAGGCGGTCAAGGATGCGCTGGAGAAGACCCCGCCCGAGCTCGGTGCCGACATCGCCGAGCGCGGTCTGGTGCTGACCGGCGGCGGTGCCTTGCTGCACGACCTGGACCGCCTGCTGACCGAGGAAACCGGCCTGCCGGTGATCGTCGCCGACGATCCCCTGACCTGCGTCGCGCGCGGTTCCGGCATGGCGCTTGAAAAGATGGACAAACTCGGCAGTATTTTCGCCAACGAGTAAAGCCCGCCCCGTGTAGCTTGCAGATTGGTCCCGTAGCTGCAGAACGCCGGGGCTCACCGGGTCTCCATCACATTTCGAGGGCGTAATGCCTTGATGTCCGTCGCTGGCCATGTTCCGCCACCCTTTTTCAAACGGGGTCCGGCGCCGCTCGTGCGGCTGGCATTTTTCGTCTCGCTTTCCCTGATCCTGTTGATCGCCGACCTGCGCTTCCATACCCTGGAATGGGCGCGCCTGGCCGTCGCCACGGTCGCCTGGCCGCTGCAGCGCGTGACCTGGATGCCGATCGACGCCGCCGGCGATTTCGGCGCCTATCTGGCACGACAATCCGCGCTGCTGAAGGAGAACCAGGAACTGCGCCGGCGCCAGCTGGAAGCCGCCAACCTGCTGCTGCGCCAGCAGCACCTGGAGCAGGAGAACCTGCGGCTGCGCGCCCTGCTCGACATGCGTGCGCGGCTGCCGGTGGAAGGCCGCATCGCCGAAATCCTGTATGCCGCGCGCGATCCGTTTTCGCGCCGGGTGATCATCGACAAGGGCAGCCAGCACGGCATTGCCGGCGGCCAGGCGGTGGTCGATGAGGTCGGCGTGATCGGCCAGGTGGTGCGGGTGTTCCCGCTCACGGCGGAAGTATTGCTGCTCACCGACAAGGATCAGGCGATACCGGTCGAAGTGCAGCGCAACGGCTTGCGCGCGGTGCTGGCCGGCGTCGGCGCCGGCATGATGGAACTGCGCTTTCTGGCGTCGAATGCCGAGGTGCAGGTGGGCGACGTGCTGGTGACTTCGGGACTCGACGGGGTGTATCTGCGCGGCCTGCCGGTGGCCAAGGTGGTCAAGATCGACCGCGACAGTTCCTACTCCTTCGCGCGTATCACCTGCGCGCCGCTGGCCGGCGTCGAACGCCACGGCCTGACCCTGGTGCTGGGCGCGCGCACGGCCCTGCCGCCACAGCCCGACGACGCGCCGGCGACTCCCGAGCGACCCGCCGGCGGCAAGCGCATCAAGAAAAAGACAAGATGAGGACATTTCCCCCAGCCCCTTTTCCAAGAAAAGGGGTGACAACGGTTCAACCGCTACGCGGTTTCCATGTTTCTGGCTGCACGCCTCCTTGGGGCGGCCCGGCGGAGGCGTAAATGCAACCCACCCATTCCTCGCGCCGCATCCTGCTGCCGGTCAGAAACTGGTTCATCGTGCTGACGCTGTTCCTCGCCCTGCTGCTGAACCTGGTTCCTTTCGGCCGCTTGCCCGGCATTCCCGACTGGGTGGCGCTGGTGCTGGCCTTCTGGTGCGTGCATCAGCCGCTCAAGGTCGGCATGGCCGCGGGCTTCGTGCTCGGTCTGGCGATGGACGTCGCCGATGCCAGCGTAATGGGACAGCATGCGCTGGCCTATGTGCTGCTGGCCTTTGCCGCGGCAGGCCTGTCGCGCCGCGTGCTGTGGTTTCCCCTGGCGCAGCAGGCGCTGCACGTATTGCCGCTGTTCCTCGGCATGCAGCTGGTGATGATGATCGCGCGCATGATCGGCGGCGC
This sequence comes from Betaproteobacteria bacterium RIFCSPLOWO2_02_FULL_62_17, assembly GCA_001770355.1. Taxonomy (GTDB): domain Bacteria; phylum Pseudomonadota; class Gammaproteobacteria; order Burkholderiales; family SG8-39; genus 2-02-FULL-62-17. Next base: position 2,022 of record MEQV01000317.1, read on the forward strand.
CGAGTTTCCCGGCGTGCTGTGGTTTCTTTCCAGCTTCGTCGCTGCGCTGCTCTGGCATCCGGTGACCTACCTGCTGCTGATTCCGCAGTTCCGCCCGGAAGACAAGGACGTCCATCGGCCCATATGAGTCTGCCGGCAAGCCCTCCATCGTTTCCGCCCGACCCGGCCTAGGTCAGGAATGGAATTCAAGAACCCGCAGCAGGAACTCGAGCGCTTCCGCGCGCGCCTCGTGGTGGCGGGCGGCTTCGTGCTGCTCTGCTTCACTCTGCTG
>MEQV01000317.1:2476-3067 GCA_001770355.1 Betaproteobacteria bacterium RIFCSPLOWO2_02_FULL_62_17
AGCCGGAACAGGTCATCGATGGCCTGGCGGAAATCATCGACATCCAGCCCAAGGACCGCAAGCGCTTCCGGCAACTGCTGGAAGAAAGCCGCAATTTCGAATCGCTGCCGATCCGCACCCGCCTGACCGACGAGGAGGTGGCGAAGTTCATCGCCCATCGCTACCGCTTCCCCGGCGTGGACATCAAGGCACGCCTGTTTCGCCAGTACCCGGGCGGCGCCTTCGCCTCGCACCTGCTGGGCTATATCGGTCGCGTCAATGACCGCGACCTGGAGAAGATCGAGGCCCGCGAGTTCGAGGCCAACTATCGCGGCACCGAACACTTCGGCAAGACCGGGCTGGAACAGCGCTACGAGTTCGAGCTGCACGGCGAAACCGGCTTCGAGCAGGTCGAGGTCGATGCCGGCGGACGTGCCGTGCGCACCCTGGCGCGCACCGCGCCGGTACCCGGCAACAACCTGACGCTGACCGTCGATGCCGAACTGCAGCACATCGCCGAGCAGGCCTTCGGCTCGCGCCGTGGCGCGTTGGTCGCCATCGATCCGGCCAGCGGCGGCATCCTGGCGCTGGTGGCGGTGCCCAACTACGATC
>MEQV01000317.1:3345-3737 GCA_001770355.1 Betaproteobacteria bacterium RIFCSPLOWO2_02_FULL_62_17
CATCTCGGCCTTCATGGGCAGCCTGGGCTTCGGCAGCCGCACCGGGATCGACATCGACGGCGAATCGGAAGGCGTGCTGCCCTCGCAGGAGTGGAAGAGGAAGCGCTTCAAGAAGCCCGAGCAGCAGAAATGGTATGCCGGCGAAACCATCTCGATCGGCATCGGCCAGGGCTACAACGCCTACACGCCGATCCAGCTGGCGCACGCCACGGCGATCGTCGCCAACAACGGCGTGGTGTTCCGGCCGCACCTGGTGAAGCACATCACCGACACCCGGACCGGCAACAAAACCCTGATCGAGCCGCAGCCGGTGCGCGACCTGGGCCTCAAGCCCGAGCATGTCGAGGTGATCAGGAACGCCATGGTCGGCGTGAACAAGGAAGGCACCGGCG
>MEQV01000317.1:3777-3929 GCA_001770355.1 Betaproteobacteria bacterium RIFCSPLOWO2_02_FULL_62_17
GACCGGCACGGCCCAGGTGTATTCGCTGAAGGGTGCGGAATACAAGGCGGGAAGCGTCAAGCACGAACTGCGCGACCATGCCCTGTTCATCGCCTTCGCACCGGCCGAGCAGCCCAGGATTGCCCTTGCCGTGCTGGTCGAAAACGGCGGCT
>MEQV01000317.1:3944-4187 GCA_001770355.1 Betaproteobacteria bacterium RIFCSPLOWO2_02_FULL_62_17
GACTACTATCTGCTCGGCAAGCGGCCGCAGGCGCCCGCCCCGGTCGACGAGGCCGCCGTGGAGGAGGACGCGGAATGAACCACGACATCGGCCTGGCCAGGATTCGCGATCTTCTTCAGCGCCTGATCGCGCCGATCGACGGGCCGCTGATGCTGATCGCCGGCCTGCTGCTGCTGCTCGCCGTGGGCATGATGGGCAGCGCCTCGCCGGAGCGGCTCAATACGCAGTTGGTCAATGTCGCGG
>MEQV01000317.1:4206-5643 GCA_001770355.1 Betaproteobacteria bacterium RIFCSPLOWO2_02_FULL_62_17
GATTGCGGCCCAGGTGCCGCCGCAGCGCCTGATGCACCTGGCGGTGCCGATCTATCTGGCCGGCCTGCTGCTGCTGATCGCCGTGGCCCTGTTCGGCGATGTGTCGAAGGGCGCGCGGCGCTGGCTCAATCTCGGCTTCATGCGTGCGCAGCCGTCGGAATTGATGAAGATCGCCATGCCGCTCTTGCTGGCCTGGTACTTCCAGCAGCGCGAAGCCATGCCGCGCCTGCGCGACTACGCCATCGCCGCCTTCATGCTGCTGCTGCCGGTGGCCCTGATTGCGCGCCAGCCCGACCTGGGCACGGCCGTCCTGGTGCTGGCAGCCGGCTTTTATGTGATCTTCTTCGCCGGACTGTCATGGAAGATCATGATCGGCATGGTCGTCGCGGCGGCCGCGGCGGCGCCGCTGGCCTGGACCATGCTGCACGACTACCAGAGGAATCGCATCATCACCCTGCTGGACCCGGAAAAGGATCCGCTGGGCAAGGGCTTCCACATCATCCAGTCGACCATTGCGATCGGCTCCGGCGGCATCTTCGGCAAGGGCTGGCGGGAAGGTACCCAGGCGCAGCTGGAGTTCATCCCCGAGCGCCATACCGACTTCATCTTCGCGGTGTTCTCCGAGGAGTTCGGCCTGCTCGGCAACCTGCTGCTGCTCTTGCTCTACGCGCTGCTGATCGGCCGTGGCCTGCTGATCGCAGCCAATGCGGCGACGCTGTTTTCGCGCCTGCTGGCCGGCGCCGTGACCATGATTTTCTTCACCTATGCCTTCGTCAACATGGGCATGGTCTCCGGCATCCTGCCCGTGGTCGGCGTGCCGCTGCCGCTGATCAGCTACGGCGGCACGGCCCTGGTCACGCTGTTCATCGGCATCGGTATCCTGATGTCGATCCACGGCAACCGCATGCTGGTGCAGAAGTGAAGCGCCTTGCGCCTTTGATTTTGTCTTTGCTGGTCGCCGCCTGCGGCACCCAGGCGCCGCGCCCGGTGATCGACCGCGCCGAGGCGCCCGCGGTCGCCGTGCCACCAGCGCCAACTCCCGGCGGCACGGCGAAAAAGCCGGCGCCGGTGATCAAGTACAGCGGCGGTTTCTACCAGGACGACGGACCCGGCGACCAGGTGCCGGACGACATCGACGCGATTCCCGATGCGGTGCCGAAGCCGGAGCCGCTGCACCGTTTCGCCAACAAGCCCTACTCGGTGTTCGGCCGCGACTACGTGCCGCTGCGCACGCTGCAGCCCTACCGGGCGCGCGGCATCGGCAGCTGGTACGGGCGCAAGTTCCATGGCCAGAAGACCTCCAGCGGCGAGCCTTACGACATGTACGGCATGACCGCCGCGCATCCGACGCTGCCGATCCCGTCCTATGTCCGCGTCAGCAATCCGGCCAACGGCAGGTCGGTGGTGGTGCGCGTCAATGACCGCGGCCCCTTCCAT
>MEQV01000317.1:5655-5782 GCA_001770355.1 Betaproteobacteria bacterium RIFCSPLOWO2_02_FULL_62_17
ATCGATCTCTCGTGGACCGCAGCGTGGAAGCTCGGCTATATCGGCAGCGGCAGCGCGGTGGTCGAGGTGGAAAGCGTCCTGCCCGGCCAGACCCTGGCCGCTGCCGTGCCGCGAAGCGCGAAGGACA
>MEQV01000318.1:0-2925 GCA_001770355.1 Betaproteobacteria bacterium RIFCSPLOWO2_02_FULL_62_17
GTCTTGAAGATGGCCTTGTCCACGAAGTAGCCGATGACCCTCGACAGGAATATCACGAAGGTATTCACCACCCCCTGGATCAGGGTGAGGGTGACCATGTCGCCGTTGGCGACGTGGCCGATCTCATGGCCCAGCACTGCCCCGACTTCCTCGCGGCTCATCGATTGCAGCAGGCCGGTGGAAACCGCGACCAGCGCGTCGTTCTTGAAGGCGCCGGTGGCAAAGGCATTGGGCTCGCCTTCGTAGACCGCCACTTCGGGGTGGCCAATGCCGGCCTTGTCGGCCAGCGTATGCACCGTCTGCACCAGCCAGTATTCGGTGGAACCTTCCGACCCATCGATGACGCGCGCGCCGGTGGACCACTTGGCCATCGGCTTGGAGATGAGCAGCGAGAAAATGGAACCGCCGAAGCCCACCACCAGCGAGAAGCCCAGCAGCATCTGGTAGTTGATGCCATTTTCCGTGAGGAAGCGGTCCAGCCCGAGCACGGAGAGGACGATGGACAGCACCAGCATCACGGCTATGTTGGTCACCAGGAACAGGACAATCCGTTTCATTTTTCAACCTTTTCAGATATGCGCGAGGTACCGCGCGATTTTAACGGCCGCAGGCGCCGCCTTGGAGGCTTTGACCATTGTGGCGGTATATGGGTTCCCTGAACATGAAATTCAAGGGTTTCGATCTATGCAGCGGGGCGAATAACCCTTTTCCCGGCAAAGCCTTGCCGCCGAAGAATTGTTGTCTTGACGTAACAGGGCGAAGGGTAGAATTTCCCGCCTCGGACATTTACGAGCGTCTCATGCGCCTGCTGTTCCTGTTGTTGTGGACGATTGCCCAGGTGCCGGCCGCGCAGGCGCAGGCGGTCGCGCCCTACGCCATTGATATTCCAAAATGGTTCGCCGAAACCTTCCTCGACTTTCGCGAGGACCTGCGCGACGCCGCCAGACAGGGCAAGCGGGTGCTTGTTTACTTCGGCCAGGATGGCTGCCCCTATTGCACCGAACTGATGCAGACAAGTTTCACGCAGCCGCGCATCGTCGATAAGACCCGCAGGAATTTCGTCGCCATTGCCTTGAATGTGTGGGGCGACCGCGAGGTGACCTGGATCGACGGCAAGGTCGAACGCGAAAAGGATTTCGCCAAACGCATGAAGGTCCAGTTCACCCCCACGCTGTTCCTGCTGGATGAAAAGGGCGGCATGGCGGCGCGCCTGAACGGCTATTACCCGCCGCACCGCATGGAGGCGGCGCTCGATTACGTGGCCGGACGCCTGGAGAAAAAACAGTCATTCGCCGATTACATGCGAACCTCGGTAAAGGAAGCCGCCAGCGAGACGCTGCACGACGAGCCGTTTTTCATGAAACCGCCCTACATCCTGACGCGCAAGCCGCGCGGCAAGCCCTTGGCGGTGGTGTTCGAGGCGCGTTCCTGCTCCGGCTGCGACGAAATGCACCGCGAAGGTTTCCAGCGCCCCGCGGTGGCCAAACAGCTCGCGCAGTTCGACGTCGCGCGCTTCGCGCTGGGCGAGCGCACCGAACTCATCCGGCCCGACGGCAGAAAAACCAGCGCCGATGCCTGGGCGCGAGAACTGAAGATCGCCTACACCCCGACCATCGTTTTCTTCGGCGAGACCGGACGCGAGGTGTTGCGCGTCGAGGCCTATGTGCGGCCGTTTCACCTTGCCGCATCGTTTGACTACGTGTCCTCCGGCGCCTACCGCAAGGAACCCAGCCTGCAGCGCTTCATCCAGTCGCGCGCCGAGCAGATGCGCGAGCGCGGCCAGCCGGTGGATTTGTGGAAGTAGCTGCTACGATAATTGCCAAATCAGATAATTCTATTGGCTGGAAAGGTACGCCAATAAATGAATTGTTGAAAATTATCTTCAAGATTTTGGGCTATGCTTGCGCGCTATCGTTGCTGGAATGCTGCCCTCTGCGGCGCCGTTTCGCGATAGAAGTCAACTAAGCGCGAAGATATTGCCAGCATGAGCGATTCCGAACCGATACGCCTGTCCAAGCGCATGAGCGAACTGGGCCTTGCCTCGCGCCGCGAAGCCGACGAGTGGATCGAGCGCGGCTGGGTGCGGGTGGATGGCGCCGTGGCGATCCTCGGCCTGAAGGTGCTGCCGCACCAGGCAATCAGCATCGACGCGCGCGCGCGCAAGGAGCAGGCGCGGCGCCTCACCGTGATCCTGCACAAGCCCATCGGTTATGTCAGCGGGCAGGCCGAAGAAGGGCATACGCCCGCGTCGGTGCTGGTGACGCTGGAGAACCAGTGGCACGAGGCCAGGGTGTTCACCGGAAAGGCGCGCGGCGCGGCAGAAGCTGCCGGCGCGGCGGCGCCAGCCGCGCGTGGCTTCGCGAAACCGGCGAGCAACAGTGCACCCGCGGGGCCGCTGCGGCGCCAGGACCTTTGGGGTTTCGCGCCCGCGGGGCGCCTCGATATCGATTCGACCGGACTGTTGGTGATGACCCAGGACGGGCGCATCGCCAAGCTGCTGATCGGCGATGACTCCGAAATCGAAAAGGAATACCTGGTGCGGGTACGCTGCACCCGCTCAGGCAGCCTGCCAGCCGAAGACCTGCGGCGCTTGAACCATGGCCTCTCGCTCGACGGCAAGGCGCTGCGCCCGGCGAAAGTCGACTGGCAGAACGAGGACCAATTGCGCGTCATCCTGCGCGAAGGAAAAAAGCGCCAGATACGCCGCATGTGCGAGCAGGTCGGCCTGGAGGTGCTGGGTCTCAAGCGCGTGCGCATCGGCAAAGTGATGCTCGGCAACCTGCCAGTGGGGAAGTGGCGCTTGCTCGGTGCGAACGAACAATTTGCCTGAGGTCCGCGGGTGATCCGCCGCCTGTTCACGCTGGTCCCGCTGCTGCATCTGTACGTCGGCCTGCGCCTGCTGCCCGACCTGCCGCTGACTGCATT
>MEQV01000318.1:3020-4675 GCA_001770355.1 Betaproteobacteria bacterium RIFCSPLOWO2_02_FULL_62_17
ACCGGCTCGCCTGGGTGGGCTTCGTGGCGATGGGGCTGTTCTCCTCGGTGCTGGTGCTGACTGTCGTGCGCGATCTTTGCCTGCTGGCGGGCGCCGCCGCCGGTCTTGTGATCGCCATAGAAGGCGGTTTACGCAGTTTTCGTCATTGGAGCGCCATTGCCGTGCCGCTGCTTGCGCTGGCACTCACTGCTGTGGGCTTCGTCAATGCGCGGCGCCGCGCGGCGGTGCGCAGCGTGGAGGTGGCCATAGACGGGCTGCCAGGGCCGCTGCACGGCTTCACCATCGCGCAGATTACCGACGTGCATGTCGGCCCGACCATCAAGCGCGGCTACCTCGACGCCATTGTCGAGGCGGTCAATGCGCTCGAGGCCGATCTGATCGCCGTGACTGGCGACATGGTCGATGGCAGCGTCGGCGAACTGGCCTGGCACCTGGAGCCGCTCTCGCGGCTTGCGGCGCGCCATGGCAGCTTCTTCGTCACCGGCAATCACGAGTACTACTCGGGCGTGCATGGCTGGCTGGTGGAGATTGAGCGCCTGGGCCTGCGCGTGCTCATGAACGAGCACGTGGTGCTCGATCACCGCGGGGCGTCAATGGTGGTCGCCGGGGTCAGCGACTTCCACGCGGAATATTTCGACCCCGCGCAAAAGAGCGATCCCGCCGCCGCCATCGCCGGAGCGCCCGTCCGCGCGGGAATGAAGCTCCTGCTCGCGCATCAACCGCGTTCGGCGTTCGAAGCGGCGCGCGCCGGGTTTGATTTGCAGTTGTCTGGACACACCCATGGCGGACAGTTCGCGCCCTGGATGTTCCTGGTGCGGATGCAGCAACCTTTCACCGCGGGCTTGCACCGGGTGGACAAGCTGTGGGTCTACACCAGCCGCGGCGCCGGTTACTGGGGACCACCCAAGCGTTTTTGGGCGCCGTCGGAGATCACCTGCATTCGGCTGGTGTCTGCCTGAATCGGGCTTGCCGTCGTGCACGGTTAAAGAAGGACGCCGGCGAAGACCGTGTTGCGGTCTTGAGGCATCCGGTTACATCATCTGCCTGCCGAAGGATTGCCAGTGGAAGGTGCCGGCGAATACCGACATCAGAACAGCGACAAGCAGAAACAGAATGATCGCCGCCGGTATCGCCGCGATGGCCCATTTGACCATCAGTACGACCATTGACCAGAAGGGAATCTTCACGTCAACAACCACGATCTCTTGCATGCGTTCGCTCATTTCAGAACTCCTTTTGAGATTGGCCCGGCAATCCGGGAAATTGCGCCGATGCACGGGCGGAAAATCCCGTCAGGCGGTCGGCTGATTTTCGCGAAAACGACGCAGGCTAGTGCACGGATTCCAGGAACTCCGAGCGGTCGTGGGAAACCAATACGATCATTTTGGTTTTTCCCGACTCGTCTCGCACCGGATTGCCCTGGCATTCCACAAAGCGCCATGAGCCTTTGGCGGAAACCAGCCGCAGTTGCGTGCGCTTGCCGATTTGTATTCTGCCGATACCCTCGCAAAATATCGCGCTTCGGAATCGGTATGCAGGCGTTAAATTGTATAGCGCCGTGCTGACTGACCATACCCGCTCATCTACGCATTCGCAGGGCGGATTTGCGTAAAAACACGCATCCTATGCAAGGCACCCGCTTACTCGCCGCGATA
>MEQV01000318.1:4781-5452 GCA_001770355.1 Betaproteobacteria bacterium RIFCSPLOWO2_02_FULL_62_17
GCCTCCATGAATTTCCTGCGGTACTCGGCATCGCCGATCACCTTGACGATGTCGCGATTGAGGCGCGTGATGTGGTCCTTCGGTGCCTTGGCCGAACCGACCACGCCCCACCAGTTCTTTACATCCAGCGCGAAGCCCTGCGCGCGGTAGGTGCCGATGCCGGGAAATTCGGGCATGGGCGCATCGCCATTCACCGCCAGCACCTTGATCTTGCCGGCTTTCAACAGCGGTCCCGCGGTAGGCGCTACCGCCACGGCCATGTCCACTTCGCCGCCCAGCACCCCCTGCAGTGCCGGACCGCTGCCTTTGTAGGGCACGTGCACGACGTTGATGCCCATCTGCTGGTTGATTACCGCGATCAACTGATGCGCGCCGCCGCCTTCGCCGAAGGAGCCGAAGTTGATCTTGCCGGGATTGGCGCGCGCGTGCTCGACCATCTCCCGGAAATTGTTGTAGGGGGTACGCGAGTTCGCGATGAGGAACTGGCGGAAGTAGAGCAACTGGGTGATCGGCGCGATGTCCTGGTCCAGGTTGAAAGGCAGCTTCATCAGATGCGGCAGGATCATGAGGTCGGTGGTCGCCATGCAGATGGTGTAGCCGTCGCTGGCGGCGGCGCAGGCGCTGTAGCCGATGGTGCCGGTTGCGCCGGCGCGATTTTCGACCACCACCTG
>MEQV01000318.1:5511-5627 GCA_001770355.1 Betaproteobacteria bacterium RIFCSPLOWO2_02_FULL_62_17
GCACGATGATGCGCACGGGTTTCGATGGAAAGGACTGCGCTGCCGCGGCGACGGGCAGCACAAGGCTCAGCACAAATATTGCCAATGATCGAATGCGAAACATGTCGTCCTCCTTT
>MEQV01000318.1:5762-5958 GCA_001770355.1 Betaproteobacteria bacterium RIFCSPLOWO2_02_FULL_62_17
CGGCCGGCATCGAACTTCCTCCAGCGGTCGAAGGCGCGCGCTATGCGCGCCGCCACCTGCGGATTGAGGCGGTCAAGTTCAATGATCTTGTCCGCGCCGAAGGCGTAACCCGCGCCGTCGGCCGCGTGAAAGCGCGCCGGGTTGGCGCAGAAGCCGCGGATCAGCGCGTACACCTTGTTCGGATTGCGGATGTCGA
>MEQV01000318.1:6032-20479 GCA_001770355.1 Betaproteobacteria bacterium RIFCSPLOWO2_02_FULL_62_17
ACAGCCATTTGTCGACTACCAGCGGTTCGTCTTTCCACTTGGCATAGAAGGCATCCAGCGCCGCGGCGCGTTCCGGGCAATCGAACTGCGCCAGCGTGGACAGGGCCCCCATGGCATCGGTCATGTTGTCGGCGCGCTGGAACTGCTCAACGCACAGGCGGCGGATCTCGGGCAGCTCCAGTTCCATCAGGTAGCCCAGCGCCAGGTTGCGCAGCGCGCGCCGGCCGGCCGATAACGAGTCCGGAGAATAAGACCGCCGTCGCATAAAGCTCGCGCCGGCTGCTGGAAGCAGCGCGGCAAGCTCTTGGCCGCGCGGTTGACTATCAGGGCCGCTGCCGGCGTGCGCAGCGAAGGCCGCGAGCAGCTTTTCGCGCAGGGCATGCGCGAGCGCGCGGCGCAGGTGCACGCGCGCCGCGAGGATAGCCTCGGGATCGACCACTTCCATCTGCTCGGCGAGGTAGGTCTCGGAGGGCAGCGCGAGGGCCTCGGCGGCGAAGGCCGGATCGCGCGTGGAATCGTCGAGCAGCTTGCCGAAGGCGCGCAACAGCGCGCCGGGCACCGCGGGCATGGAGCTTCTCTTGATTGCCGCGATATTCTTGAGCAGCACCATCACCGCCAGCCGCTGCCCGGCCTCCCAGCGATTGAAGGAGTCCGCGTCGTGCGCCATGAGATGCGCCAGATCCGCTTCGCCGTATGGGTGGCGCAGGATGACCGGCGCGGAGAAATCGCGCAGCAAGGAGGGCACCGGCATCGCGGTGACGTTGATGAATACAAACTTTTCTGTTTTCTGTCGCAACGAGAGCACGCGCCGGCCCGCGGAGGCGGACGGTTCGCCTTCAAGCTGCAGGGGCAGGTCGGCGCCATCCGGCCCCACCAAGCCGAGCGCAAAAGGGATGTGAAAGACCTGTTTTGGAGGCGCATCCTTCTGGCTCAACTCGTATTGCGTGGGCGGGCAGGATTGCGCGAGCGTCAGCGTATACGTCTTTGCCGCGGCGTCGTATGCGCCGCGCGCGTCGATCACCGGCGTGCCCGCTTGGGCGTACCAGCGCTTGAATTGGGTGAGATCAGTGCCCGAGGCGTCGGCCATGGCCTGCGCGAATTCGTCGCAGGTCACGGCCTGGCCGTCGTGGCGCGCGAAGTACAGGTCCATGCCTTTACGGAAATTCTCGGGTCCTATCAGCGTGTGGATCATGCGCACCACCGCCGCGCCCTTTTCGTAGACGGTGGCGGTGTAGAAATTGCTGATCTCGATATAGGACTGCGGACGCACCGGATGCGCCATCGGGCCCGCGTCCTCGGGGAATTGCGCGGCGCGCAGTGCCCGCACTTCCTGGATGCGCTGCACCGGGCGCGAATACATGTCGGCGCCGAACTCCTGGTCGCGGAATACCGTCAGGCCTTCCTTCAGCGACAACTGAAACCAGTCGCGGCAGGTCACGCGGTTGCCGGTCCAGTTGTGGAAGTACTCGTGCGCCACCACCCGGTCGATGTTCATGTAATCGGTGTCGGTGGCGGTGTCGGGGCGCGCGAGGACATATTTTGTGTTGAAGATGTTGAGGCCCTTGTTCTCCATCGCGCCCATGTTGAAGTCGCCCACGGCGACGATCATGTACTGGTCCAGATCGAGTTCCAGTCCGAACACGTCCTCGTCCCATTTCATGGCTTTTTTCAAGGCCTGCATGGCATGGCCGCACTGGTCGAGCTTGCCGGGTTCGACGAAAACTGCGAGGCGCTTGTTCACGCCCGAGCGCGTGACGAAGCTGTCTTCGAGCACATCGAGTCTGGCCGCCACCAGCGCGAACAGGTAGCAGGGTTTGGGAAACGGGTCTTCCCAGCGCGCCCAATGGCGCGTTCCGCCATCGGTTTCAACTCCGCCATCGGTTTCAGTACCGCTATCCACCAGGTTGCCGTTGGAGAGCAGATTCGGATACTTTTCGCGGTCGGCACGCAGGGTGACCGAGTACTTCGACATCACATCCGGCCGGTCGGGAAACCAGGTGATGCGGCGAAAGCCTTCTGCCTCGCATTGGGTGAAAAACCCGTCCTTCGATGCGTACATGCCGCTCAACTGCGTGTTGTTGCGCGGTTCGATGCGGCATGCGGTTTCGAGGACGAAGCTCTCGGGCACCTGCGGGATGATGAGTTTTTTCGCAACCAGTGAATACTCACCGGCGGCGAGCGCGCGGCCATCGATCGCCGCCGATTCGAAAACCAGATCCTCGCCGTCCAGAGTAAGGGGTGTTTGCGCCGCATGCGCCGCCGGATTGCGCCGCATCGCCAGGCGCGCGCGTACTGTGGTGAATGCTTCCGCTATCGCGAAATCAAGATCCACGCTGTCGATGAGAAACGGCGGCGGTGCGTAGTCTTCGAGACGAATGCTTTGCGGTACCGGGTCACGCATGGAGGCTTTTCCTAAGCATCGGGCCCTCTCCCGGCGGGAGAGGGGATTGAGTCGTGGGCGTCAGTCGTCATCGCGCGGCAATCCGGCGAGTCGAACCCCGTTGCGGCGCCTGCCACCAGGCTTATCGCCGTTCTGCGGACGGGTGGCGTACTCGTGCAGGCGCGACTCATGTGGCTCCAGCGGACGGTTTTGGCTGGCGACGGGCTGTCCGCGGGAGGTCATCGGGCCCTGCAGCACGGGGGCGGACCTCGGCCCGCGGCCATTGCGGGAATCGTTGCCTCCGCGCGTGGCGCCGGTGCCGCGGTAATCGATGCGGTTGCCGTCGATTCTGCTGTCGATATCCTCGTCATCGATGAAATCATTGGCGCGATACAAGTCGGTAACGACCGCATCGGCACCCGGCTGTGCCCGATTGGGGCCGCGCTGTCCCGGTGGGCGTGCCCTGCGCGGCTCCTCGCGGCGGGCTGGATTGCGCGGCGCCTGGGGCGGGTTGCGCTGTCCTTCGGGCCGGCGCTTGCCTTGACCATTGCCCTGCGATTCCGGTCCGCGGCCGCGTGCGTGGTCGGGATCGAAGCGCGCGGTTTCATAGTCCGCGCCGGGCTCGAAGCCCTCGATGATCTTTTTCTCGACCTGGCGTTTCATCAGCTTTTCGATTTCGGCGAGCAACTCCCGTTCCTCGCCGCATACCAGCGCCACTGCCTCGCCATTGCTGCCGGCGCGCCCGGTGCGGCCGATGCGGTGCACGTAGTCTTCGGGGACGTTGGGCAGGTCGTAATTCACCACGTGCGGCAGGCCTTCAATATCCAGGCCGCGCGCGGCGATGTCGGTAGCCACCAGAACCCGCAACCCGCTTTCCTTGAAGCGCTTGAGCGCGCGGGTGCGCGCGCCCTGGGTCTTGTTGCCGTGGATGGCATCGGCGTCGATGCCGTCCCGGGTGAGTTGTTCGGCGAGGCGGTTCGCGCCGTGCTTGGTGCGCGTGAACACCAGCACCTGGCGCCAATCGCCTGACTTGATCAGATGGCCAAGCAGCGCGCGCCGGCGATCCCTGTCCACCGGGTGCGCCACCTGTGCAATCAGTTCAATCGGCGTGTTGCGCGGCGCGACCTCGACAGTGACGGGGTCGCGAAGAAGGGTTCCCGCAAGCTGGCGAATTTCATCCGAGAACGTGGCCGAGAGCAGCAGGTTCTGGCGCGCAGCAGGCAGCAGCGCCAGCACGCGGCGGATGTCGTGGATGAATCCCATGTCGAGCATGCGATCGGCTTCATCGAGCACCAGCGTGGTGATTCCGCCCAGATCGATGGTTTGCTCCGCTGCGTGGTCGAGCAGGCGCCCCGGCGTGGCGACCACGATGTCAATGCCGCGTCCAAGCTCGTCGATCTGATTGTTCATGCTGACCCCGCCGAATACCACCGCCGAGCGCAGATGCAGGTGGCGGCCGTAGTTGCGCACGCAGGCGTGCACTTGCGCGGCCAGTTCGCGCGTGGGCACCAGAACCAGGACCCGAGGCCGCCGGCTGTGATCCTGCTGGCCGTGTTCCCGCTGCGCATGATCCCCCGCCGCCGCCAGGCGCTGCAGGATGGGAAGCGTGTAGCCAGCGGTCTTGCCGGTGCCGGTCTGTGCCGCCGCGAGGAGATCGCGTCCGGCGAGCACCAGGGGAATGGCCTGTGCCTGGATGGGGGTGGGATCCGTGTATCCCTGCTCCGCTATAGCGCGCAGCAACTAGGCCGACAAGCCGAGATTTTCGAACGATGTCGTAATGGTGTTCTCCCGAGATCGGCCTGGGAAGATCGAGCCTTCCGCCGGTACAGGCAGATTCAATGCTTCTCGAAAGTTCGGGAGCCCGGAGGGATCCGCGAAACAGCTGCGACGCTAACCGGATGAGGCGATACGCAAACTTGGGCGCGGACTATACACGAAAAAATTATTTCTTGTCCCACTTCGCCAAGTCGTCGAGCTGCATCTCGTAGCCGACGTTCTTGGGGCCGAGCGCGGCAAGCGATGCCTGCTTTTCCTTGAAATAGGCCGCCGCAAGATCGAGGCTCAGCTTGGCGAGCGTTGCCCCGTCCGGCTTGACGCTCGCGGCGTTTTCAACGCGCATGAAGGCGCGCCCGATAAGCTCCACGTAAATGAGCTCGGCCAGGTCTGGACCGCCAGCGGCCTTGGCCGCGGCTGCTGCGGGAGGCGCGGATTCGTTCATGGTGATGCCCTTTGTTGAGTGAATGCTGATGGTACTGCAACAGGAGCCTCATGGTATCGAAACTGCCGCGCGATTTCCGGGTAAGCCCGGAAAACCCGGTGCCCCAGGGGCGATTGGCGATTTCGCGGCGGTCATACGTTACTATTGAAAACCATCCCCCGCAGCAAGCATGCCCCGCGCCATCCTCATCCCGCTGATCGTCGCCTGTGCCCTGTTCATGGAGAACATGGATTCGACGGTGCTCGCCACGGCGCTGCCGGCGATTGCCGCGGACCTGGGCGAGAACCCCCTCTCCCTGAAACTTGCGATCACTTCGTATCTTATCAGTCTTGCGATATTCATTCCGATCAGCGGCTGGGTGGCCGACCGATACGGCGCGCGCACGGTGTTCGCCGCTGCGATGGTGACCTTCATGGCGGGCTCGCTGTGGTGCGCATTTTCCGGATCGCTGACGGAGTTTGTGCTGGCGCGCTTTTTCCAGGGAATTGGCGGAGCGATGATGGTGCCGGTCGGCCGGCTGATTCTGATGCGCTCGGTGCCCAAATCGGGCATTGTGAAGGCGATGAGCTATCTCACCATGCCGGCCATGCTCGGGCCGATACTCGGCCCGCCCCTGGGCGGAGTGATCACCGAGTACTTCAATTGGCGCGGCATTTTTCTGATCAATGTGCCGGTGAGCATCCTGGGCCTGGTGCTGATTTTTGTGTTCATACCCAATCACCGTGAAGCACAGGTCCCGGCGCTGGATGGCCGTGGCCTGGTGTACTCGGGACTGGGCCTGTCCACGATCCTGCTGGGCCTTTCGGCGTTGGGGGGGCATCTGCTGCCGGGCGCGGCGATTGTCGCCTGCATGGTGGTGGGATTTCTTTCGCTTTACGGTTATTGGCGCCATGCGCAGAGCGCGCCCCACCCGGTACTCAGGCTCGATATGCTGCGGCTTCCGTCCTTCCGTGCCGGCGTGGTGGGCGGCACATTGTTTCGTATCGGTACCGGAACGCTTCCGTTTCTGCTGCCGCTGATGCTGCAACTGGGCTTCGGCTTGAGTCCGGTGGAATCCGGGCTCATCACCTGCTTCAGCGCGATCGGCGCCTTGTCGATACGCACGCTGACGGTGTTCATTCTGGGGAAAGTGGGTTTCCGGCGGGTTCTTACCTGGAACGCCATCGGGTCCTCGATGGTCATCATCGGTTTTGGACTGTTCACGGCGCAGACCTCGCATACCTTCATCGCTGCGGTGCTGATGGTGACGGGTTGCTTTCGCGCGCTGCAGTTCACCTGCACCAATACCATCGCCTACGCCGACGTCAACCGGGAAAACATGGGCAACGCCACCAGCTTCGCCAGCATGGCGCAGCGCGTCTCGCAAAGCGTGGGCGTGGCAGTAGGCGCTTACGCGCTGGAACTTTCCAGCGTCCTGCAGGGTCATGAACACATCGTTGCCGCGGATTTTATGCCTGCCTTCGCGGTGGCGGCGCTGATATCCTTGTCATCGCTGTATTTCTACCGGCAGCTCGGGCCCGAGGCCGGCGCTGAAATGTCGGGTCATGGCAGGCATAGACAGGAGAAGAAAACCGATGGATAAGACTCTCAGGCAGGGCAAGCAGCGCCGCCTCATCCTCAAAGCGGTTTCCGCATCCGCCATCGCCGTGGGGTTCGCCAGCGTGCGCGAGGCGCTGGCGCAGGGCAAGCGCCCGCCCGGCATGGTTCGCTTCCAAGGCAATGTGCGCGTCAACGGCAAGCCGGCGCGCCGCGGGCAAGCGGTCAATCCGGGCGACACGGTGCAGACCGGCACGCGCAGTCAGGCGGTATTTGTCATCGGGCAGGACGCATTCATGCTGCGTGCCTCGAGCCGCGTGGAAACCGCCGGAAACGACATTTTTGCCGACGTATTGCGGCTCGCGACAGGCAGGCTGCTGTCGGTATTCTCGAGCGGTGCACGGCGCCTGGAGACGCCCACCGCGACGGTGGGCATACGCGGCACCGGCCTTTACCTCGAAGCCGAGGCGAAGCGCACCTATGTGTGCACCTGCTACGGCACCGTGGTGGTCGCGCCGCGCGGCATGCCCAAGATGAGCGAGACCATCACCACCAAGCATCATGAGCAGCCGCGCTACATCTACGCCGACAGCTCGATGCCCGAGGACAAGATGATGCCCAAGGCGCCGGTGATCAACCACACCGATGCCGAGTTGATCCTGCTTGAATCGCTGGTGGGACGCGAGCCGCCGTTTGTAGGCGGTCCACCGTACTAAGGAAGTACTGAACAAGGGGGCCGTGCCCCCTTGTATATCCCCCACTTCAGAGGAAACACTCTGGGTGCTTTCCGTTGAATAAACGCTTGTTCAGTGTTTCCCTAAGTGAGGCCCTTGCGGGCGCTCATGGGTTCTGGAGTATTTCCCGGAGAATTTTCTGAACGCCTGACTGCCAGGATGGCAGTTCCAGGCCGAATGTGCGGCGATAGAGGGTGGTATCAAGTCGTGAGTTCGCGGGCCGTTTCGCGGCCGTGGGGTACTCCGCGGTAGTAATGGCCTTGACGTCTCGCGGTTTGAGTTTGAGTGTTTTTCCCGCCCGCGCGGCCGCGTCGAGGACAAAACAGGCGTATTCGTGCCAGGTGGTCTCGCCCGATGGCACGAGGTGGTACAGGCCAAACGCAAAGCCATCCGAGCCTTCGCGCTGCATTTGCCGCAGCAACTGCGCCGTTGACTCGGCCAGCAGCGCGGCGGGGGTCGGAGCGCCAATCTGGTCGGCGACCACCTCGAGTCTGTCGCGCTCGGCGGCAAGACGAAGAATGGTCCTGGCGAAGTTGTCGCCATGCGCTCCGACTACCCAGCTGGTCCGGAAAATCAGATGCCTTGCACCACTGGCCTGAAGCGCCAGTTCGCCGTCGCGCTTGCTAAGGCCATATACGCTCAAGGGATTGGTTGCGTCGTTCTCGGCATAAGGCGCCGTCTTCGTTCCATCAAAGACATAATCCGTGGAGTAATGAACGACACAGGCGCCCAAGCGCGCGGCCTCCTCGCCGATGACCCCGGGTGCCCGGGCATTCACCGCCATGGCTTTGGCAATCTCCGCCTCCGCCTTGTCCACGTCCGTATAGCCCGCCGCGTTGACGATGATGTCCGGTTTGACTTTGCGTATCCATCCCCCGATGGCGGCCTGGTCGGCAAGATCGCATTCGGCATGGCCGAGCGCAACGACTTCGCCCAATGCGGCCAGGGAGCGCTGCAGCGCAAATCCCACTTGTCCGTTCTTGCCCGTGAGCAGGATTTTCATCATCGATCCGCGTAACGCTTTTCCGCCGACTCGCGATACGCTCCGCAGCTTCCGCATTCAGGCCGGATTGGCCTGGAGCGTTCAGCGCACCGGCTCAAACGCCGGCAGATTGGCGCCGTTTTTCAGCGGCAGCCAGCACAGTTTCACCGGCAGGCCGATGCGCAATTCCTCGCTCGTGCAGTTGATGACGTTGGCCATGATGTTCACCCCTTCTTTCAGGGTGACCATGGCGATGGCGAAGGGCTCGTGCCCCTGGAACGGGGGGCGCGAGCGCTCCGCGATGGTGAAGCTGAAGATCTCGCCGGTGCCGGCGGCTTCGCGCGCTTCCAGATCGCCCAGACCGTCGTAAATGCTCACGGGCCGCCAATAGAACTGGTAGCGGCTGTTGCGCTTGTCGAATTGCAGCAGCAGCTTTTTCTCGCGCGTGGCGTCCCAGAACGGCCTGGTATAGCTGAGCGGAGTGGGGGGCTCGCGGTCGACTTTGGAGGTGTCGTTCAACTGTGTCATGGCTGCTCCCTCACGCATCTGAAGAAAGGATCATGACCGCACTGGTGGTCCAGTTGCGGCCGTAGGGAATTCCGCCGATACCGGTGACCAGGGCGGTCTTCCGGTTGGCGACCTGGCGCTTGCCGCCTTCTCCCATCAGTTGCCGCACGCCCTCGATGAGGTTGGTGCCGCCGCCCGCGAGCCCGGCCTGTCCGGCGGAGATCTGGCCGCCGCCGGTGTTCAGCGGGAGATTGCCGGTGTGGGTGAAATCATTGTCGCGGATGTAAGCACATCCCTGGCCCTGTTTGCAGAACCCCAGCATCTCCATCTGCAGCATCATGGCGATGATGAAATCGTCGTAGGGGTGAAACGAGCCCATGTCCGAAGGCTTCAGCCCGGCGCGCCGGAACGCGGCCTCGCCTGCGACGCGATGGCCGGTATCGGTGACATCGACAATAGCTTCGTTGATGCGATGGTTGGTGCGCTCGCCATATCCCAGCGGAATGACGGCCTTGGTAAAACCTTTTCGCTCGGCATTCTTGCGGCTGGTGACCAGCAGGCCCGACGCGCCGTCGCACACCATCACGCAATCGAGCAGGCGGATGGGATCGGCGATCATGCGCGATTTCAGATAATCGTCCACGGTGATGGGTTTGCGCAGCTTTTCGCAGGCATTGTCGTTGAGCACCGCATGACCGCGCTGTGTCACGGCGAGTTTTCCGAGCGCCCGGTAATCCAGGCCGAACTGATGCTCGTAGCGCTGGGTGAGCAGGCCGAAACCGGCGGGCGGTCCGAGGTAGCCCAGCGCGCTGGTCCATTCCACCCGGAAGGGTTTCGGCGGACGATTGTCGGCGCTCGACTGGGTATCGGCGTAAAGGCACAGCACGTATTCGCACAGGCCCGAGTCGATGGCCATGGTGGCGCGCGCCAGCGCCCCGACCGGCGAGCAGCCGCCGATATCCACGGTCTGGCAGAAATTCAGGCTCAGTCCGAGCGCGTCAGACATCAGTTGCGACCAGAATACGCTGCCGGCGCTGGTCATCGACGAGGAAAGGATCATGCCGTCGATGGCGCCTTTCTCGACGCCGGTGCTTTTTATCAGTGAGCCAAGAATCTCCGCGCCCAGCGCGCAGACGTCGTGCTCGCTTTTCTCGACTATCTTGGTTTCGGCGAAACCGATTATTGCTGAATCATGGAAGGCCACGGTGGTTTCTCGCTTGAAGGTTGAATCGATCAGCCGGAAGGGGTCCCGGTTCCGCTTAAATTAAACACTTTAGTTTATGCAGACCAAGTACTGACGTACATTACAGCATAATTTATATCCTGGTATTGGATTATTTCATGGAGCAGGTTCAAACCAGTTCGCGAACGAATTCGAGCAGCTCCGGCCCCAGTGTATCAACCTCGGAGTTGATCTGCATCGCCGGGGACACGTGGTTGTGCCCGCGCAGCACGCGAAACCAGGGCATGCGCCGGTCGCATTGGACCAGTTCGCAGACCGGAGCGGCGGTGGTTTCGGTGGCGGTATGCGAGTCGGCGGACAAGTGTCGCTCCTGCTGCGAAATCAGCTTTAAACCTTGGGCAAGCGCGAGATTAACCCAGTCGCCGCCGGACCGCGAATGGACAAAGGGGCGCCGCGCGCCCCTTATCAGTGACATCAGTGCGGTGTGATCAGCCGAGCTCCACAGGAACGAACATGCGTTGCTCGCCGCGCTGCACCAGCAGCGCCACGCGCTTGCCGGATTTTGCAATCTGCGCGCGCAGGCTCTCGGCATTGGTGATTTCCGCGCCATTGGCGCGCAGGATCACGTCGCCGGGCTCGATTCCGGCTTTCGCCGCGGCGCCGGCGACTTCTTCCACCACCACGCCGCTTTTCAGTTCGGTCTGCTTGCGCTCCTCGGGCGTGAGGGGCCGGACCGCCAGGCCCAGCCGCCCAGCTTGAGCAGGTGCCTTGTCGGCCGCCGCGACCGGCGTCTGGAACTCGCCGATGGTGACGGTGAGATTGCGTGCACGGCCGTCGCGCCAGATCTCAAGGTTCGATTGCGTGCCGGGCTTCAATTCCGAAACAATGAGCGGCAGTTCGGAAGAGGCAGTGACCTCGATGCCGTTCAGCTTGCGAATGACATCGCCGGCTTTGATACCGGCCTTGTCCGCCGGACTACCCTTCTCAACGCTGTTGACCAGCGCGCCTTGCACCTTGTCCAGACCGAAGGACTCGGCCAGCGAGGCATTCAATTCCTGAATGGCGACACCCAGGCGTCCGCGGCTCACCTTGCCGGTGGCGACCAGTTGCTGCTCGACGCGCATCGCGGTTTCAATCGGGATGGCAAAGGACAATCCCTGATAACCGCCGCTGCGGGAATAGATCTGGGAGTTGATGCCGATCACTTCGCCGGCAAGATTGAACAACGGGCCGCCGGAGTTGCCGGGATTGATTGCCACGTCGGTCTGGATAAAGGGCACATAACCATCGGCCGACGGCAGCGCCCGGGATTTCGCCGAAATGATGCCCGCGGTGACGGTGTTCTCCAGGCCGAAGGGCGCGCCGATGGCCAGCACCCACTCGCCGACCCGGGCGCGGCGCGAGTCGCCGATTTTAACCGTGGGCAGATTGTTCGCCTGAATGCGCAGCACCGCAATGTCAGTGGCCTTGTCTATACCCACCACTTTGGCGGTGAACTCGCGCCGGTCGGTGAGCTTGACGGTGACTTCCCTGGCGTCGGCGACCACGTGCGCGTTGGTGAGCACGACACCGTCAGAGGACACGATGAATCCCGAGCCCTGACCCTGCACCGGTGTTTCGGACTGCGGACCCTGGAACTGGCGGAAAAATTCATAGAACGGGCTGTTGGGGTCGATCTGCGGCCCGCTGGTTTTGCGCGTGCCGGAGACGCTGATATTGACCACCGCCGGGCCATGCTGGACCACGATCGAGGCGAAATCCGGCAAGGCCTGGGTGGTGGCCGCGGGCGCTGACGCAATCGCCGCCGCTGGCGTGCGGGCGGTTACCGCGTGGGCGGTTGAAAAAGTGTAGGTCGCGACGGCGCCGCCGATAGAAGTCAGCGCTCCCAGCACTATTACCATGCGCTCGAATCGGATACTGGTCATCATTTGCTCCTGTTCATAGGTAATTGCGGGGGTTGAAAGCGTGGCTGGACGGGTTACGTCGCACCGGTGTCCCCGGTAATCTTCGCCACGGCAGCCCTCTGCACCGCGATGCCCGGTTAGATAGGGTTTCCGGGCGTGTAGTTCAATAACATTTGAAACAAATTGTGACAGGCCGGGGTGCCCGGTTCGGACAAACCGAATCATTGCCATCTCTGGCTTCGTGATACCTTTGCGGCACTGTTTCAGGAAAAGGAGGACCCATGCTGGATACCACCAAACGCGCCGCCGACTATGAGGTGCTCGGTCCGTGGCCGGAGGCCGATCCGGTGCCCGCGCGCGGCATAAGCAAGCGGCTTGCGTCGCTGGAAGGCAAAACCATAGGCCTGTTCGCCAATGGCAAGCGCGCCGCCGTGCCGATGCTGGAGGCGCTGGAGCGCGGGCTGAAGGCCAAATATCCGAGCTTGAAAACGAGCTGGTACAAGTGCTCGGTCTTCAATACGCCCGAAATCCTCACCCACGGCAAGGAGAAATTCGAAGCCTGGGTGCGGGGCGTCGATGCGGTCGCGCTCACCGTAGGCGATTGAGGTTCCTGCACGAAGTTTCTCGTCCACGATGCCATTTCGATTGAGGATCTGCATCGTCCCGCTGTAGCACTGGCGAACGAGGGCTTTGTGCCGGACGGGCGGTCTGCCGCGTCAAGCAAGGGAATGCCGGCCGTGAGAATCGTGCCGGAGGTGGTGCCGTGCGAGTCCAGTTCGCAGGAAGAAGCCGATGAAGGCATGCGCCTCGCGCTGCCCGAGATCATCGATGCATTGACCAAACCATTGAGCGCGGAGGAGGCTGCTCCAACGCCCAAGGTCAAGGAGACGCCGTCGCGTATCGTATTCAAGGGGCAACTGGAGGAGGTCAACCGCTTTTTCTACAAGCGCGGCTGGGGCGACGGATTGCCGCTGCTGCCGCCCACCGAAGACGCCGTGGCGGAGATGCTCACCGGCACCGATCTGCCGCCCGGTCACGTGGTGGGAAAGCTGGTGCCGCGGCTGGGCTATGCCACGGTGGAGAAGATCGCCATCAACGCGGTGATGGCGGGCGCCTTGCCGGTGCATTTTCCGGTGATCCTCGCCTGCGTGGATGCCATTCTCGATCACGGCGCGCGTTTTTCCACTTACAACGTGAGCACCGGGTCGTGGGCGCCCTGCTGGATGATCAACGGGCCCATCAGGAAGGAAATTCACCTCAACAGCGGCTCGGGCGCCATGAGCCCGGGTGACATCGCCAACGCCGCCATCGGCCGGGCGATGGGCCTTGTCATCAAGAACATCGGCGGCGCCCGCAAGGGCATCGAGGACATGGGCGTGCTGGGCAATCCGGGGAAGTACTCCCTGGTATTTGCCGAGAACGAAGAGGACAGCCCCTGGCCGCCGCTGCATGTGGAAAACAATTCGGGAACCGACCTCGGCAGGGAGTCGAGCGGGGTCACGATGTTCTTTCCGAATTGCTACACGCAGGTGCTGCCCTACGGTTCGGACGCCAAGGGAATACTCGACGGCATGATCTACAACCTGCAGCCGGGCAGAGGCGGCATGACCTGCCTGATATTCAATCCGGTGCAGGCCAAAGCGCTCGCCAAGGCCGGCTGGACCAAGCAGAAGATCAAGAACTTCGTGGCCGAATATGCGCGTGTTCCGGCCTATCGGCACCGCGCCTATTACGATCACAGCCTGGCTTACGGGCGGCCGGACATGACACCCAACAATCCGCAGGATTCGATGTCCATCATCAGCCATCCGAAGTTCATCGAGATCATCGTGGCGGGCGGCGCGGGGGGCTTCATGGGATTCCTCTGTTCTTCGGCGAACAACGAGACCTTCGTCACCAAGAAGATCAACTTGCCCGCCAATTGGAAAAAGCTGGTTGCGAAGTACAAGAACATGGTTCCCACATACGAACGCTATTAGAGGAGGTCGCATCATGAAGTTAAGGCAAGGAAGCGGTGCCATTGCCATGGCGCTTGCGCTGAGTGCAGGAATGGCCCTGGGGTCAGGTCTTGCATTGATGAGTGCCGGTGCGGCCGCGCAGGCCTATCCCACCAAGCCGATCCGTTATGTCGTGCCGTTCGCCCCCGCGGGCACCGGCGACGTGTGCGCGCGCTGGCATGCGCACAAGCTGCAGGAGCGCATGGGCCAGCCGGTGGTGATAGAAAACCGCGCGGGAGCCAACCAGGCCATCGGGATCGAAGCCGCGGCGAGAGCCGCGCCCGATGGCTACACGATATTGCAGGGCGCGCTTTCGGGCATCGTGATGAACACCATCTTCGCCGACATCGGGGGGAGGAAGCTCCCTTACGATGTCAAGCGCGACCTGGCGCCGGTTTCGATGGTGTGCACCTCGCCGCTGTATCTCGGGGTGCATGCGTCGGTGGGCGCCAAGACTGTCAAGGAGCTGGTGGCCATCGCGAAGGCCAAGCCCGGCAAGCTGACCTATTCCTCCAATGGCGTAGGCGGCACGATGCACCTGGCGATAGAGTTGTTCGCCTATCGCATGGGGCTCAACATGGTGCATGTGCCTTACAAGAGCGGAGCGCAATCGACCACCGACATGGTGACCGGGGTGATCGACATGCTGTTCGGCGGTTCCTTGCTGTTGCCCCATGCGAGGGCAGGAAAAATTCACATCGTCGCCGTGGGCGGCACGCGGCGCGCCGGCGCCACGCCCGATGTGCCCACCATGCAGGAGGCGGGTGTGCCTGATTTCGATGTGTCTTCCTGGTTCGCGCTGATGGCGCCTTCGGCAACGCCGAAACCCATCATCGACCGGCTGTATCGCGAGACCGAGATGATTCTAAGACCCGGCGCCAGCCGCGAAGGCATAGCCAACAACGATGTGGAACTGATCTCGAGCACACCCGCGGAACTGGGCGATCGCATTCGCAACGAGTTTCAGGTCTGGGAGAAGATCATCCGCGAAACCGGCATCAAGCTT
>MEQV01000319.1:0-1845 GCA_001770355.1 Betaproteobacteria bacterium RIFCSPLOWO2_02_FULL_62_17
AGCGCCGTCCACGCCTGCGGTGAGTGAGCCCGAGCCGAGCCGCCGCACGTTGAAGAAGATGGTTCCTTCGGCGCGAAAACCGGCGGTTCCGAACGAGACGCCGAGCGCGACGTCGTCGATTCCGATCCCCGGGAGAGGCAGCGAGATTTCTCCCACGCTGTAGTAATAGACGAAGGCAAGCTCGCGACCGCGGATCATCACGTCGATCGGGGTCGAGCCGAGCAGCGGAAGCGAAGGCGTCAATCGCCCGCGGATGACCAGACCGTCGTCCTCGATGGTGGGGCGCTCGAACTGGATCGGACTCATTCCCGGAAAATTGGCGCCGCCGACAGCGGGGATCTCGCCGAGATAACCTGCGTACTGCCCTGCGCTGTGCAGCGGGATGGTGACTGGCGTGGCCATCGCCGAGAGCGCATCGGGCGGATCGAATCGGGCCGTGACGGTGCCGATCGGGGCATCGCGTGCGGCGCTCCCATGGTCGGGCCCCAGGTTGATCGACTGGATGCGCAGGCCGCGCACGCGCTGCTGCGCGGCGTCGCCCTCGATGGAAATCTGGGTTGCGGCTTCGTCATGCGGAAACGCGCCGAGCACGCCGCCCGCCGGCGTGACTAGCGCGAACGCGGTCGCAGTGCCAGCCTCGCCGGTGTTTTCGACCGGGTGTGCGCCTTCGAGATGCGCCCCGGACTCGATCTCGGCCCGGCTCCACCATTGCGAGCCCGCCGCACTGCCGTCAGTGCCGGGCACGACCCGGTTGAACCCGATGTCGTTCTCCCTGAGGTATCTGGTGACGTCAGGTCCCTCATGGCTCTCGCCCGTGTCCTCCAGAAACTTGCGCACATTCTCCCGGACGCTCAAGCGGGTGCGCGATCCGGCGCTGGCGTTGCTACTCTTGTCGAGAAGCTCCATGTTGCCGATCTGGTTCGCTTCACCCTCCGCGCCTCCGCTCCAGGAACCTACTTGCAGCTCGACGATGTGGTCGACCTCGAACGGAAACGGCTGCATCGTCCCGCCCCGATCCCAGTTGGGGACCTTCAGCCGGTTAATGAGTTGGGTGTAGGTGCCGCTGATGGTCCGGCCGTTCTGCAGCCGGATGTTTTTCTGTCCCGTGAACGACGGTGGCAGGTGCAGCGCCTCGAGGCGCGCTGGCAGGATCTGCACGGTCGGCAGCCAGACGCTGTCCTTCTGGTCCGGCTCGCCACGGTCGTAGCCGGCCATACGTTTCAACGCGCCGCGCGCCGCCCAACCCTCGTAGACCGGACGGTGCCTCGCTTTGACAGGTGGCAACCGGAAGGTGTGCAGATCCTCTTGCGCCTGTGCGGGATCGACTGGTGCGGTCGCCGTCGAACTGCCGTTCGTCCTCTGCACCAGCCGCTGCGCTGCGCTGCCCTGCTGCACGACGTGGGTGGCCTCGTGCGCCATCAGCCGCAGGTCGCTCGCCGATTCCCCGGGACCCACCCAGATGTCGGAGCCGTGGGTAAACGCTCGCGCGTTAATCGCATCCGCCGACGCACGAGCCCCCGCATCGTCGTGCACCCGCACGTGTCCCATGCCGGCACCGAGGCTGGACTCGATTCGCGATCGCACCCCGGATTCGAGCGGCCGACCGGATCCCTTGTTATCCACCGCCTGCTGCGCGACATGGCCCATCGACGCGCCGCCTCCGTCGCCGGCGGATTTCGTTTGCACTTCCTCGCGCTCGTCCGCCTGCCGCTGCACCGGCGCCTTGGGCTCGCGCTTCTCCGGCGCCGCTGCGCGCTGCACGCCTGGTTCTTTTTTCTCGGGAGCGGCCGCGCGCTGGACCTTATCCTTCGGCTCCTTCTTCTCCGGCGCCGCTGCGCGTTGGAC
>MEQV01000319.1:1901-2056 GCA_001770355.1 Betaproteobacteria bacterium RIFCSPLOWO2_02_FULL_62_17
TCTTCTCTGGCGCCGCTGCGCGTTGAATGCCTGCTTCGGGTTTCTTTTCCGGCGCGGCTGCGCGCTGCACCGGCTCCTTTTTCTTCTCGGGCCGTGCCTGGCGCGCCGCCGTGTCCGGCTTCTTCTCCGGCGCCGCCATCCGCGACACCGCCGGT
>MEQV01000319.1:2076-7036 GCA_001770355.1 Betaproteobacteria bacterium RIFCSPLOWO2_02_FULL_62_17
CGACGCGCGCGGCCCGGCTGCGCCTTTGGCGTGTTCGCTCACGGCGTCCTCCCTTCCTTCTGCAGTTCGCGGCGGATTCCGGCCAGCAGGTCTTCGCGACGCACCACGGCCCAGCCGGCGTCCAGCGCCATCAGCGCCGCGTATTGCACGACGTTCAGGATCGCGCCGCCGGAGAGTTCGGCGTCGGCGGCGATCGCCGCGATGTCGGCACCGGGCTCGAGCCTGCACGCCACGGGCAGCGACTCGCGCCACAGCCGCAACCGCTCGGCCGGCCCGGGCATCGGGAAATGCACGATCGCGTGGAAGCGGCGCAGGAAGGCCTCGTCGATATTCGATTCCAGGTTCGAGGCGAGGATGATCATCCCGCGATAGTCCTCGACCCGCTGCAGCAGATACGACACCTCCTGGTTCGCGTAGCGGTCGTGCGCGTTTCCGACCGCGGTGCGCCTGCCGAACAATGCGTCGGCCTCGTCGAAGAACAGGATGCAGTCGAGGCGCTCGGCGCGAACGAACACGCGCTCGAGGTTCTTCTCGGTTTCGCCGATGTACTTCGAGACCACGGCGGACAGCGCGATCCGGTACACGTCCCGTCCGCAGCGTTTTCCCAGCAACGCCGCGGTGAGCGTCTTGCCGGTTCCCGGCGGGCCGTAGAACAACGCGCGGTAGCCTCCGCGCAACCGTCTCGCGAGACCAAGCCCGCGCAGCAGCCGCGACTCGTGACGGGTCCACGCCTGCAGCTCCCGCAATTGCTCGCTGGTCGAAGGCGCAAGCACGAGGTCGTCCCAATCGAGATCGGTGGTTGCGAGATGCGCCGGAAATTCGCGGCTGAAGTCCGGCTTGTGCACTACGCCGGTGGTCAGCAGCGACAACGTGTCCGCCGGGACAATCAGCGCGCCGCTGGTTGCCGGCTCGCCCGGCGCCGGGTCTTCGACCCTGACCACTTCCTGGCGCGCAAGCGTGCTGCGCGCATCCAGCAGCCGCTGGCACTCGAAGCGCGCGCGCAGGTCCCGCCCCGCAGCCAGGAACAGCGCAGTCTCGACGGTCGGGATGAAACCACCGTGCGAGCGGCCCTGAAGTCCTCCCATCTCGGTGTGGCCGCGCCCGAGGCCCTCGTTCACGCGGAACATCGGATCAAGCGCCTGGGGCCGAACGTGCGGCGTGATTGCGAGCGCGACGAACAGCCTCTGCGCGCTATTCAGCCTTAGCCTGTCGAGCAGATCCGCGTAGGGCGACTCTTCGGGCGCGAGCGCGGGTGGCTTGGGAAGCGGCGCGAACTCGGTCCTCGCCAGCGTTTCCAGCTGCTGCAAAATGATTGCGGCGAGCCACTCCAGCTCGCGCGCAATCGCCCGCGCGTTACCCGCGAGGCGCGCCTCGTTTCCCGCGGCTACCACTCGACGTAAAGCGGCTGTTCCATCCATGGCAGCAATACCAGTCCGAACCCCCACGGCAGCTTGTCCAGCAACACGTCGTGCCCCAAGCGCACGACCTCCAGCTTCCAGCCCTGCTCCTGAGCCGTGAGCGTCCCTTCACGGTGCAGGAAGGCGCCGCGCAAACCGTCGATCGAAGTGGACTTGAGCGCGGCCCAGTGCCCGATCACCGATTCGAGCAGCGCTCGTGATTCGCCGCGCTCCGCGTTGCTCAGACCGATTCGCGTCTCGATCGGATCGAACGGCGGATGACCGCAGAGAATTTTTCCGAGCAGCAGTTCGTGCTCGCCCCATTCGTCTGCGCCATCGCAAAGATGCGCACTCAGCAGCACTGCGCGGCGGCACGCCGCATCGCTCATAAAACGCCGATCCGCGACGAGACCGAGCGCTTCGAAGAAACCGGCAAGGAAGGGCCAAAGGATCACCAGTCCCGACTTCTCCACTCGAAACTCTTCCTGCGCTGGCGAGAGGCGGGGCGCTGTCGCCTCACGTTCGCGCTCCAAGGAACGCTGGCGTTCTTGCGCACCGGAAAATTCTCTCGGCCGCGCTTCCGCACGATCGACGGCACGCCCCGCCCGTTCGCATGGTTCGGCAGGCAGCACATCCGGGGCGATCGAATCCTCCGGCGGCTGCGGCAGGACCGGCCTTCCAGCAACCAATTCGGTTGGTCCCGTAGACTCGACCGCCGATTCCGATTTCACTCCGTCGCCCGCCTGGGTTGTCGTTGTTCCGCCGCTGCTCGCAACACTTCCGCGATCGAAGCCTCGGTCTCGCGCGGCATGCTCGATCGTCTGACGAATCCTGCTGGTCTCCGGCAGCACACTCGCCACGTCGTCGACCAGCGTCGCGGCCCCGGCGCGCGCCGACCGCTCGGCCACAAGCCGGTCAGCGAGCATCCGCAACGCGCGGGACAGGTCCCGCAATTCGACAAGCACTTCAAGAAAGCGCTCGACTGCCGGCTCTCGCGACGCCTCGACGCTCGCCTCGCGGCCCGTTGCGTATTTCGGGAGGCGCATCACGGCAAGCACGACTCTCCACTCCCCGATCAGCGCTTCGAGATCCGCGATCGCAACGCCGCCGAGCAACGCAGCAACCCTCAGCGCGATGCTAGGGGAGAACTGTCTCGCCAGGCGTTGCGCGGTCGCGGCAGGCGGCAGGGTTCGCAGCAATCCCGCCAACGCCTCAGGCGCCTCGTCGAGCAAGCGCAGAAATTCCGCTTCCAGCTCCTCGCGGGTCACGCGACGGTCTCGCGCCACCAACGCACCGCTTGCGAGGAAGGTCGCGAGCCGCTCGAGCGCGACTTCCCGGGCGCCCAGCCTGCGCACTGGCGACGTGTCGTCGGAGACCTGCGGCTCGCCTTCGCGGCCCGAGCCGAGAATCGCGGCCAGCCGGTCGCGCGCACGTTGCGCGAGCAGTTCCGGAAGGTGCTCTCGGGACAGCGCGCCGAGATTGAGATCTATCCTGTCGATTCGTAGCGTCTCGTCCTCCACGCACGCGGCGCTGAACACTTCATCGAGCGCACTCGAGAGTCGCCCGCCGAAGGTTTCGGACAGTTCGGCATGAATCTCCCGCGCCTGCGTCTCCGAACCGACCGCGAGCTCGAGCGATTGCCTGTGCACGCAATGCCTTTGCGCCCTGTCTCCCGTGCGTAGCGTGGTCACGCTTATGCCTCCCGGTCAGCCGAGCAACGAGCCAATTCCGGCGGTGCTGCCGACGCCGATGCTGGTCTTCAGCGCCTCCCCGCTCCATTGCGTCTGGACTGCCGTGGGATTCACTCCTGCGGTCTTCAGCGCCGCGGTCACCGTCTTGACCTCAGCGCTTGCCTCGGCAGTGAGCGTCGCCGGGTTGGATGCCGCGACGTGGTCGAGGTAGGCCATGCTCACCGCGCTCAGCATGTCCTGGTAAGCGGTCTTGGTCGCGCCGGTGGACTGTTTCGCCGCAGTGGCGAGTGCCGTCGAGGTCTCCTTGTAATCGGCGGCGACCTGCGCTTCGGTCTTCTCCGGATCGGCGAGTCCGCTCGCCATGAACTCGGACACCTTGGCGTGAGGATCCGACGTGAGAATCCTCGGATCGTCCGTCGCTCCGTTGAACACCTTGACGAATCTTGCGTAGCGGTCGGCCAGAGTCTTGCGCACCTTGACCATGGCCGCGACGATGTCCAGGTCGAGCGTGCCGGCGACGTGCTCGACGGTGACGGTCGGCGTGGTGCTGCCGAAGACCTTGAGCCGGATGATTTGCGATTGCGTCTGCCCTCCCGCCAGCGGGAACGGCCCCACGGTGCCGGCGATGAATCTCTGGGCGTTAGCCGTCGCGGAGTAGTTTCCGACGGGAACGTTCTGGAACATCGTGTCGCCCGAAGTTGTGGTGATGTTCGTTTGAGTAAACGACCCAGTGTCGCTCTTCAGCGTGACCGCCGCGTTCGGAACCGGCGCTTCTCGTGGATCGACCACCCGGACCACAACTGCGCCGTTGAGCACCGCCGACTGCTTGAGCCACAGCTCGACCGTAGCGGTTGCCGCGGCGGTCACCGTCACCGAGTCGGTCTCGCTCTTGAGATCGCCCTTGGATGCCTGCACGCCGTAGCTACCGGGCGGAACCAGCTCGAATGCGAAGCGTCCCTTCGAGTCGGCCACCGCCTGCAGCTCGGTTCCGAGCACTCTGACCGTCGCATCCGAAGCGGGATGGCCGGCATCGTCCGCAAAGACCTCGCCCTCGATCCTGCCGGTGATCAGCGGATCGACTGCGAACACGACGGCGACCTCGCCGATCGCCTCGCCACTGCATTCGCCCTTGATCCGCAGGCGATAGCGAAAGCGGTCGATCACCCCGGGAACCGGTTTCTCGAGTTGGTAGGTGACCGTCGCCCTTTCCGAATGTGCTTTCAGCCCTGCGCCGCGCTCGCTCTTCGGCGACAGCAGCTCGATCGTGACCTCCGGCGCGGTCTTCCCCGCGCCGTTCAAGTCGTAGTCGTTCGCGCCGACGAAAATCGACAGCTTCACTGGCAGATAGCCGCTTTTCTTGTCGGCGAGCAGCTTGACGACGCGTATGTCGGGCAGCGCCAGCGGCGGCAGGCAGATCGCGTCAGGATCCAGCTCGCAGCAACAAGCCAGGCAGCGCTCGAGCGAGAAATCGGCCAGCACCTTTCCGGAGCTGGCCGAGGTGTCGCACAACAAGATGAAGCTGCCGCCCTTAGCCACCCCGGCGAAGTGCTCGAGCCCGTCTATCTTCGAGAGGTTCCGGAAGAGGCTGAGGTCCTCGTCCCTGAGCGTCTCGTATGCGGAGAAGGCCGTGGCGAGGCGCGCCGCGAGGCAGCTTCTGGCCAGCGCGAGCAGGTCCGCTTCGATGTTGCCGGCCTCGACCTCGTGCAACGGCGCATCGCCGCCCGTCTTCTGCTGGTCTGCACCGGTCAGCACCGTGCCGAGCACCCCAATCCACAGCCGGAGTTCGAGCACTCCGCGCGCCACCTCGCGGTAATGTGACGCAAACACTTCATAGTCGAAATCCGCCAGCGACTTCGGTAGGTGTTGCTCGAG
>MEQV01000319.1:7068-9234 GCA_001770355.1 Betaproteobacteria bacterium RIFCSPLOWO2_02_FULL_62_17
GTCGAGCTGTTGCTTGATTTCGTCGGGCGTGTCCCAGCGCTCCGGCGCCGCGAGAATCGCTCCGAGAATCCGGTCGACGAGCATGTACAGCACGCCCTCGCTCATCGCGTCCAGCCCCGGACCGATCAGCGCTTTGGCGCCGACGAGGTCGACCGCGAACCGCAGCCGCTGGAGCATTCCGAGCAGCCGCGCTGCCATGCAGAACAGCTCGCTGCGCGCCTCGAGATAGTCGCTCCCGAGCGCTGCCCAGTCGCAGTACAGCTCACGCTGGTCGCGCAGCGCGCGCCATGCCGCGCTCGCCTTGTCGATGCTCTCCACCAGGCCGATCCGCTCTTTCGCGAACTCGGCGATCAGTCCGAAGTCGCCGCTGCCCTTCGCGACCGCGTTCGCGACCGCTTCGCACACCTTGCCGTCGACCTGAACCGGCTTGGCGAGCAGCCCCGCGATCTGCGCCCGAAGCGGTGCCTCCTCCTTCGCATAGCGGTCGTCGAAATACGTTCGCAGCAGGCAAAACTCGACGTTGCCGGCGTCGCGCTTCTGGCGAATCTCTGTTGCAGCCACGGAGTGCGACTTGCCCACGTGGCCTTCGATCCGCAGCCAGGTCGCCTCCGCGTAATCGGTGTCGAACGCGGTCGTGACCAGCGGCCTGCGCCACGGCCAGTCCGCGTCCACCGCGCAGCGCGGCCGCGGCCGCCAGAAATCGGGGGCGATGCTGCCGAAGTAATAGGGCTGCGCACGCCGGCCGAGCGCATGCGCCCCCGTGTGGCTGGGCTGGATCACCACCGAGGCGGGAAGGGCACCGAAGTCCAGGCCGTTGATCATCGCCCGCAACCGCAGGAAGAGCGTGCGCACCCGCTCGAGCTCTCCCTGCGCGACGTTGCGGATCGCAGTGGGCAGGAATTCGTTGCGGAAGAATGGGGTGCCGTCCAGCGCACCCAACATCAGGTGGCGGGGAAAGTCGCCGGCCGGGCAGCACTGCTCAACAAGCGCGTAAGCCGCGAGCGCTGCTTCGTTGTAGGCGCAGGCGAAATCCGTCAGCGCGTCGTGCCGGTACTGGGCCGGCTCACCGCCGACGAGTTTTCCCACCAGCGGGTCCGCGACCGTGAACTTATCCACGTCGAGAAACGCCGCATGCGCATCGAACAGCGACTTGATCTTCCCCCCCAGGACCGGCGCACACGCGACGACGATGTTGCCGAACGCCTCGGCGAGCTGTGCGGCGTTGGCGATTTCCTGCGGTTTGCGGATGATGTGCATCCTCGGGATGCGTTCCAGCGCAGGGGGCGCCGCGCAGTCGGGCGCAGCGCTCAGGTCGGATTCCTTCACCAGCAGCGCGCGCACCCGCACGTTGATGTTGAGCCCTTTGTTGTCGCATGACGTCACCAGACAGGAATTGAGATCCACCGGCTCGTGCTCGAGGTAGAGCACCAGCACCCGGTTCAGCGTAATCGCGCTCGTGTCCGCCAGGTCCGCGGCGGTTAGCGCGACCGCGTCCTCGGGCGCGTCTGCGCCCGCCATTGTGACTTCGTCGATCAGCTCGATGATGTCGCGCTGCGTCTTGTGCGTGGCGTTGGCGGGATCGCGCCACTGCAGGTAGCGCAGCGCGCCTGTCTCATCCTTATCTGGATCGGCGTAAGCTCTGTGGTGGGTATAGACCGCCGGATCGCACTGCTCGATCAGTTCCCCGTCCGAGCTGATTCCGTAACCCGCGCTCAGGTTGATCGCGGGTTTCGGGCTGGTCACCACCGCCCAGACGAATCCGCAGACTATTCCGGTCCCGGTCAGCCGCAGCCGGGTGCGCAGTTCCTGGCTCTCCAGGTGCTCTCGCAACTGGTTGAGCTGGGTGTTGGTGAGGATCTGGTTCGGGACGAACTCCGGATAGAAGATCTTGATATCGCCCATGGTGGTCTCCGGATTTAAAGGGTTCCAAGGCTGGTGTTGTTGAGTGTGACCTGCGGCGTGTTGCCATCGGCCTCCTCGCAGTCGTGCAGGCGTGCGAGCGGATACACCGTGGTGAGGCCGTACAGCGTGTCCATCAGTTTCTGCAGCGAAGCGGCGTAGCCCGCATCCAGGGCCGAGGTGCCGGCAGGCAGCGGTATGCGGCCGGTGCGGGTCGCA
Organism: Betaproteobacteria bacterium RIFCSPLOWO2_02_FULL_62_17; assembly: GCA_001770355.1. Taxonomy (GTDB): domain Bacteria; phylum Pseudomonadota; class Gammaproteobacteria; order Burkholderiales; family SG8-39; genus 2-02-FULL-62-17. The sequence goes on from MEQV01000319.1 coordinate 9,187, forward strand.
TCGTCGCGCTCCCCGCATGCGGCGGGTTCCGCCGCGAGTGCCGCGAGC
>MEQV01000319.1:9248-9923 GCA_001770355.1 Betaproteobacteria bacterium RIFCSPLOWO2_02_FULL_62_17
GCCGGCGCCTCCCGACGCAGCGTGTCCTCGACCAGCCGCCGGAAGCGGATATCGCGGAAACGCGAAGACCACGAAGGCAGCACGATCGCAATGCGGAACGAATAAGGATCGAGAACTTCGGGGTAGGAGCAGTCGGCCGCGGCGTCGATCTGGACTGGAAGGAAAGGGTCCTTTGCGGTTCGCCGTCGCATCAGCAGATGCTCGATCAGATGGAAACCTTCCGCTGCGCCGTAGCGCGCGAAGTACGCGGTGACCTCGCCGAGCGCGACTGCCTGCGGCACCTCCCCGAGCGCTTCTGGTGTCTTGTCCTCCGCGCAGCGCTGCACCAGCTGGCGACTGCCGTCCGACGCGGTCGTGTAGTTCGCCGGATCGGCGCCGAGCGCCAGACAGTAATCGAGCAGCGCCTCGATCGCGCTCTTCGACTCGCAGGGAACGCTCTCGAACAGCAGCGGCGGCGTACCGCCGTCCGGCGCTTCGCCGCGCAACTCGAAATGCCACTGCGGCGGCGTGCCGCCGTCCGCGACGATCGTGAAGCGATGTCCGGCCAGCTCACGCCGGGTAACGTCCGCGATTCCGAGCAACCGATACACGCGGCGCTGATACCCCGAGATGTTCCCCGGCACCTCGGGCCGCCGCCAGTCGAACCCGGTCCCGCGCGCGAAACCGACCGCCGGG
>MEQV01000319.1:9933-11298 GCA_001770355.1 Betaproteobacteria bacterium RIFCSPLOWO2_02_FULL_62_17
GCGAGCCCGCGGCCGCCTTGAGCAGCGAGCGCATCAATGCCGAATACTCGGCGAAGCTCTCACAGTAACGCGCCGCGAGGTGTTCGAGCAGCCGCAGCCGCCTGTCCTCGGCGATTGCGGGTGTTTCAATGATCGCTTCCAACGCCGCAAGGAAAGTCGCATAACCCTGGCTAGGGCTGTAGTCGACGTAGTCGAGATCGGCAAAGCCGACAAGCCCTGCGACCTCCTGCGTGAAATAGGTCGAGTTCGCGGTGTCACGCCAGGTGAACAGCTCGGGAACGTGTGCCAGCTGCGCCAGGAAGTTCGCCAGGTTCTGTTCGTAGAACATCAGGTACGCCCTGAGCTGGCGCGCGTGCGCCTTGCGCGCCGCGGTCTCCGATTCGGGAACGCGCACCCGGCCGACGCAGTAGGTGATCGGCAGCTCGTTCTGCACCGGGTAGTAGTCCGCGAGCCCGCGCGGCTGCCCGACCGGCACCGGAAGCTCGCGCTTGTGGCCCTTGAGCTTCGCCTCGATGTCCGCCGCCTTTTTCTCCTTGAGCAGCGTCTCGACCCGCTTGCGGTTGGCGTAATACGGCAGGTCGTGTTTATAGAAAATCAGCTTCGACCGGGATCGCGCAGGAAATGGCGGCGTCGGAACGAACACCGCTATCCTGAATCGGTCTTCGGAAAGCGTGAGCTGCCAGTCGGCCTGCGCCCTGAGCTTGCCGTCGACAAAGCTCAACAGCCGGATGTTTTTCAGCGCGACCACGCCGGAGACATTCATGATTTCCTGGACCACGTCGGAAGTGCGGATCTCGCACTTGCGGCGGATCGCGTCGAACTCTTCGTCGTCGATGAAGCCGTGATCAAGCAGCGGCCCTTCGAAGATCTCGTCGATCGTGCGGCCGCGCGCGAGTAGCTCCTCGATCGAATGAAAGCGCACGGTCGGCGAGATGAACAGGCCCAGCCGGTACAGAATTTCCGCCTGCACCTCTTCGGTGTCGGCCTCGGGCGCGAGCTCGATGTCGGCGCAGACCGCGACCTCCTCGGGTTCGAAATCGCAGACGTTAATCACGTCCTCGCACAGGTTGCGATGCGAATGGATTCGCTCGACCGCGGCGGCGCGGATCTCCCCCTTGGTGAGCTCGGACGAGTCGTATGCCATCTCCCAGTCGTAAAAGAAGTAGTAGTACCCGGCGGTAGGACTGCCGCGGGTCAGCCGCACGACCGATGCGAGCCCGACCGGATACGGCGAATCGGTCGTGCGATGCAGCTTGACCGTGGTGCCCTTGGCGTCGAGCCGGTAGGTCTTGCCCGCGGCCAGGTCGAAGTTGAGCGCGACCCGGGTCGCGACTCCCGCCTGCGCCTGCGTCTGCCCGCTTCGCG
>MEQV01000319.1:11315-22284 GCA_001770355.1 Betaproteobacteria bacterium RIFCSPLOWO2_02_FULL_62_17
CGGTGACCCTGACGGTCACCTTCTTCGCCTCTTCGGCGTACACCGCGACCGAGAGCAGCCTGCACTCGGAGAGCGCGACGAACTCGATCCCCTTGGTTTCAGGCGCGATGTATCCGCCTGCGCCCGAATTGTCGGCGAGCCCGGCGCGGCCGACGCCTCGGAACACCCGCGGGTCGTCGACGACGTTCTCCTCGTACTCGAGAAACACGTCGAACAGCCCGTTCAGCGGCGGATTCGCCGGATCTTTTGCATCGTCGCTCAGGCGCTCGTGCTTCGAGTCGAGGTGATACATCACCGACTTATGGCGCTCGATCCAGGCGTTGCGCACGCCGGGAATGTCGATCAGCAGCTTGCGCAGGTCGTCGAAAGACACCGGGTTGCAGACCAGCACCTGGTGCGCGAGATGGAAGTCTCCCGCGCTCATCGCTGCGCCGTCTCGAATCTGCGTAAGCAGGTCCCGCACCGGATACGCGGCGCGCATCCCCAGGTCGGTGATCGCGTACGCCATCAGCTCGAGCAGCGTCACGCCCGGATCGTGGACGTTGTAATCGGTCCAGACGGCGTGCGCGAGCCGTTCAATCGCGAGCAGACCCTCGCGCCTCAGGAAGGCGTAGTCCTGGCTGGGAGGCAGCGGAGCGGCGCGCGGCAGGAATCCCGAGTCCGGCATCGTTCAGTTCCTCATCGCTTCGACGCCGCGCGCCCGAAGCAATACGCGCAGAAGTCATAGTCGAGCGCCTGCGCGTCCTCGATTCGCGAGAAGAGGTAGCGCCGGTCGATCGAGATATCGTCGATCCGGCACATCGGCGTGATTTTCTGCAGGTCGTGCAGTTCGCGCGTATTGACGTTGCCGAGATAGCGCCTGCCTTCCACGACCACGATCCCCGACGGCGCATGTGGCGCCGGCGCGGGCGTCGCGTCGCCCGGCGACGCGCCCGCACCGCCCTGATCTTCGCAGGAGACGATCTTGTCGCCGATCTCATGGCTGCGCGCGGACACCAGCACCGAAGTCGAACGTGCCGCCTCCGCCTGCTCGACGTTGCCGAAGGTCTGCGTGCCGACGATCTGATCCATTTCGAAGTCGGTGACGAAATCGACGTATTCGCGCTCGTCGATGAAGTTCAGGATCGCGGAGCGGTGCACCTTTGCGCCGAAACTCAGGTCCACCGAGTCGTCATACGCCCACGGCGTGAGGAAACGGATGATTTCCTGTTCGAGCTGCCCGGTATAGAAACCCTTGTCGTAGCCCGGCAAGAAGCGGACGTTGAAGCGCGCCCGCACTTCCTCGTAGTCCGGGTTGACGACTTCGATCGTCGCGAAACTGGACGCTGCCGCCGCGAGATATTGCTGGATCGCGTTGAGCTTCGCGAGCGCGAGCCGCGGCCGCAGCGGATCGACCGCGTTGCGGTTGCGCAGGTTCGGCACCACCACCACGCGCACGTTTCCCGGCGAGTACTCGGACAAGGCGTCGGTATGGTTGATGCAGCGCAGCTTGTAGACCTCGGGAAAACGGTCGAGCACCAGCCGTTCGTAATCGAAGATCGTTAGCGCGCGGCGCTTGTGCCGCAGCCGTTCCGAAACCCGCACGCGGAACGCCGGGTCGCTTTCCGCCATGCGCCCGCCGAAGGACGCGTACGGCTGAGAGATCGACTTGACCGCCGCTTCTCGCGAGATCAGCTTCGAAATCGCTCCCGCCGGCAGCGGCACGGCCAGCCGAGCGGGATCGTTGCCGTGGTCACGAAAACTCGCGCGCACCGCCTGCGTGCGTACCGCGAGCGCCTTCGGGACTGCGGCCGATTTCTCCTGCACGGTGGCGCGCAGCCAGCGCAGCCCGGTCGGCAACATCGTGCTCGAGGCGGTGGCGCTCTTCGGCAGCGCGAACTGCACGATCCCGGAGGCGACCAGCCGGTCCGTGCTGTCGGAGATGATTTCGGCCGGCAGAAAATCCACCCATCCGGAGTCGGTCAGGTAGGACCAGTTGACCGCCTGCGCGGGCAGCATCGGATCCTCGCTGCCCTCCGCCATCTGGAACAGGAGCGCCAGGTTCTGCGGCGGCGCGGCGGCGGCGACGCCGAGATAAAGCGTGCCTTCCGCGGGGCCCGTGGACGAACTTTCGATCGAATCGAATCTGAATTCAGGAACCAGCGTGTCTGCGAGCACCACCCCGGGAACCGCGGCCGCCGCCGGCGCGGGCACGACCTCGTTCTGGCCGAAAGGCCCGATCTGGAAAATCCGCTCGACCCGGTTCTCCACGTCCTCGCGCTTCCAACTCGTGTAGTCGAGCGTCTCCTTCGCGTGGTACTTAAGCGTCAGCCCGGCGAGCATCGGGGTGTAAGGTGGGTTGGGCGGGGTGTTGATGGCTGTCGACTTGGCGAATGTCGCGAGCAGCACCGGGAACATCTCGTGCAGGAAGCTCGTCTTCAGCTTGAGCCTGAGAAAACCGCGCTTGAGTCCCGCGGTGAAACGTTGGAACGGCTCGACCCGGGGGTCGCGAGGGAATTCGTCTGGGACCGCATGGTCCGCGTTGAAAGTGAGGTCGAATACCTGCGATTCAGCCGGCTTGGGTGCCTTTTTGGGCTCGTCCTGGAACAGCGCGACATCGGTCTCTTTGCCGGACCAGCCGCCGTTCATCAGAAACTCGATGTCGGCCTTGAAGTACTGGTTGTCGCTGACGGTCTTGGGCGTCCCCGACGGGTATCCGCTGTAATGGCTGGCGAATCCAGCCGCCGGATAGCCGGCCCAGGTCACAGTCAGCTTGAGGCTGGTCAGCCGCTTCTGGAACACCTCTTGGCTGCCCATCAGGAAACTCGCGCCGATCTGCGGCGTCGGCCCAAAAGGGGGAAACGGCTTCGCCGGATTGAGCAGGCCGAAGTCATTCTCCAGCAGCAGCCCGCGCATTCCGCTAACGCCGACAGTCAGAACCAGCTTGCGCAGCCGCATTCGCTCGAAATACTTGTACGGATACGCGTATTCGACCAGGAGCCATTCTTCGGAATGAGAATCCGGGGTGAAGCCGGGAGGCACGATCGCGACTTTCGCCTGATAGACGCGGTCCTTGAATCGGACCAGGTCGTTCTCGAAGTACCCAGTCTCGTCCGCATAGTCGGGGATCTCTGGGTGTCCACTGGCGAGCCGTTCTCCGGGCAGCCCACGGTTGTCGAGCACGAAACGCAGCACCGGATAACGCGTGTCGAATGCCTCGCCGTGCAGCTTGGGGTCGAGGGCGACCACCGCCGCAGCATCCGCCGGGATGTCGATCTTGTACTCCACGTAGGGCGTGCTGGTGTCGATCGTGACGGAGGTCACCGTCGTGTCGATCCACCCCTTCTCCCCGGTCGCCTGGATGCCGACGTTCCAGAGCAGTTCGCGCTCGACCTGCGTTTTGCCGCGGTGTTGCAGCAATTGCAGCAGATCCGTATCGGCATCGATCTCGAAGCGCAACGTGACCGTCCTCGTGCCCTCGGCGAGCCGCAGCATCGGCGACGCGATCGCGAACCCGATTCGCGCGTAAGGCATCGAGACCGACCCGAACGTCGTCCAGCGCGGTTCGTCGCCCTCGATCGCCGCGCCCAGCCCGTCCGCCGAGTCGGCGTCGGGCGCGGCGTGGATGTTGCGCACCATGCCGTCCGCATCGATGTCGACGAAAACCGTCTTCAGCCCGTGCACCGGATCAAGGGTCGCGCGGTTCGCCACCAGTTCCGCATCCGTGCCGAACACCAGCGCGACCCCGCTGCGGTCCTTGCCGGCGTTCAGCGCGGTGTCCTTCTCCACCCGGAAGCGGTGGAAGCTCTTTGCCAGTTCGAAGATCACGTGCACCCGGTCCGCCACTGCGGGGCGCGCAGCGAGCTGCAACACGTCGCGGTAATAGAAATCGAGATGGCGCGCGGTCAGCGTATTGAGCGTGCCGCGCGCCACACCGAGCAGTTCGAGGAAGGCGAGGAACAGCGCTGCGTGCGGCCGGTGCCGGGGATAGTTTTGCAGCGTGTCCTCGAGGTAAGCGGGCGCCTCGGCGACGACGCGCTTCGCGGTCTCGTTGAAACGTTCGAACGCGCGCCGCATCAGCTCCACCGCCTCGGTACGCTCGTCCGCGGAGGTGAAGCCGCCGGAAACCAGTAACGACGCGTCCGCAGGCACGCCAAGATCGCCCCAGATGTCGCCGAACGCAGTCGGATCCGGAATCGTCACCGGCACCGAAAGCTGGACCGCGCGCCTGGCGTAGCGCAACGCATCCTGCAGCGCATCCGCCAGCACCGAGCCGATCAGCCTTTCCAGCGTCGAGTGCAGCAGCCCGCCTTCGACCGAGCCGCGCCGCCAGCCCTCGAACGTCTCCGCCGCGGTCAACAGCGGCGGGAACAGCACGGAGTACGCCGCCTTGAACGCGGTCGCGTCTGCGGTTGCCGCGGCGGCACGCGCAGATTCGAACGCGAGCCGCGGAGTCTCCGCGTCATAAAAGCCGATCAGCGCGGAAAGCGTGCTCACGTCGCGCTCGATGAACTCGGCCCAGTCTCCGGCCGGCTCGTTAGCTTCGTTGTAATAGCGCAGCAGCCGCGCGAATTCGCGCGCATAGAGCAGAAGGTCGGCGGTGCCGCGCTCGTCGACCTGGACGAAGTCCGCCGCCAGCGCCGGCGGCATACGCTGGCGCTGGCTGGTGCCGTCGCGCCGGAGCGGATTGAGCAGCGGGCAGGTAATCACCGCTTGAGCTCCGTGCCCTCCACCCGGTAGAACGGGTAGACGAAGTTATAGCGGGTGTTGGTGGTGGCGACCGTATACGTCAACGTGATGTCGATCCGCCCCTCCAGTGGAGTCGGCTCGAGCACCACGTCTTCGAGGATGATGCGCGGCTCGAAGTACAGGATCGCGGTCTTGATCAAGTCCTTGATGTACGTGGTGAGCGTGGTATCCACCGGCTCGAACACGAGTTTTTGCAGGTTGCAGCCGTACTTCGGCTGCATGCGCCGCTCTCCTACCGTGGTGGACAGCAGGATGCGCAGGCTCGAGCGGATGTCGTCCTCGTCGGAGATCATGCGCACGCCGTTCGGCCCGCGATCGAAAGCCGGCGGGAAGTCCCAGCCGGTGCCGAGGAAGGAGCGGGTCTGCGCCATCGCCTATCCGATCATCACCGTGGGCTCACCGACCGCGGCCATCGCGCCGCAGATGCAAGTGTCCGTGGTTCGCAGCGCCGGCAGCCCGCCGATCATCACGGTGCTGCTGCCGGAGGGAAACGCGCTCGCGGTCGGCTGATGAGAATTCGGCGGCAACGAGCACACGTGCTGGTCGGTTGCGACCGCGGCGGGCTTCTTACCGATCAGCACCGTGGCGACGCCGGGGCCGACCAGCGTGCCGCCGTGGGTACTGGTGTCGGTGACTCGCGCTGCTGCCGGCATGGTCCTCCCCGCGGCTCAGTTGATCTGCACCAGCGAGCCCTTGATCGTCGTGTTCGCGCTCGAGGACACCTCGGCGCCGCCGCTGCCCTCCGCCTTGAACTGCGCGTCGGCCTTGTTCTCGACGTTCGCGCCCTGGATCTTGATGTCGCCGCTGGCCTTGATGCTCACGTCGGAGGCGCTCTCGAGCTTGATTCCGTTCGAGTCGAGCGACAGCTTGTTGCCGTTCTGGTCCTCGAACAGGATTCCCTGGGCGTCGTCGCTGACGACCACCGAGTTTCCGCCTGGGGTCTTCAGCGTCACCACTTTCTTGTCGTCGTCGAACTTAAATTCGATTCCGCTGCGGGTAACCAGCCCCTTCTCGTTGTTGGCGTCCGCGGCAGGGATCGGCGAAGCCTTCGCGCTCGAATGCATCTGGCCGAGCACGACCGGGTTGCGCGGATCGTCGTTGAGGAAACCGAGCACCACCTCGTCGCCGATCTCGGGGCGGAACACGGTTCCGCGGCTGGATCCGGCATCGAGCGTGGCGATGCGCGCCCACACGCCCTCCTCGCCTGGATCGATCAACGGAATGCGCACTTTGATCCGCTCCTCGCCGCCCGGGTCGCCTTCGAGCGCGGTCACCAGCCCGATCTGCAGTCCGCCGACCCCGGGCAGTAGGCCGTTCGCCGGCGCTTCGATCACGTTGCGTTCTCGGCTGCCGAAGGCTTCCGCGCTCAACCCGAACTCGATGTCGGTCTCCCAGTTGCGGCCGTCGATCTCATGGCGAACGCCCGCGACCAGCGCCTTGCCGGTGAAGCGGTCTCCGATCCCTGCGAGATCGATCACGTCTCCCGGATGGATCGCGGCGAATCCCTGCGTGCGTGCGCGTCCACGCACCTTGGCGAACCCACTGCGGGTCTTCTCACCGTCCGCCCACGCTTGCAGCTCCTGGTCCTTCACCTGGCCGGCGTGCTTGAGCGCAAGCGCTGAGAGGCCGATCACCGAGGCGAGATCGTCGCTGCTGACATTGCCGGGCGCGGCAGCGCTTCCCGCAGCGGCTTCGACTTCGACCATCGCCTGGTCGGCAGCGCTCCACGCCAAGGTCTGCACCGAGGAGAACTGCGTGCGCGCGTCCATGACGGCCTCGAACTCGAGCAGGTTGCCGCCGAAGCGAAGCGACACCGCAGGAGCCGCGGACGCGTCCGGCGCCTTGACCACGAGCTTGCCGTCGCTGGTGAGCACCACCTTGCCGTTGGCCTCGGCCCGGGTGAGGATGAAATCCCAGTCGGTCGAATAGAACTGCACCATTTGCGGATGCGACACTTGCGTGGCCTCAACCTCGGTCTGCAGCCCGGCGTCGCCGGCGAGAGACTCGATGATTTCGGAATCCTTCTGGTCGTAGAAGTAGGCGCTCTTGCGGCCGACGGTCAGCTTGACCGACGCATCCCTGCACTCGACCCGCAGCTGCGAGGGTTTGCGCTGCAGGCTCTTCACCCCGTGGCGCACGACGATTCCCCTGAAGATGCTCTCCTCGGTTCCGTGATATCCGGCCTGGACCTCGACCTCGGCGCCGGGGAGGAAATCGGCGGCGTTGCTTACTTTGAAGCTCTCCGCCGACGGGTCGCCGTCGAGCACGAAAATCTCCGCAGCCGCGACCCGATTGAAGCCGCGGCTGACGACGACCGATTGAACCTGATACTCCGCACTCACCGCGGTGCCGCCCACCAGGATCTTGAAGGACGGTCGGTCCGCCGGGGCGGCGGTCGGGACGGTGCGGTCGTCGCTCACGGCGCGGCATCCAGGATCGGCGGGAACACCAGCTGCTGGCCGGGGTCGAGCCTGCGGAAATTGGCAAGCCGGTTGTATGCGGCAACCTGCAGGTAGCGCGAGGCGTCTCCGTAGTAACGGTCAGCGAGCTGCGACAGGTGCTCTCCCGCCGTTACCGTGTGCACGTGAGTCAGGTTCGGCGAGCTGCGCCTCTCCTCCGCGACGCGCAGGGTGTCGGCGATGTTCTCGGAGAACACCGCACGCACCTTGGCGCGCAGCGCGTTGCCGCCCGGCTCGAACAGCGTGTAAGTGATGTCCGCGGATTTCAGGACGCACTTCGACAACAGCCTGCCCCAGATGAGCAGCAGGTACATCGGGCGGTGGATTTCGCCATCGTGCTTGCCGGTCACCTTGAGGAACTTTTCGATCTCGTCCGGGACGTTGACTTTCTTGATCGCGGTGCCGGTGCCGTCGAACAGCAGCTCGAAGCTGTACTCCTGCGGCTTGATCTTGCCGTAGACCTGCGGGCTGCCGGTGTCGCCCGCGCCCTGGCGCGGGTGGTACGCGACCTCGTACTTCTGCGAATACGTGTTCGGGTTGAACAATACCTCGAAGGTCTCGACCGCCGTGCCGGTGCAATCCTGCTGGCGGTGGGCCTCGATCTTGAGTCGGGTAAAAGCTGATTCCATCGGGCTAGCGCTCCTTCTCGCGCTTCAGCGCGTCGAGCACCTGCTCGACGCATTGCGACACGATGTCCTCCAGCTCCTGGTCGCGGCCCTCGGTCGCGATCGTCTCGGGGGCGCGCTGCGACTCCACCGTCGCGCGGATCACCAGTTCCCTGATCTCGACCGGCATGGCCTCAGGTCTCGACTCTGCGGAAGCTGTGGTAGGCGAGCTCGAGCGACTCGATCGCGAGTGCGTTTTCCTGCGCCTTCAGGTCCGAGATCGACCATTTCACCGGCCACGCGCCGGTAAAGCTCCAGTGCGCGAGCGGCTGATGATTTTCGTCGAGCAGCGAGACATCGACGTCGGTCGGTTTGAACTCGAAGTTCTCGATCGCCTGCTTGCACCAGTCGGCGACTGCAGTTCCGGAGAGGTAGCCGCGCTTGAGCACCAGATTGTTGAACTTGGCGCCAGTGGGCAGGCGGTGCGAATGGTGGTTCACCCCCCCCTCGCGATACTCCTCGACGGTGACCTCGGTCGACAGCCCGGCGACCTCCTGGAAGCGGTTGTCTTGCTCGTCCGCGCTGTTTCCGAAAGCGACCTTGAAATGAAAGACGACCGGAAAATCGGGCATTTACGGGTTCTCGATCTCGATCCCCTCGTGCGCGATTTCGAGCGTCTCGATGGCGGCTTCGTTGCCGCTCGCCTTGAGGTCCGGCGAGGTGACTTTCGTGGGCCAGGCGTTCACCACCTTCCAGGTCATCACCGGCGCATGCTCCTCGTTGAGCAGGCTGATGATAATGTCGCGCCGCTCGGGCTTGTTGAGCTTGATGCTCTTGAGCCACGCGAAGTATTCGTTGTCGCTTGCCATCACGCCGCGCTTGAGGGTGAGGTTGCCGTATTTCTTGATCCCCGGCATCTTGGTCGTCGAGAACTCCGGGCTCAGCCCGTCGCGGTATTCGATCGGCTGCACCTCGATGTTCAGTCCGGTTACCTCGGAGAAGGTGAGCAGCGTGCCGCCCCAGTCCACCGAGAAATGAAATACAGGTAATGGATAGGCCATCTGTGGGTCCCTCTCTTCCTGGTTTTAGACTGCGGCTCAGGCTTCCTGCATCTTGTGCGAGAACCTGAGGATGATGAATTCTGCCGGGCGCACCACCGCCATCCCGATCTCGACGATCAGCCGCCCTTCGAGGATGTCCTGCGCGGTCATCGTCTGCCCCAGCCCGATCTTCACGTAGAATGCCTGGTCGGGCGTGGCGCCGGCGAGCGCGCCCTCGCGCCATTTCTGGATCAGGTAATTGTCGATCATGCTCTTGACCTTGGTCCAGAGGTTGGCGTCGTTCGGCTCGAACACCGCCCAGCCGGTGGACTTCTTCACCGACTCCTCGACCATGTTAAAAAAGCGCCTGACCGGCACGTAGCGCCACTCGTTGTCGTTTCCGGCGAGCGTCCTGGCACCCCATACCAGCGTGCCCAAGCCGGTGAAAGTGCGGATCGCATTGATCGACTTGCCGCCGGTCACATCGACGTTCAGATCTTCTTGCTCGAAGAAGTCAATCTGCTCGGCAGGCTCGCTCACGGCGGACAGGCTGACGTTGGCGGGCGCCTTCCACACTCCGCGGGTGCGGTCCACATACGCGTACACGCCGGCGACCGAGCCGCTCGGCGGGACGGTCGCCAGATCCTTCTTGATCGCCTCGACGAGGTTGGAGATGGTCGAATGCCCCTGGTAGAGCGCGCCTTGCGCCAGCCCGGAATGCGTCGTCGCGGCGCCTTCGATCTGGCTGATGAACGCGGTGGTGCTCTGCGCGCCGAGCACCCACTTGTCGAGCTCTAGCAGGATCGCGTCTATCGTCTGCGGGACGGTAAGCCCGCCGGCGTTGAGGTCGGTGGCGTTCGCGTCGATGTCGTCCACGGCGCGGCCGTCGCTGTCCGCGTCGGGCAGCCAGCCGGTGGCGTCCAGATCGTCGTACTGGGCTTCGACCGCGGCCGCGTTGGCCAGACCGGAGAGCACGAGCACGTCGGCGTTCTTCTCGATTGCGACGATGCTCAGGAACGCCGGCTTGAGCGTGGACAGCGCGTAGGTCTTGAGGTCGAGTTTGAGGTTCGCGCCCTTGAGGTCATTTGGCCACTTCGCGAGTTCGACCGCGGTCTGACGCAAGAACGAGAGCACGCCCTGGAACGCGGTCGTCTTCAGAGTATCGCCCACCGCGCTGTCGATCGCGTTCTTCAACGCCAGATAGCGGTCTTTGATCGTCGGCGAGGTGCCGTTCAGCGTATCGATCGTAGCCTTGATCGCCGCCAGGTCGGTGCTCGCGCGTTTCGCAGCCGTGACCAGCGCGTTCAGGTTGCTGTCTGCGGTGATGCGCTCGAGGTCGATTACGTTGTCCGCCGCGTCCTTGACGCTTCCGGAGAGGAGGGCGAAATCGACGTTGCGCGAGTACGAGTTGCGCAGCCAGGGGGTGTACGCCGCACCGTACTTCAGATTGTTGATGCCTATGCTGTCGCGGAACTCACTCACCGCATCGTCCCAGTCTTGGCCTCCTTCTTTCAGATCGAACACCGAAACGCGGTCTTGCAGCCTGGTGCACTGCATGAGCGCGAGCTGCTGCAGCGTATAAAACTCCGCGTCCGCCAGCAGCACCGCGTCTGGAAACAGGATCATTGTCGGCTCGTCGTATTTTTCGAGCGCCTTCAAGCCGACCCGCAAGCCCGGGCTGTTGGTAACGGACTCGTCACCGCTGACGACGGTCGCGGAGTAGTTCCCGACCGAGACGATGTAGCATTTGCCGCCGCCGTTGTCGAAGAACATCCGCAATGCGTCGTACATGTAGTAACGGGGGCTCGGCGTCACCGAGGTGACCGCGTAGTTGTTGTTCTTGTCCACCTTGACCGTCACCGAGCTCAGCTTGGGTTCTCCGCCGAAGAGCTGCTGGTAATCGAGCAGCGACATGATCTTGGTCGGGACGTTTCTGAGGTCTTCGCCCTTGCGCTCGGCCTTCTGGGTGTAGCCGATAAACGCCGGAACGGCGGTCTCGACTTCCGCCACCGAAGGCGGGAACTTGGCGATCTCCTCGATATATACACCGGGTGTCTTGTAAGCCATGGATTTACCTATTCGGTTGGTTAGACATAAACGAACGTGTCGGACACGAAGCTGCCGGGACCCGCTCCCC
>MEQV01000319.1:22296-27719 GCA_001770355.1 Betaproteobacteria bacterium RIFCSPLOWO2_02_FULL_62_17
CCGGATCGGGAAGGTCCCGGATCTCCTTTTTTCCCGCCTTGAGCTGCAATCCGCGCTGCGTCTCGGAGAAGCGCACCTCAGCATCCGAGGTGAAGACGGCTCGCATGCCGCTGACGCTCTTGCCGAAGCTGAGCGGCCCCTCGATCGCGAGCTGGTCGAGTGTGATACCGTTGTTGTCGTATTTCTTGGTGACGATGTAGCGCCAGGTCGTGGCCAGCGCCTCGAACTGGAGGTGATATGAATCGAAGCTCGTGAGAGAATTTCCGGAGAAGAAGCGGTAGCCCGCCGGCACGCGGTTGCTGTTGTCCGGTGTGATCGGCTCGGTGCGGCTGTAGATCTCGATCACGCCAAGCGGTCGGGAAGCGTCGAGCCCGGAATCGTAATAGATTGCAGCCGAGCCGCCGTGATCGTCGGCGATCGTGTAGCGGCCTGGCACGAGCTTCGGAATCGCCGCGAGATCGATCCTATACTCGGTGAGCAGCGTTGAAGGTTGCGGCGACCTTGCGTCCAGGCTCGCGATCTGAGCGCCGAAGCGGTCGAGCACGCGGATCGTGGCGGAGGTCACCGGTGCGGTGAATTCATGCGTGTACATGCCGCCAGTAACCAGGTGAACCGGCGTGCCGATCCGCGCGCTTGCGACACTGTCTCCGAGCAACTTGCGGCCGGAATCGATCTCCTCGCGCAGGTTGTCGAAACAGAACACGCTGCGGCCTGGATTGAAGCTCGGAAGCTCGGCGATGTTGAGCAGCGCCGGATTGAGTGCGCGCAACTCGAACGCGAAGCGCAGCGCGTCGCTGCCGAGCGGCTGCACCAGCACCGGCGGGTTGCCATCCGGCTCGACCTCGCCGAATACAGTCAATCCGTCCGGGTAGCGCCGGGTCCTGAGGGAAACCGCGTCGAGCAGCGCAGCAGTCGATTCGGTCGGTGCGAGCTCGAAGTCGCCGCGGGTCTCCGCGTTGGCGTACCAGCCGTGGCGCACCCTGATTCTGAACAGCTTTCTGTAGGCGATGCGCATTCGTCAAGCCTCGGTGGCGATCTCTTCGACCGGCGGTACCTCCGCCTCGACCTGCGTGTCGCGAATGTCGACAATCCCGGCCTTGTACATAACCGCAGGCATGTATTTGGCACCGAGCGCCGCCCAAAGATGATTCTGTTGCTCGAAGGTAAGCGAATAAAGCTCGTACACCACCCGGCTCGATTCCTCGGCGCCGTTGCCGGACACGACGAACACGTTGCGGTGCTGGAAGAACCCGATCACGTTCGAGATCGCCTTCAGCGCCTCGTCGTACTTGTCAAAGTTGCCGACAAAAAGGAGATAGACGTTGACCCGCACTTTCGGCTTGACGCGCTCGTTCATTCCGTCCGCGCGGGTCTGGTAGGTGTCGAGCGAGTGGTAGACTCGGTTCTCCTCGACGTTGACCACGGACGCGACAACCCGATCCTTGGTCTTGGTGTTGAGGGCTCCGGCGAGGTCGAACAGGCTTCCGGCGACTACGCGCTCCGGCGTGAGCCCGGGAGAGCGCAGGTTGAGATACGCGTTGAGCTCATCAACCACCTGCGCAATCGCAAGATGAATCACGTCACCTCCCAGGATCGGACCCGACGCGCGTCGGCCGCGCGCACGTCTCTGTTTCTACTTCTTCTACTGCTCTACTTCCTGCGCTCGTTGCGCGCGCGCCGGGGCCGACATCCGCCAGCAGCGTGGTCTCGAGCAGGCTGCACAGCGTCTCGCTGGTATCCGCTGGCGTATTGGATAAGCCCCGTTCCTCATCAATGCCTCGTTTCCGTGTGCCGCGCGCTCGTGTAGATGAAGCCCACGCCGACGGACCGCTTTGCGACCACGCCGCGCTTTTCCATACGATCCAGCGCCGCGATCACATGCTCCAAAGTAGGAACCACGCGCAACCGCGGGGACAGCCACCAGGCGCGAATGCCCTGGATCCGCTCGATATCGGATGCAATCGTGTGTCTAAGTCTCCGACGCGTCGTCACGCTCGTAGAGAATGTTGCCGTCCGGCAGTTTCCGGGCCTGCAGCCAGCGCTTTGCCACCATTTCCTCAAGCACCGCAGCGATGTGTTCCGGAGCATCCTCGAATCCGGTGCATGGCAGCCAGCACGCCAAGATGCCGTCCGCGGTGTCGGCCGCAAGCGGGTAGGTCTTGATGTGGCGAAGAATCGCTTCGCGGATTCGGATCTTTTGGGCTGCATCGTCATGGGCCACAGATGAATCTCGGTTCTCATGCGTGGTGTAGCTTCGGAGCCCATGACGCAAGTGACGTGCCCGCTTTGACGCCGCGGCAAGTACTTGATCGGGAACAAGTTACCCGGAATCGTCGCAAACCTGCCTGGGTCGCCGTCGCCCCGGGGCCTAGGAACGACGGGGCCGCAAAGTAAGGCCGCGTGGGGCTTTTTTGCCGCTTGCGCGCGTATGAACCCACATGGGTGCGCAATCACCCATGCTTATCGTTGATTGCGCAGCCGTGGCGTTGCGCGAGTGCGGAGGGGCCGCCTTGGCGCGCGCGCCAAGTATCGCCCGCGCCCGCTTTGGCGTGGCGCGGGACTTACAGCGAGGATGGATGCTTCGGGATGTGGTACTTCTTCAGCAGGCGTCCGAGATGACGGCGCTCAGTTCCGCTGATTCGCGCGGCCGCCGATACGTTGCCGTTGGCTTGCTCGATAAGGCGCGTCAGGAAGCGGGACTCGAAGTCCATAATCGCCTGGTTTTTGGCGTGCCGGTAGCTGATGATGGCGTCCGCCGATGCCGGGCCGGTGGCAAGCGCTGCGGACGGTGGAGGAATCGAAATTTGCTCCCCTTCGGCCAGGAGAAACTCGCGATGGATGAGATTTTCAAGCTCCCGGATGTTGCCCGGCCAGTGGTGGCGCTCGAACCAGGCCAGCGTCGCGGCATCGAAGGGCTTCGCTGCTTTGCCGAAGCGTGCGCTGCCAACCTCGATGAAATGCCTGGCAAGTAACGCGATGTCGCCGCGCCGATGGCGCAGCGGCGGCAGCTGCAAGTGCATTAACTTCAAGCGATACAGCAGGTCGAGGCGGAATTGGCCGGCCTCGACTTGCTGATTCAGGCTGCGGTTGCTGGCGGCAATGATGCGCACGTCCGCCTGCTGCTCGCGCCGGCCACCGAGCGGCCGAAACTGCTGGTCCTGCAGAAAGCGCAACAGCGTCACCTGTCCCTTGGGCGACAGCGTGTCGATCTCGTCGAGAAACAACGTGCCGGCCCGGGCAAGCTCAACCAGACCCGGCTGGTCGTCGCGCGCATCGGTGTACGCCCCGCGGCGATGGCCGAACAACTCGTTTTCAATCAGCTGATCGGGAAGCGCGCCGCAATTGACTGGCACGAACGGCCCGTCGCGCCGCGTCCCTCCATAGTGAATGGCGCGGGCTGCGAGTTCCTTGCCGGTGCCCGTCTCACCTTCTATCAGCACTGGCGCATCAAACACCGCGATCTTGTCGATGAGCGCGTTGATGGCGAGAAACGCCTCCGACTGACCGATCATCGCGCCTCCTCCATGGGGTCCCCTGCGATGGAGTGTTCAGTCGGTCTTGGCGCCGTCGCTCGCCCGCAAGGCAATTATTCTGCTACCGGTGTCGTACCATCGCAACATACGCATGCGTGTGGCCGCACTTTTCCACTCGCGACGCAATGCTCAGGGCGTAGGCCGGAAAACATCCACACCTTCACTACGCAAGCTCGCAGTAGTCTATAAAACACAAAGCGACAAATCAAATCTATCACTTTGTTAGATTTTTAGTAGTAGCCACCGGAAAGCCGAGTTCCATAAGATCTAAGCGTTACTGTCGGCCATGGCATATGCGCAACGCGTCGCTGTGGTTATAGGTTGCCGCTCTTAACCCGGGGGCCAGCGGAACGGCCGTCCGGCGAGGATGTGCAGGTGCAGATGGAATACGCTCTGCCCCGCGCCCGCGCCGTTGTTGACGACCAGCCGGTAGGCATTCCCCACGCCCAGGTCACGCGCCACCTGGTTGGCGGCCAGCACGAGATGGCCGAGCAAAGCCTGGTCTTCCGCATTGGCGTCGGCGAGACGCGGGATTTCCTTCTTGGGAATGATCAGTACGTGCGTCGGCGCCTGCGGATTGACGTCGCGAAAAGCGAGGCAAAGATCGTCTTCGTACACGATGTTGGCGGGGATCTCGCGCCTGATGATCTTGCCAAAAATCGTGCTCACTCGGCGCTCTTCCCGTGGGTACGCCTGTCCGCGCCGAGGTTCTCCGCCGTCCATTGCAGCAACTCCCGGATCAACTCGTCGCTTGCCTCGCCCAGTGCGGCGACCGCTCCCGCGGCATCAGGCGCGGCGGAACGCTGCACTGCGAAACTGCGCTGCGCGCGCAGGCTGCGGTCCGACATCCGGACGAGGCTCGCGCGCGCCGCCACTGAGACGCGACTCATTGCGGGGGTCTCGAAGAACTGACTGAAGTCCTCCAGCTCAAGGTGCAGGGCATAATCGGCTCGCACGCCCTCCCCGCTTGTCACGACGCCTGCCGCCACCGCGGATATCCGGTTGCGCAGACGCTGCGTCAGCAGCGCGGCCGGCGCGGCCACCCAGCGGCTGTTGGCGTAGACCTGGTGCCGGGCCAGGTCGTGGTAACCGAGTCGATATGCGATGCCGGCATGATCGAGCCAGACCGGGGCGGCGATGCTTGGCACGAGCAGCGTCGCCCTCAACCCGGGATTCGCGGCGGCGCCCGCGCCCGGCGGCCCGAGATCGTAAGTCGCGGGGGGATCTTTCGGCGGGGGGCCGATGGTGCATGCCCCGAGCACCAGGAGACCGGGGGCCAGGATACGCCGGCACCACCGCCCGGACTCGCGCGTTGATCCGGTGAATCGAAGGTAGCGTCTCATTTATCAGTGGCGCGGCGCGGTTGACTGAACCCCGGCTCCCCCGGCCCGGGCGCGCCGGGTGGTTTGCCGAAGACCAGGCCGTGCGGGCGTTCGTTGAGTTCATCGAGCAGCCGGTCGAGCTTGCGTGACGCGAATCCGAGATCCTCGATCAGCACGTTGAGACGTGGCAGCGTGTCGCCGACCACCGCGGCGGAAAACGACTGGGTCGCGCCGCCCACCTGTCCCGCGCTCGTCGCCATCTGCTCGGTGCTCCGGGCAAAGCGCTCCAGCGTGTCCACGTGCTGCCCAAGCTGTCTCGCGAGTTTGTCGATGCTCTCGAGCGTGACCCCGGCACCCTTCAATACCTTGCGGGCGTCCCCCGAGATGGTCGCAAGATTGCGCGCCCCCGCGTCGATCGTGCGGGCGAGCGCGCCGATGTCAGCGCTCGCCGCCTCGAGGCTTGCCAGCGTTCGCACGAGTTGCTGCTGGTTGCGTTCGCTCAGGAGCTTGTCGACGCGTAACGCCACCTGGGTAAGCTGGCTCAGCAGATCCCGTCCCGTTCCCGAAA
>MEQV01000319.1:27727-28171 GCA_001770355.1 Betaproteobacteria bacterium RIFCSPLOWO2_02_FULL_62_17
CCCGAAATTTCATCGAGAAACGTCTGCCGCATCGGGATGCGCGGCATCACATCGCCTTCGGCCACCAGCGGCTGCGGGCGTTTTCCGTCGTCATCCAGCATGACGTACGCCAGTCCCGTCAGGCCCTGCGATTCCAGCCGCGCATGGGTACCGCGCGTAATGGGCGTGCCGGCCTTGACGGTGATGCCGATCAGGATCAGCCGCCGATTCTCGGGATCGAAATCGATGCTTTGAACCTTTCCCACCTCGACGCCCCGCAAACGCACGGCTGCCTGGGCGCCGAGACCGGTCACGGGATACGCGGACTCGAGGATGTAGCTCTCCCGCCCGGTCGTATCCCGGGTGAGCCACATCGCCGCATACACCACCGCGGCGCTGAGGAGCAACGTGAACAGGCCGGCAGCCAGCGCGTGAGCGCGATTCTCCAACGGGTAATCTCCTCAG
>MEQV01000320.1:0-1042 GCA_001770355.1 Betaproteobacteria bacterium RIFCSPLOWO2_02_FULL_62_17
TGTGCCGAGTCGACGCTGATGATCTCGACCGGGAAACGCGCGGCCAGGGCGAGCGCCAGTTGCGATTTGCCGCTTGCCGTGGGGCCCATGATCGCCACCGCGACGGGCGTCGTGCCGGCTGGCATGCCGCCCTCAGCGACCGCGCATGAACAGCTTGTCCAGATCCGCAAGGCTCATCTGGTACCAGGTCGGGCGTCCATGGTTGCATTGCCCGGAACGCTCGGTTTCCTCCATCTGGCGAAGCAATGCGTTCATTTCCGCAATGGTCAAAGCGCGGTTGGCGCGCACCGCGCCATGACAAGCCATGGAGGAAAGCAGTTCATCGCGGCGCTCGGTCAGGGCGCGACTCGCGCCGAAATCGCGAATCTCCCCCAATACCGCGCGCACCATGGCAGCGATGTCCCCGCCCGCCAGCATCGCCGGAAGCGCCCTCACGGCGAGCGTCGTGGGCGAAAGCGGCGCGATATCGAAGCCGAGTTCGGCAAGCGTCGCGCCATGCTCCTCGACCGTGGCAACGTCCAGGGAATCGGCGTTCAGCGTGGCCGGAATAAGCAGTTTCTGCGTTTCGATGGCGCGAACATCCAGCGCACTTTTCAGGCCTTCGTAGACGATGCGCTCGTGCGCCGCATGCATGTCCACCAGCACCAGACCGTGGATATTCTGCGCGAGGATGTAGACGCCATGCAGTTGCGCCAGGGCGTATCCAAGGGGCGGATTCTCGCCGGCCGCGCCGGCTGCGGGGGTGCCGGAGCGCAATGCCGCCGCGGCCGCGGCAAAGAGCCCTGAGGCGCTCTGGCCGCGCGCTTCGCTGAACATGGAAACATAGCGCGCGCCGGGTTCGGCAATGCCCAGCTTGGATTGGAAATAGGGTCGAGCCGACGGCGCGCCTGAATCCCCTGAAGCCGTGGCCAGCGGCGCGGCATAGGCCGGCGGTGCCGCGCCGGCACTTCTCGCCAGGGCCTTGGCCAGGGCGTGGAATATGAACTGATGCACGCCGCGCGAATCGCGGAAGCGGACTTCGGTCTTGGCCGGATGCACGTTG
>MEQV01000320.1:1062-1262 GCA_001770355.1 Betaproteobacteria bacterium RIFCSPLOWO2_02_FULL_62_17
TTCACGCACAGCATGGGTCGCCACTTTGTCGCGCACGAAGCGGCCGTTGACAAAAAAATACTGCGCGTCGCGGTTGGCGCGTGCTTCGCCGGGCGCGCCGGCACAGCCACTCAGGCGCAGTCCCAGACTGGACTCGTCGAACACGCGGGCGGAGGCGGCAAACGCCGCGCCAAGCAGGGACTCGATACGCTTGGCCCGGT
>MEQV01000320.1:1291-1480 GCA_001770355.1 Betaproteobacteria bacterium RIFCSPLOWO2_02_FULL_62_17
CCGTTATGCCGCAGTGCGAAGGCCACATCCGGACGCACCAGCGCGATGCGCCTCACCACGTCGTCGCAATGGGCAAATTCGGTGGCTTCACTGCGCAGAAACTTTCGTCGCGCCGGCGTATTGAAGTAAATCTCGTTGACCGTGACCACGGTGCCGGGCGCGGCCGTGGCCGGCTCGACCGATCCCTCA
>MEQV01000320.1:1506-2559 GCA_001770355.1 Betaproteobacteria bacterium RIFCSPLOWO2_02_FULL_62_17
ACCATGGCGCGCCTCGCGCGTGCGGCTGGTAATCGAAACCCGCGCCACCGAGGCGATGCTGGCGAGCGCTTCACCGCGAAAACCCAGCGATTGCACCTGTTCAAGATCGGCGAGCGTGGCGATCTTGCTGGTGGCATGGCGCCGCAGCGCGAGCGTGAGGTCATCGGCTTGCATGCCGGCACCGTTGTCGGTGACGCGGATTTCCTTGATTCCCCCTTGCGCCAGGCCTATTGAGATTTCGCTGGCCCCGGCATCCAGGCTGTTCTCGAGCAACTCCTTCAATACGGAAGCCGGGCGCTCAACCACCTCGCCAGCCGCGATCTGGCTGATCAGGTTGTCGGACAGGAGTTTTATGCTGGGCATGACGCGTTTCAGTGTGAGCGCGGATTATTGGCCGCCGCAGTGTATTGGTCGGCGCCCGAAGCGTGAGAGTAATACAAAACCAAGCCGCGATCGGGCGGCCGTTCAAGCCGTTCTGCGTGTTGCGAAATACGCTATCGGGGCAGGTAGAATGCAGCGATGGATATTGTGCTGGCCCTTCTCGATCTGTTCCTCCATCTGGATAAACACCTGGCCGCATTGCTGCAACAGCACGGACCGTGGATTTATCTCTTGCTGTTTCTGATCGTATTCTGCGAAACCGGGCTGGTGGTGGCGCCTTTCTTGCCGGGCGATTCCCTGTTATTCGTCGCGGGTACCTTATGGGCCGCCGCCGGCATGGATGTGCATGCCCTCATGGCAACGCTGATCGCGGCCGCTCTGCTGGGCGACAATTGCAATTACTGGATTGGACGCTACCTCGGGCCGCGCGTCTTCCGCTGGGAGGATTCGCGTTATTTCAATCGCAAGGCGCTCGATTACACGCACGCTTTCTACGATCGCCACGGGGGCAAGACGGTCATTATTGCCCGGTTTCTTCCGCTGCTCAGGACGTTCGCGCCCTTCGTCGCCGGGGTGGGGCGCATGCGCTACCCCCGCTTCATGAGCTTTTCGGTGATAGGCGCGCTCGCATGGGTGGTGTCGCTGGTCTATGCGGGCTATTTTCTGGGCAAT
>MEQV01000320.1:2625-2733 GCA_001770355.1 Betaproteobacteria bacterium RIFCSPLOWO2_02_FULL_62_17
CTGTTTATCGAATTTCTCAGGTCCCGGTTGCGCAGAGCCTAGAAGAGACCGCCGTCGCATAAATCTCGCGCCGGCTGTTGGAAGCAGCGCGGCGAGCTTTTGGCCGCG
>MEQV01000320.1:2763-14286 GCA_001770355.1 Betaproteobacteria bacterium RIFCSPLOWO2_02_FULL_62_17
TTCGGCCGATGCCAGGATCGGGCGGCCGAGCGGCGGATTCCTCGCGAAATATTGTTTTATGCCGCGCAGCAAGGCTTGCGCGAGCTTCTCCTGGTACTGCTCGTCATTGAGTTTTTTCTCCTCTTCGGGATTGCTGATGAATGCTGTCTCAACCAGTATCGAAGGGATATCCGGTGCTTTCAGCACGGCGAATCCCGCCTGCTCGACGTGCGATTTGTGAAGGGTGTTGACGCCGCCAAGCTGTCCCAGCACGGCGCGTGCGAGTTTAAGGCTGTCCTGGATGGTCGCCGTCTGCGATAGATCGAGCAGCGTCTGGGCAAGATGCCGGTCCTTGACATCGATATTCACGCCTCCGATGAGGTCGGCATCGTTCTCGCGCTTGGCCAGCCAGCGTGCCGCCGCACTGGTCGCGCCGCTTTCTGACAGGGCGAACACCGAGGATCCGCGCGCATGCGGGCGCACGAAAGCATCCGCGTGAATGGACACAAAAAGGTCGGCGCGGATGCGGCGCGATTTCTCGACGCGGGTTTGCAGCGGAACAAAGAAATCGCCATCGCGTGTCAGCACCGCCCGCATTCCCGGTTCGGCGTCGATCAGCGTTTTCAAGCGTCGCGCGATCATCAGCGTGATGTTTTTTTCGTAGGTGCCGCGGCGTCCCTTGGCGCCGGGGTCCTCGCCGCCATGGCCCGCGTCCAGGACGACGGTGATCAGACGATCGACAGACAGCTTGGCGCCATCCGCGCTCCTGGGCGGTTTTGCCGTGTTTGCTTTCGGTGCCTCCGCGCCCGGGGAATACTGCCTCGAGGATTCCTCCGAAGCGGCAGCTCGCGCATCCGGGCTGAGTTCCCGTCCCGTTAAAGAGGGTGGCATACCAGGTCGCGACTCCGCGTCCGGAGCGGCCGTTGGAATGCCAATGCTTTTGACGTCGCCTTCGGCACGCATGGCAAGTGCCATCAGGGGATCGAGGGGTACGACCGGGTACAAATCGAGCACCAGCCGATGGCCGTAGTCGCCCACCGGCTTCAAGGTGAATATCTGTGGTTTCACCTCCGACTTCAGGTCGAGCACCACGCGCACCACGCCAGGTTTGTTGCGTGCCGCGCGCAATCCGGAGACATAGGGATCGCTCGCGGCGAGCTTGCCGGTGATTTCGTTGCGTACGCTGGTGAGGTCGATATCCTCGAGATCCAGCACCACGCGGTCCGGGTCCTTCACCAGCATCAGAGCGTGGCGAATCGGCGCGCGCGACTCGAACGTTACGCGGGTGTATTCCTGGGCCGGCCAGATGCGAATGGCCGAGACGTTCTCGGCAGCGCGTGCCGCGGCGACAAAAAACTGGGAAAGTAGGACGCCGAGCAGAGCGACAAATGCGAGACGCAGCAGAACGTTCGCGCTTAAGAAAAACTTTCTGGCGATTTCAGGGCCGATACGCACTGTTCGCCCGAATCGCTATGTGCGACAAGCACGGCGCGCCGGCCTTGTTCCCACGCCGCAAGTTGAATATCCAGATCGGGATGGGGCAATAGCCCTTCGGCCTTTTCCGGCCATTCGACCAAACATACGGCGCGACTGGCAAATAGTTCTCGGAAGCCCGCGTCAGTCCACTCATTAGGGTCATGGAACCGATAAAAATCAAAGTGGTACAAGTATAAGCTAGAAATTGTATAAGGTTCAACCAGGGTATAACTGGGGCTCTTGACGCGACCCGCGTGCCCCAGCGCGTGGAGCAGGCCGCGCACCAGCGTCGTTTTGCCTGCCCCCAGTCCGCCACGCAGGAAAATACGCATTCCTGGCCGCATTTGGGGGGCCAAAATGGCGCCAAGGCGCTCCGTTGCCGCCTCGTTTGGCAACCACAACGTAAGGGTCTGCCCGCTATCATGCATGGGATGAATCAAACCCATTCCATGGATTTGTCGGCGCTGGCGCTGAGCATCAAGGCCTGGGGGAGGGAACTGGGGTTTTCCGCGCTGGGCATCGCTGATATCGACCTTTCGCCCGCACAAGGGCGATTGCGGGAGTGGCTCGCCAAGGGGCGGCACGGCGAAATGGATTATATGGAAAAGCATGCCGCAAAACGCGCGCATCCCGACGATCTGCGTCCGGGCACTTTGCGCGTTGTCGCGGCGCGCATGAACTATTGGCCCACGGCCGCCGGCGCTCAGAGGACTCTCGATGATCGCGGCAAAGCTTACATTTCGCGTTACGCATTGGGCCGTGACTACCACAAGGTCATGCGTGCGAGGCTGCAGCGCTTGGCCGATCGCATCGAGGATGAAGTCGGCGCCTTTGGCTACCGGGTTTTCACCGATTCGGCGCCGGTCATGGAGGTGGAATTCGCGCGCAAGGCGGGGCTGGGTTGGCGCGGGAAACACACCCTGCTGCTCGCCCGCGAGACCGGCTCCTATTTTTTTATCGGCGAGATCTTTACCGATCTGGCGCTGCCGGTGGACATCGCGACCGGGGAGCATTGCGGGACCTGTACGCGCTGCATCGAGGTCTGTCCGACGCAGGCGATTGTCGCGCCCTACGAACTCGATGCGCGGCGCTGCATTTCATACCTCACCATCGAGCTCAAGGGAAGCATTCCGGTGGCGCTGCGTCCCTTGATCGGCAATCGCGTTTATGGATGTGACGACTGCCAGTTGATATGTCCATGGAATCGCTTTGCCAGTCCCAGCGGCGAAGCCGACTTTCGGGTGAGAAACGGGCTGGACAGCGCCGAGATGGTAGATTTGCTTACCTGGGACGAGGCGCGGTTCCGCGAATGCCTTGCGGGCAGCGCCATTGCGCGGATCGGGCATGAACGCTGGCTGCGCAATCTTGCCGTTGGCCTGGGAAACGCGCCGCGCGGCGAGGCTGTCACGGCAGCCCTGCGGGCGCGGGCCGATCATCCATCGGCCCTGGTGCGCGAACATGTGCAATGGGCGTTGGAGCGTCACGCCGGGTAAACTTGGCTCCGGCGGGATATTCCGGCCGAGCCACCTAGACATCGAGACCATGCGACTGCACCAGCTCAAGCTCGAATTCAATGCCGAACAGGACCGGCTGATCCTGCATGTGCTTACCGATGATGGCGCGGAGATTCTCTTGTGGTTGACGCGGCGCTGCGTGAAGCTGCTCTGGACCGCTCTGGTCAAGATGCTGCAAGCAAGCCCGAACGTGCAGTTGCAGGGGGCCACGCCGGAGGCGCGCAACGCACTGGTGGGAATGCAGCACGAAAAGGCGCTGCAGGGCGCCGATTTTTCCAAACCCTACCAGGAGGCGCGCGAACGGCCGCTGGGTGTGGATCCCATTTTGGTGGGCAAGATTCAAACCGGTCGCGACGCCAATGGCAATAACGTGCTGACTCTTTTGCCGTTGAAGGGGCAGGGCGTCAATATCGCGCTTGATGAGACGCTGCTGCACTCTTTCTGCAAACTGCTGCAGAACGCAGTCACGCGCGCTGAATGGGACATCAAACTCGATCTGCCGCAGTCGCCGCTTGCGGCGCCGCCGGTGGAAGGGGCGCGCACGTTGAACTAATGACCCGTTGCAAAAGGAATTTGCAGCGGGTTCCAAGAACCTGTTTCAGTTATTCCGGAACGGACAAATGGAACCACGTTTTCTGTGCGGATGCTTTTTATCCGCGCAGAAAACGTGGTTGACGCGCGCAGCGCGTAAGTTTTTGCCTAAATCTGCACGGACGATAAATCCGTCCGTGCGGATCCTCGCTTGCGCACGGATGATGAAGCTATCCGCACGCAAGCGAGGATCTTTATAAAACCCGCATTCGTCAAATTGATTCGGCCTCTAAGGAAAAAAGACTGGCTATCCCTGGCCCTGATCGCTCGCTTCGAGCTGCTCCTGCAGCATCAGCCACTCGTTTTCCAGCCTCTCCAGTTTTTTCGCGACTTGCGCCTGCTCACGAATCGCGTTGCTGAGCGCGTCCGGGTCGCCATTGTTGTAGAAATCCGCCGAGGCAAGCAGTCCGGTCAAGCGGGCACGTTCGGCCGCGAGCGGTTCGATTTCCACTTCCAGTTTTTTCAGCCGATTGACAATCGGCCGGCGCCGCTCAACGCCCGCATTTCGCGCCTGGGCTTCCAGTTGGCGCTCGGCGCGCCGCGAACGGCTGGATTCCTTGTTCTTCGCGGTTCCCGGGCTGCGTGATTCCGCCAGCCAGCGCCGGTAATCGTCCAGATCGCCGTCGTATTCCGCGACGCGGCCGTCGGCGACCAGCAGCAGTTCGTCCGCGCAGCTGCGCAGCAGATGCCGGTCATGCGAGACCAGAATCATGGCCCCCTCGTATTCCTGCAGTGCCTCGGCGAGCGCCTCGCGCATGTCGATATCGAGGTGATTGGTGGGCTCGTCGAGCAGCAGCAGATTGGGCCGGTTCCAGATGATGAGTGCCAGCGCCAGACGCGCCCGTTCCCCGCCGGACATCCTTTCCACCGGCTCGAACACCCGCTCTCCGTGGAAATCGAAACCGCCCAGGAAATCGCGCAGATCCTGCTCGCGCGCGGCGCGGTCCTGCCGCTGCAGCAGCCTGAGCGGCGAATCCGTCGCGGTGAAGATTTCCAATTGATGCTGGGCGAAATAACCGATGCGAAGGTTTTTTCCTTCCCGGCGCTCGCCGCTGCGCGCGGCCAAAGCGCCGCAGATCAGCTTGACGAAGGTGGATTTGCCGGCGCCGTTGCGACCCAGCAAACCGATGCGCTCGCCGCGCCGGATGGTCAGGGTGATCGAATCGAGAACAATCCTGTCGTCGTATCCCACCGCGGCATCCTCCAGTTGCAGGGCGACCTCGGGACTCCCCGGAAAATCGCGGAAGCGGAACGTGAAGGGCGTATCGATGTGAGCGGGCGCTATCATCTCCATGCGCTCCAGCGCTTTGAGGCGGCTTTGCGCCTGGCGCGCCTTGGTCGCTTTGGCGCGGAAGCGCTCGACAAAACGGTGCAGTCTCGCCGCTTCACGTTGCTGTTGGACATAGGCGGCCTGCTGTTGCGCGAGTGACGCCGCGCGTTGGCGCTCGAATGCGCCGTAGTTGCCCCGATACAGCTTCAGGCGACCATGGTCGAAATGCAATACGTGATCGGCGATGGCGTCGAGAAATTCGCGGTCATGCGAAATCAGGAACAGCGTTCCCTGGTAAGCGGCGAGCCAGCCCTCCAGCCAGATCACCGCGTCCAAATCGAGGTGGTTGGTGGGTTCGTCGAGCAGCAACAGGTCCGAGCGGCGCATCAGCGCGCGCGCCAGATTGAGGCGCATCCGGTAGCCGCCCGAGAATTCGGCCAGCGGCCGGTCGTGCTCGGCAACCGAAAAACCCAGGCCGAACAGCATCTCCGCGGCGCGTGCGCGAGCGCCCCAGCCCCCCAGATTGTTGTAGCGCTCATGCGCCTCGCCCAGCCGCTCGCCCTCGGCGGCGGACTCGGCGGCGGCAATCTCCCGTTCCGCGGCGCGCAGTTCTTCGTCGCCGTCGAGCACGAAATCCAGAGACGGCTGAAGCGAGGGTTCGGTTTCCTGCGAAACGTGCGCGACGACCAGCTCCTGCGGGAATTCCAGATCGCCGGATTCCGCGTGCAGCTCTCCCATCAAAAGCGCAAAGAACGAGGATTTTCCCGAGCCATTGGCCCCGACCACGCCGATTTTCTGGCCGGCGAAGAAGCTCAAACTGGCGTTCTCGAAAAGCCGCTTGGCGCCACGTTGCAGGCACAGGTCGCGTAGGGTAATCAAGTCGATATCATTCCAAGTTTCGGGCAAGCGCTGCCGGATCAGGTGCGGCCGCGCTCCCAGGCTGCGCCGGTCAGCAGGCGGGGTAGGAAGCGCAAAATCGGCCGCGGATTTTCCCACGAATGCGGGGTGGCCGAGAGCCGATAGTGCTATCTGGTACAATCGCGCTCCACCACAAATAATCCGGTGCCCACCTGCGGCCTTGCTTCCGATTCCTGCAGCGACGTATCCAGCCCGGACCGGCATATTGGAGACCGCTGTTTGCCAGGATTTTCTGATCTGAATTTGCGGCCCGAGCTTCTCAAGGCTATCTTGGAGCTGGGCTACACCGAACCCACCCCGATACAGGTGCAGGCCATCCCGCTGGTGCTTGCCGGCACGGATGTGCTTGGCGGCGCGCAGACCGGGACCGGCAAGACCGCGGGATTCGGATTGCCTCTGCTGCAGCGCCTGCTGCCGCATGCCAATGCCAGCGCCTCTCCCGCGCGCCACCCGGTTCGCGCCCTGGTCCTCACGCCGACCCGCGAACTGGCCGCCCAGGTGGAGGAGAGCCTGCGCGGTTACGCGAAGTACACGGGACTTCGCACCACGGTGATCTTCGGCGGCATGAACATGGATCCGCAAACCGACGCGCTGCGGCGCGGCATCGAAGTTCTGGTGGCCACGCCCGGCCGACTTCTCGATCATGTCCAGCAAAAAACGCTTAATCTTTCACAGGTCGAAGTATTGGTGCTGGATGAGGCCGATCGCATGCTCGACATGGGGTTCATCCCCGATGTCACGCGCATCATCAAATTGCTGCCCACGAAGCGCCAGACCTTGCTGTTTTCGGCCACCCTTACCGAGGACATCCGCAAGCTGTCGGATTCCTTCCTGAATCATGCCGTGATGGTTCAGGTGGCCCGCAAGAATGCCGCGGCGGATTCCGTGAAGCATGCGGCCATACCCGTGGCACGCGAGAAAAAGCGCGAGCTCCTCAGTTATCTGGTGCAGACCCGCGACTTGAAGCAGGTGCTGGTATTTACCGCTACGCGCCTGGGCGCGAACCGCCTTGCGTATCAATTGAATCGCGATGGCGTGCATGCGACGGCGATTCATGGCGACAAGAGCCAGCCAGAGCGCCTGATCGCACTGAATGATTTCAAGGAAGGCAAGGTTAGGGTACTGGTGGCCACCGATGTGGCGGCGCGCGGGCTGGATATCGAGGATTTGCCTCACGTGATCAATTTCGACCTGCCCAATTCGCCCGAAGACTATGTTCACCGGATCGGCCGCACCGGACGTGCGGGCGCCTCCGGTGAGGCGATTTCGCTGGTGAGTCCCGAGGAGCGCGAGCGCCTTGAGGAGATTGAGAAGACCATCCGTGTAAGCATTCCACGCGAAATGATCCCGGGCTTCGGGATGGATTCCCGATCGGTCAGTTCATTGATTCCGCACGCGCCGCATGGGGAGTCGCGACGCGAACGCGGCGGTGATGCCCTCTCCGGTTCGAGGCGCGAGCGGCCTCGCGACAGGGACAGACCGCGCAGTGCGCCCGCGCAGGGGGCGCGGCGAGCCGCCGCGCCGGCCGATCCGATATTTCTTGAACCTTATCGTCCCGCGGCTTCGCAGACACCGGCAATGGCAACGGCGCTCAGTGACCATCCCGCCGCGCGCCCCGCGGGAAAACGGGCAGTCCAGGTTGCCGCATTGCTTGGCGGATTGCGCCTGAAGGCAAAATAGCGCGGCACTCCGCAGGTCCGCGCCTGATCTCAGGCTTTTTTGAACGGGGCGCGCTCGTTCAGTTCATCCAGGTAGTGTTCCACGCCGGCGCTTTCGCGTTCCAGGAATTTTTCGATGGCGTCGGCGAATGCCGCGTGCTTGAGCCAGTGCGCCGAACAGGTTTCCACCGGAGAAAATCCCCGGGCAAGTTTGTGCTCGCCCTGCGCGCCGCCTTCAAACAAGGGAATCCGGCGTTCAATGCAAAACTCTATGGCCTGGTAGTAGCAGGTCTCGAAATGCAGGTTGGGCACATAGCCAATGCAGCCCCAGTAGCGGCCGTAAAGCGCCGCCGGAGAAAAAATGTTCAGTGCGCTTGCCACCGGCTTGCC
This sequence comes from Betaproteobacteria bacterium RIFCSPLOWO2_02_FULL_62_17, assembly GCA_001770355.1. GTDB lineage: Bacteria > Pseudomonadota > Gammaproteobacteria > Burkholderiales > SG8-39 > 2-02-FULL-62-17. The sequence goes on from MEQV01000320.1 coordinate 10,560, forward strand.
TTCCATTTCCGCCAGCACCAGCAGCAGGTTTTCCGGCATGGTTTCGCCCAGTCTTTCGAAAAGTGAGAGCTTCAGATAAGGCGTGGCGTGATGCGCGCGGTAGGTGCCGTTGTAGCAGCGGGCGAAGAACTCCCAGTGTTCCTTCTGAATATCCCGCCCCACCAGTCGCTGACAGCGGATTCCGGTATCGCTGACCTTGCGCCTTTCCTGGCGGATCTTCTTGCGCTTGTCGTGCGACAGGCACGCAAGAAAATCCTCGAAACTTGCGTAGCCATCGTTGCGCCAGTGAAACTGCACGCCTCGGCGCAGCATCATGCCGGCCGATGCCAGGTCTGCTGCCTCGGCTTCGGTGGGAAACAGCACATGCAGGGATGAGGTCTGCGCGGCCAACTCCAGGCACGCCGCGACCAGGCGCAGGCGAGCCTCGCGCGTCGTGGCGAGCAGGCGGGACCCGCTAACCGGAGAAAACGGAATGGCCGAGAGCAGCTTGGGGTAATAATCGATGCCATGCCGGTGGTAGGCGTCGGCCCAGGACCAATCGAACACATATTCGCCGCGGGAGTGGCTCTTCAGGTAAAGAGGCATTGCCCCTTCCAGCCGCCCATCGCGCCACAGGCTCAGGTATTGCGGCTGCCAGCCGGTGCGCGCCGAGGCGCATCCGGTCTCATGAAGGGCATGCAGGAACTCGTGGCGCAGAAATGGGTGGCCCGCGGCGAGGGCATTCCACTCGGCGGGATTGACGCCGGCAAGCGTGTCCAGTACACGCAGACTCAGCGCTTCGTCACCCATGGGATTTCAGCGTCATTTAGCGCAGGCACCAGATTCGATTGCGCATTATAAATAGACAAGGGGCTGTCCGACCAGCACGCGGCTCCCGGCGGCTGCCTTCGCAGGCGCGCCTTTTGCTATACTTAAATATGCTCTATGTCCTGGGGACACCATGAAAAAAATCGAAGCCATAGTCAAGCCGTTCAAGCTTGATGAGGTGCGCGAGGCGCTTGCTGAGGTGGGCGTCACCGGTTTGACCGTTACCGAGGTAAAGGGATTCGGACGACAGAAAGGCCATACCGAACTTTATCGGGGGGCGGAGTATGTGGTGGATTTTCTTCCCAAGGTAAAAATCGAAGTCGTCGTGCCCGATAAAATGGTAGACGGCGCCATCGAAGGAATCATCAAGGCAGCGCGTACCGGAAAAATCGGCGACGGCAAGATATTTGTGACCTCGGTGGAACAGGTCGTGAGAATCCGCACCGGCGAAACCGACGAAGCAGCCGTCTAGCTAGGACCGCGCGGCCCAAAGCTTGCCGCGCTGCTTGCAACAGCCGTCGCGAGATTTATGCGACGGCGGTCTAACCTAGGACCGCGCGGCCCAAAGCTTCCGCGCTGCTTGCAACAGCCGTCGCGAGATTTATGCGACGGCGGTCTAACCCAGAGATTCCAGATATTTCTCCGCGTCCAGCGCCGCCATGCATCCGGAGCCGGCACTGGTCACCGCCTGGCGATAAACGTGATCCTGAACATCGCCGGCGGCGAACACGCCTTCGATGCTGGTGGCGGTTGCGTTGCCTGATCGGCCTCCCTGCGTCACGATATAGCCGCCTTCCATCTCCAGCTGGCCTTCAAACAGAGCGGTGTTGGGCGTGTGGCCGATGGCAATGAATACGCCCTGCACATCGATTTTCTCGACGGCCCCGGTGTGGACATCACGGATCCTCATGGCGTTCACGCCCTTGGCGTCGCCCAGCACTTCGTCCAACTGCTGGTTCCATTTCATCGTGATATTGGGCTTTTCCAGAAGTTTCTTTTGCATGATCTTCTCGGCGCGCAATTTGTCGCGCCGGTGCACCACGGTTACCTGGCTGGCGATATTGCTGAGATACAACGCTTCCTCCACCGCGGTGTTGCCGCCGCCGATGACAGCGACCGCTTGCTTCTTGTAGAAAAAACCGTCGCAGGTGGCGCAGGCGGAGACGCCTTTGCCCATGAATTGCTTTTCCGATTCCATTCCCAGGTAGCGGGCGGAGGCGCCCGTCGCGATGACGAGCGCGTCGCAGGTATAAGTTGCCGCGTCGCCTTCCAGGCGCAGGGGGCGCTCGCCCAGGTGCGCGGAGACGATCTGGTCGAAGATGATTTCGGTCTCAAAACGCTCCGCGTGCTTCTGGAAGCGTTCCATTAATTCAGGCCCTTGCACGCCGCCGGCGTCCGCCGGCCAATTGTCCACGTCGGTGGTGATCATGAGCTGGCCGCCGGGGGCCAGGCCGGTGAGCAATACCGGTTTGAGATTGGCGCGCGCCGCGTACACCGCTGCGGTGTAGCCGGCCGGGCCGGAACCCAGGATAAGGAGCTTGCAGTGCTTGGAAATTTTTGACATGGAAATGGGATAGAGACGAGAATGGAATAAGAAAGTCAGGCAGGGCGCTTTTTAGCGGCCGCATTTCAGAATGTCCTGGCGTCCGGCAGAAATACTAGAGCGTGTTCTTTGATTAAGCGCCTAAGCAATTGATTCAAATTATACTCGGGACTTGCTGCGTATTTCAGTTCAGGTTGGCCTTCTGTTTTGGTCGGCCCACACCCCTTGGCGAAAGTTTTTGCAGGCTGTCGTGAAAAATTTCCTTGAGCACCAGTCGGGCAAAAACAGTCGCGTTCATGCGCTATTGGCGCTGCTTTGCGTGTGCCTTCCGGCAATTCTTGATCCTGCGCATGCGCAGGCACCTGCCCAACAAACCGCTCAGGCGCCGGCCCAGCCCGCGCCGGAGCCCAAATTCGAGATCCGCAGTTTTCTGGTGGAAGGCGCGACCCTGCTTGCCAAGGAGGAGATCGAAGGCGCGGTCGGACCCTTCGCCGGCCGCGACAAGGATTTCGCCGACGTGCAGCGCGCGCTCGAGGCGCTGGAGCGTGCCTACACCGACAAAGGCTTCAGCGCGGTGCAGGTCATCCTGCCCGAGCAGGAACTGGACAAGGGCGTGGTGCGCTTCAAGATTGTCGAGGCTCGCATCGCCCGGCTGGTGATCGAGGGGAGCAAGTTTTTCGATGAAGACAATATCCGCAGGAGCCTGCCTTCGGTGAGGTCCGGCGAGCCTCCCAACATTCATAACGTCGCGGACAACCTTCGTGTCGCCAACGAAAATCCCGCGAAACAAACCACCGTGCTGTTGCGCGGCGGCAGCGAGGAAGGGCAGGTCGACGCGGTGGTGCGCGTCACCGATGAAAGGCCAACCAAATACAGCATCACCATGGACAACACCGGTACCCAGCAGACCGGTTTGTACCGTATCGGTTTCGGGTTTCAGCATTCCAACCTGTGGAATCGTGACCATGTCCTGTCGATGCAGTACGTCACCTCGCCCAGCGACAACGACCATCCAGCCAGCACGATTCCCCATCCGAACCGCAATGTTTTCATCCTCGGTGCCTCGTATCGCATACCGCTTTACAGTTTTGGGGATTCGCTGGACGTCAGCGTCGGATATTCAAACGTCAACTCGGGCGTAATCCAGAACCTGTTCAACGTAAGTGGCAGCGGCAGCATTTTCGGATTGCGCTACAACGCCAATCTGCGCAAATGGGGCGAAGTTGAACAGCGCCTGGCGTTTGGCCTGGACTGGCGCGGTTATCGCAACAAGGTAACCGCCGGCGGCACGGCGCTGGTGCCGGATGTCACAGTGCATCCCATCAGCGTCAACTATTACGGCGTGTATCGAACCGGCGCGAGCGAAACTTCGTTCAA
>MEQV01000321.1 GCA_001770355.1 Betaproteobacteria bacterium RIFCSPLOWO2_02_FULL_62_17
TCGCCTTGAACAGCTGGTTCAGTTCCGCGTTCAGCGCCTTGCGGTTTTTGGAGCGCTCCGCCGCGCCCTTGTAATCGGGGTGGTTGGCCAGTTCCTCCTTGCCCAGCGCCTTGCACAGGCGCCCCCACATGGCCTGTCCGAGCGAGTTGATGTTGATGTAGCCGTCGCTGGAGCTATAGGCGGAAGTCGGCATGCCCACCGGGTGATCGTTGCCGACCTGGCCGGCCACTTCGCCTTTCATCAGGTAACGCGCCGCCTGGAAATCGAGCAGGGCAATCTGCGACTGCAGCAGGTTCGATTGCACCCACTGCCCTTCTCCCGAGAACTGCCGCTCGAGCAGCGCCGTCATCACGCCGATGCAGGCCAGGTACCCGGCGGTCATGTCAGCCACCGCAGCCCCGGCGCGCATCGGGCCTTCGCCGGGTCTGCCCGTGACCATCATCAGGCCGCCCATGCCCTGCGCGATCTGATCGAAACCCGGCCGCGTCGCATACGGGCCGTCCTGGCCAAAGCCGGAAATGCTCGCGAGCACGATTCCCTTGTTGGCCTTTTTCAGCGATTCGTAGTCGATGCCGAGGCGATCCTTGACATCGGGGCGGTAGTTCTCCGCCACCACGTCGGCGTCCTTCACCATTTTCATGAAGATCGCGAGGCCACGCGGATCCTTGAGGTTAAGCGTCATGGAACGCTTGTTGCGGTGCAGGTTCTGCATGTCGAAACCGTGGCGGTCGCCGGTCATGCCGTCATTGCGCTCGGCCTCGGGCGGCGTTTCGATCTTGATGACATCGGCGCCAAAATCGGCGAACTGCTTGATGCAGGTGGGGCCGGCGCGCACGCGCGTGAGATCCAGCACGCGAAAACGCGACAGGGCGGAGGAAGCGGGCATATGCGGCATGAATGGCTCTATTCAAGGAATGGGAAACGCGGCCGGAACGCTTATCAACGCCGAACCGCGGACTGCGCCAGATTGTAGCGCAGGGCTCTTGATCCGCAGGTCCGGGTCAGCGCCGTGAAAGCAAGCACTGCTCGCGTTTTCAGAGCGCGCCCTGGCCGTGCAGCGCCTTAATCTCCGCATCCGAAAAACCCAGTTCCGCCAGCACCTCGTCGGTATGCTCACCCATCTCGGCGGTGGCGCGCACGATCGAAGCCGGCGTGCGCGACAGGCCGACCGCCTGAGCGAGGATGCGCATCTCGCCAAGGCGCGGATGCTTCACCGGCGCCGCGGCCTTGAGGTGTTTCACCTGCGGATCATCGAATACCTGGTCCATGGTGTAGATCGGGCCGCAAGGCACGCCCGCGGCGTTCAGCAGTTCAATCCACTGCGTGGAGGTTTTTGCCGAGAAGATCGCGTTCAGTTCCTGCTTCAGCAGTTCGCGGTTCCTGGAGCGCGCCGGGCCGGTGGCAAACTCCGCGCGATCGGCCAGCTCCGGATGGCCCACCGCATCGCACAGGCGCAGCCAGAGATTCCCCGGTGAACTCAGATTGAGATAGCCATCCTTGGTCAGGTAGGCCGAGGTCGGCATGAAAGTCGGGTGATCGTTGCCCACTTGCTGCGCTACCTGGCCCTCGACCAGATAGCGCACCGCCTGAAAATCAAGCAGCGCGATCTGCGCCTGCAACAAGCTGGCTTGCACCCACTGGCCGATCCCGGACCGCGAACGCTCATAGAGCGCGGTGAGGATGCCGACGCTGGCGAGAAATCCGGCGGTCATGTCGGCCACCGCGGCCCCAGCGCGCATTGGCCCCTCGCCCGGCTTGCCGGTCACCATCATGAGTCCTCCCATGCCCTGCGCGACCTGGTCGAGGCCGGCGCGTCTGGCATAGGGGCCATCCTGGCCGAAGCCGGAAATGCTGGCGAGGATGATGCGCGGATTCAGCTTCGCGAGCGACTCGTAATCGATGCCGAGGCGAGATTTCACATCGGGCCGGTAGTTCTCCACCACGATGTCCGCGCCCGCGACCATGCGCATGAACAGCGCGAGTCCACCGGGGTGTTTGAGATTGAGTGTCATGCAACGTTTGTTGCGATGCAGGTTCTGGAAATCCGAGCCATCGCGATCGCCGGTGATGCCGTCGCCTGCTTCGGCAGGGGCCTCGATCTTGATTACGTCGGCGCCGAAGTCGGCAAGCTGCTTCACGCAGGTGGGACCGGCGCGGGCACGGGTCAGGTCGAGAACGCGCAGGCGGGAAAGGGCGGTGGAGGCGGGAATATGGGGCATGGCTCGCGTGTATGCAAAGGGTCAACAGCGAGCATACCTTGATGCTGCACTGCACGCCTTTCGCGCGAACAAGGGGATGTATGCGCGTGAATAAATGAGTAGACTTGCGCCATCAGAGGCCAAAGAGCCTGCCGGGGTCACACTGCAATCCAACACAGGAGTGAGGGAAATGAAAATTCATTGCATGAAATCCATGTCGCGCGTGTTGCTCGCGACCGCTTTGCTGGGCATGGCGCCCGCGGTACTGGGACAGGCCTGGCCTTCCAAGCCGGTGCGCATTCTCAACCCCTTCCCTGCCGGCGGCGGCACCGACACTTTCGTGCGCCCGTATGCCGTGAAGATGTCGCAGGCATTCGGCCAGCAGTTCATCGTCGAGAACCAGGGCGGCGCGGGCGGCACCGTGGGCGCGCGTAACGCCGCACGCGCAGGCGGCGACGGCTACACGCTGTTTTCCGGCGCGGTGCACCACACCATCGCCGAGAGCTTCTACCCCAATCGCGGCTATGTGCTGGAAAAGGATTTCATGCCCATCTCCATGCTTTCCGCGGTGCCCAACGTCGTGGTCATCCATCCCAAGCATCCGTTCAAGACGCTGGGCGAACTCATCACCTATGCCAAGGCGAATCCGGGCAAGCTCAATTTCGGCTCGGCGGGGCCGGGCACCTCACATCACCTGGGCGGTGAATTGTTCGGCATCGTCACCGGCGTGAAGCTGGTGCACGTGCCCTACCAGGGCGCGGGCCCGCTGATGCTGGGCCTGGTTTCGGGCGTGGTGGACATGGCCTTCGACGGCATGGGCACCTCGGCCAACCAGATCAAAGCGGGCAAGATTCGTCCGCTCGCATTGACGGTGGCACAGCGCTCGCCGCTGTTGCCCGACGTTCCCACCGCCGCCGAAGCCGGCGTCCCCGGCTTCCAGGTGAGTTCCTGGTACGGCATGTGGGCAGTGAGCGGCACACCGCAACCGGTGATCGGCCGCCTGCATGCGGAGACGGTGAAATTCCTTCAGCAGCAGGACATCAAGGACATCTGGACCTCTCAGGGCGCAGAAGCCGGCGGCCAGCCGCCCGATCAGTTCGCCACCATGATTCGTGGCGAAATCACCAAATGGGCGAAGGTGGTCAAGGACGGCAATATCAAACTGGCGCAATAACCCCGCAAAACCGGAAAGCTTCAGAACAGGGGAAGAGGGAGTCCCCCGAATTTTGGTAACTGCGCCCCCGTTACCCCCATCGCCCCGAGCTTATCTAACTGCGGAGCGGTGTGGTTACTCCTGCGGCGGGATCTTCGCGTCGCGCACCACCCTCGCATAGGTCGCGGCATCGGCCTGAAAGCGCGCGTTGAATTCCTGCGGCGTGTTGCCGATGCCCTCGAATCCCTGCTTGGCGAAGCGCTCGCGGATATCGGGGAGCGCGATGACTTTTGCCACTTCCTGCTGGAAGCGCGCCATGGTTTCGCCGGGCACGCCCGCGGGAACAAAAAGGCCCATCCAGCTGCCGGTCTCAAAACCGGCAACACCGTTCTCGGCCATGGTGGGCACATCGGGAAGGAGCGCCGAGCGCTTGCTGCCGGTGACACCCAGCGGCCTGAGACGCCCTCCCTGGATGTGGTTGATGACGCTGATCACGGCCACCAGGCCCAGTTGCACCTCGCCACCGAGCATCGCCGCCACCTGCGGCGCATCGCCCTTGTAAGGGATGTGCAGGAAATCGGTTTTCAGCGCCAGGTTGAGCATCTCGATCAACAGGTGCGTGGAGGTGCCGGTGCCGGTGGTGCCGTAGCTGATGCTGGCGGGTTTGGCCTTCGCGAGATTAATCAATTGCGCGAAACTGCCCACGCCGAGCTTGGGATTCACCGAGAGCACCAGCGGGTGCGCGGTGATCTGCGTGAGGGGGACAATATCCTTGTGCGGATCGTAGGGGAGCTTGCGATAGGTGCTGGGCGTAACCGCGAGCGCGATGGTTGCGAGCAGCGTGGTGTGTCCGTCGGGCGGGGATTTGGCCACCATATCGGCGGCGATGATGCCGCCCGCGCCGGGGCGATTCTCCACCACCACCGGCTGCTTCCACGCGTCGCCGAGTTTCTGCCCGACCATGCGCCCGACGGTGTCGACAGCGCCGCCCGGCGCGAAGGGGACGATGATGCGCACCGGCTTGGCCGGAAAATTTTGCGCGGACGCAGATACGGCGACTGTCAATGACGCGGCGATGGCGCCGGCTGTTATGGCAATGCGTTTCATGGAGATTCCTTGTTCAGCGCCGACCGGATTAAAACAATGTCGCGCCCGCCCGGCTAGTCCTTGCTCGCCCGGGCGGGCTGGACGATCTGCCCGCCGGATTTCTCGTCGCGCTCCAGGCGCAGCAGCTTACGTTTCTCCGCCTCCTCGAGCAGCTCGGAAAACGCGCGAAAACCGTAGTACGACTCGTTGAATCCGGGCTGGCGGCGTTTCAGGGCCTGCTTCACCATCGAGCCCCACACTTTCTCGCCCTCGCCGCGCTCGGCAATGAGGGCCTCGACGGTCTCGAGCACCAGGTCCAGCGCTTCCTGCTGCTTGTCCTCGCCCGCCGAGGGCGCCCCCTTGGCCGGCGCGGCAGCGCGCTTCTCGGTGCGCTTGCTCGCGGCGCGGCGCTTGACCTCGTCCTCGCGCACCAGGTCGTCGTAAAAAATGAATTCGTCGCAGTTGGAGATCAGCAGGTCGGAAGAAGAATTTTTCACCCCTACGCCGATCACCGTCTTGGCGTTCTCGCGCAGCTTGGACACCAGCGGCGAAAAATCCGAGTCGCCGCTGATGATGACAAAAGTGTCCACGTGCGCCTTGGTGTAGCAAAGGTCCAGCGCATCCACCACCATGCGGATGTCCGCCGAATTCTTGCCCGACTGGCGCAGGTGCGGAATCTCGATCAGCTCGAAACTGCCCGCATGCATGTCGACCTTGAATTCCTTGTAGCGCTCCCAGTCGCAGTAGGCCTTTTTTACGACGATCGAGCCTTTGAGCAGCAGCCGCTCGAGGACTTTGCCGATGTCGAACTTGGCGTATTTGGCGTCGCGCACGCCCAGGGCGACGTTCTCGAAGTCGCAAAACAGCGCCATGCTGCGGGTGTCGGGCGATGTGGCCATCAGGAGCTCCGAATCATATGAGCGTCGATCCTAGCATGGCCACAGGGATCTTCACTGAAACACGCGCCACAGCAGCGATCCCCCAGCCAGCAGCAGCACCACGCCGATGGCGCGCCCGAGCTGCGCGCGCGTGATCGCCAGATGCGCGCGGCTGCCCACCCACAGGCCCAGCGCGCCAAAGGGAAGCAGCAGTACAAAGGTGAAGAACTCCTTCGTAAGGAACAGCCCCGCCAGCGCGAACAGGAACAGGCGACTGCCCACCGAGAAGAACACCACGGTGGCCACGGTGGCGCGCAACTGCGCCTTGTCGGTGAGGCGGCGCGCGAGATAGATCTGGTAGGGCGGCGCCCCGATGCCGAACAGCGCCCCGCAGGCGCCGCCGATGAAGCCCGCGACATACGCCCAGCCGGGCCTCGCGCTCACGCGCGGGACCGGGTCGGCGAAGGTCAACATCCCGAAGAAAATCGCCGCGCTGCCCAGAATGACCAGCAGCGCATTGCGCGGCAACGATACCAGCAGCGTCACCCCGGCCAGCGCGCCGAGGAACGCCATCGGGATCATGCGGTGCAGCTCGGCGCGAACCAGATCGCGCTTGCTGCTGCGGTTGATGGCGAGCGCCGCCGAGAGATCGAGCGCCGAGGCCACCGGCATCAGGAAGGTCATCGCCCACACGTGCGAGACCACCGGAATGACGAGGTAGCCGGCGCCCGAGCCGATCAGGCCGAAAACAATGTAGCCGATGAAGACCATGAACGCCGCCAGCCAGAAGAATTCCGGCACCAGCTCGGCGAGTTCGCTCATGCGCCGCGCCGCGCGCGGCTAGCGGATCGGGCTGCGAGCACCGCTTACCGCGAGAAAAATTTCACGCAGAAACACGCCCAGACTGCCGGTCAGCGCGAGCATCGCCAACACAAAGATGGCGGCGACCCAGCGTGCCAGATCGAGCGCAATCAGCGCATCGACAAAAGCGAGCGCGATCAGCAGGCACACGAAGATCGCACACAGCACGGCCAGTGCAATGGCCGCATAAATTAGGCGAATACGCTGTTCCACGTCCAACAATTCTTCGCGCGCCCTGGCGGCGACCTGCGCCTCCGGATCGAGCAAGTGACTGGCGAGCACGCGCCGCCGGTCCACCGAGCGCCCCAGCCGGTTGGTGAGCACCGCCAGCAGCGTGCCCACCGCGGTGAGCAGAAACACCGGCGCGACCGCGAGCTGGATGACGTGGGGAATGTCGGAGAAGGTGCTCGAGGAAAACATGTGGGCGGTTCAGCCTGCTGATGCACCATAACGATCGCGTCGGATGAACGGTGTTCGGGAAGCACGCGCGGGATGATCGGCGCGCGAGCGTCCGTTCCATCCAGCGCATCTGAGTCCGCGCGCGCAGCGCGTCCGGGCCTCAGACAATGTTGAGATGCTCGATGCCCGCGTTGGGATCGCGATCCTTGGAACTCTTGGATTGGAGCTTGATCATCAGGCGCAGATCATTGACCGAGTCGGCGTTGCGCAAGCCATCCTCATAGGTGATCTTGCCTTCCTCGTAAAGATCAAAAAGATGCTGGTCGAACGTCTGCATGCCCAGCTCGCGCGACTTCTTCATGATCTCCTTGATCTCCTGCACCTGGCCCTTGAAGATCAGGTCCGCAATCAAGGGCGAGTTGAGCATGATTTCCACCGCGGCGGCACGGCCCTTGCCCTCTTTCAGGGGCACCAGGCGCTGCGCCACCAGGGCTCTGAGGTTCAGCGACAAGTCCATCAAAAGCTGCGCGCGGCGCTCTTCGGGGAAGAAGTTGATGACCCGGTCCAGCGCCTGGTTGGCGCTGTTGGCATGCAGCGTCCCCAGGCACAGGTGGCCGGTTTCGGCGAACGCGATCGCGTGCTCCATGGTCTCCTTGTGGCGGATTTCGCCGATCAGAATCACATCGGGGGCCTGGCGCAGGGTGTTGTGAAGCGCACTTTCCCAGGACAGGGTATCCACGCCCACCTCGCGCTGGGTAATAAGGCTGCTCTTGTGCGGATGCACGTATTCAATCGGGTCCTCGATGGTGATGATGTGGCCGAACTGGTTTTTGTTGCGATGGTCGATCATTGCCGCGAGCGAAGTCGACTTGCCCGAGCCGGTGCCGCCCACCATGATCACCAGACCCCGCTTGGTCATGATCACGTCTTTGAGCACCGGCGGCAGGCCCATCTTGTCGAAATCGGGAATGGTGGTGGTGATGACGCGCATCACCAGCCCTATCACCCCCTGCTGCACGAAGGCGTTGCAGCGGAAGCGGCCGATGCCCGCCGGCGCGATGGCGAAGTTGCACTCCTTGGTCGCTTCGAACTCGGCCGCCTGCTTATCGTTCATGATCGAGCGCGCCAGCTCGCTGGTGTGGGAGGCGCTGAGCACCTGGTTGGACATCGGCGTCATCTTGCCGTCCACTTTCATCGCCGGCGGGAAGCCCACCGTGATGAAAAGGTCCGAACCCTTCTTCGCCAGCATCGCGCGAAGTAGGCTGTACATGAACTCCGTGGCTTGTCCGCGATCCATTTTAAATGTTCTCCAGAATCTGATAACGCCTTTATATACCACACCCAAAAAACTGACTTGGGGGATTTACAAGGGGGCGTAGGCCCACTTGTTCTTATATCTCCTCTTGCTCGCTGATTTTCACTGTCTGCCTCAGGCGCCAAAACCCCGCCAGGGAACGGCTTTTATTTGAAGGTGTCCTTATTCGCCGCCTTGGAGCGTGCCTCCTCGATGGTGACGATGCCCTTGGCCACCAGCGCCTGCAGGTTCTGGTCCAGGGTCTGCATGCCGAACTGCTGGCCGGTCTGAATGGCCGAATACATCTGCGCGATCTTGGCCTCGCGGATCAGATTGCAGATGGCGGGCGTGCCCACCATGATCTCGTGCGCCGCGGCGCGGCCGGCGCCGTCCTTGGTCTTGCACAGCGTCTGCGCAATAATCGCTTTAATCGACGTGGAAATCATGGCGCGGATCATTTCCTTTTCCGCCGCGGGGAACACGTCGATGATACGGTCGATGGTCTTGGCGGCCGAAGAGGTGTGCAGCGTGCCGAACACCAGGTGCCCCGTTTCCGCGCCGGAGAGCGCCAGGCGAATAGTCTCCAGATCGCGCATCTCGCCCACCAGGATCACGTCCGGGTCTTCGCGCAGCGCCGAGCGCAGCGCGGCGTTGAACGACAACGTGTCGCGGCCCACCTCGCGCTGATTGATCAGGCATTTCTTGGACTCGTGCACGAACTCGATCGGATCCTCGATGGTGAGGATGTGGCCCTCCTCGACTTCGTTTTTGTGGTTGACCATGGCGGCGAGCGTGGTGGACTTGCCCGAGCCGGTGGGGCCGGTGACCAGCACCACGCCGCGCGGCTGGTCGGCGAGCTCCTTGAAAATCATCGGCGCCTTCAACTGCTCGAGCGACAGGATCTTGGAAGGAATGGTCCGCAGCACGGCGGCGGCGCCGCGGTTCTGCACGAAGGCGTTGACACGGAAGCGCGCCAGACCCGGAATCGCGAAAGAAAAGTCGCACTCCAGGTTCTCTTCATAGGACTTGCGCTGGCCGTCGTTCATGATGTCGTAGATCATGCCGTGGACATCCTTATGTTCCATCGGCGGCAGGTTGATGCGCTTGATATCGCCGTTGACACGCAGCATGGGCGGCAATCCCGAGGACAGATGCAGGTCCGAGGCCTTGTTTTTGACGACGAATGCGAGCAGTTCGGAGATGTCCATGGCTATAATCCTTGCAGTTGAACCGCGATTGTCAGGGCGCCTTTCCGCGCACTGGAAGTTGCCGCAGCACGCCAGTGTAACGCCTTTGTTGTCGATTAATTATGACCATAACCCCCAGCCCCTTGCAAGCGCGCCTTGCCGCAGTAAATGAACGCATCGCCGCGGCCTGCGTGCGCGCCGGGCGCGAACCGGGTTCAGTGACGCTGGTGGCGGTATCAAAGACTTTTCCTGCGCAGGTGGTCCGCGGAGCCGCGGCGGCCGGACAGCGGCATTTCGGCGAGAACTATGTGCAGGAAAGCGTCGAGAAAATTGCGGAAATGTCCGGAAATGACGGGGTCGACAGCCTGATTTGGCACTTTATCGGCCCTATCCAGAGCAACAAGACCCGTCCCATCGCGCAAAATTTTCAGTGGGTGCACACCATCGACCGCGAAAAGGTGGCGCGGCGGCTCTCGGAACAGCGCGAAGCGCGCCTGCCGGCGCTGCAGGTATGCATTGAGGTCAATGTCAGCGGCGAAGCGAGCAAAAGCGGCGTTAACCCGGAGGAACTCCAGGCCCTCGCCGATGCCGTGGCGACCTTGCCGCGCTTGCGGCTGCGGGGCCTGATGGCCATCCCCGAACCGACCACGGACGAAGCCCTCGCGCGGCGCCGCTTCGCCCGCTTGCGCGAATTGCGCGATGCGCTCAACGGCCGCGGCCACAGGATGGACACGCTTTCCATGGGCATGAGCGCTGACATGGACGCGGCCATCGCCGAAGGTGCTACGCTGGTGCGCATTGGCACGGCGATATTTGGCGAAAGAAAGCACGCATGAGGATCACCTTCATCGGTGGTGGAGTAATAACGAACAAGGGGGCTTCCCCCTTGTATATTCCCCTGATTCTTGACGATGAAGGTGTCTTGTGAGGATCACCTTCATCGGTGGTGGAAATATGGCCCAGGCCATCGCGGGCGGCCTGATCAAGAATGGGTTCGACGCGAAATCGATCTGCGCGGTGGAGCCGCTGGCCGAGGCGCGCGCGCGACTGGCGCAGCAGTTCGGCGTGCGTGCCGTGGCCAGTGCCGCCGAGGCCGCGCCGCTGGGCGACTTGGTGGTGATGGCAGTCAAGCCGCAGCAGATGCGCGAAGCGGCCGCAGCCATCAAGCCACTTGCCGCCGGCTCGCTGGTGCTTTCGATCGCCGCGGGCACGCGCCTTGCTGACCTGCGGCGCTGGCTGGGCGGGCACGCGCTGCTGGCGCGCTGCATGCCCAACACGCCGGCGCTGATTGGCGAAGGAATCAGCGGCCTTTATTGCGCACCGCAGGTTTCGCCCGAGCAGCGGCGCATGGCGGTCGAAGTGCTGCAGGCGGTGGGCGAAGTCATTGAAGTGCAAAGCGAGGCGCTGCTTGATCCGGTGACCGCGGTCTCTGGCAGCGGACCGGCCTATGTGTTTCTGTTCATCGAAGCCCTGCAACGCGCGGCAAAGGAGCTGGGGCTCTCCGCCGACCAGGCGCGCGCGCTCTCGCTTCAGACTTTCGCCGGCGCCGCGCGGCTCGCCGCCAGCAGCGGCGAGGACGTCGGCGTGCTGCGCGAGCGCGTCACCTCCAAGGGCGGCACCACCGAGCGAGCGCTCGCCTCGATGCGCGACGACAAGGTGGTCGACGCCATCGTGCGGGCCATACATGCCGCCAACACCCGTGCCGCGGAACTCGGCGACCAACTGGGCAAGGATTGAATCGTGCTACAGCAAATCGGCAACCTGCTCATCGAATCGGTATTCGGCTTTTTCATCTTCCTGCTGCTGTTGCGCTTCTACATGCAGGCGTTGCGCGCGCCGTTTCGCAATCCGGCGGGGGAACTGGTCACCGCGCTCACCAACTGGCTGGTGCGCCCAGCGCGGCGTTTCATTCCCGGCCTGTACGGGCTGGACCTCTCCAGCCTGGTGCTTGCCTGGATACTCGAGACGGTCATGCTGTTGCTGCTGCGCTTGCTGGTGAGCGCGGCAGCCACCGGCGCGGTCATCGGCAAGCTGATGCTGATCGCGGTGGTGGATCTGGCGAGGTTGTCGATGTATCTGTTGATCGGCATCGTCATTGTGCAGGTGATCCTGTCCTGGTTCAGCACCTACAACCCGCTGTCGGGCGTGCTGGACAGCCTGACGCGGCCCTTCTACACCTTCTTCCGGCGTTTCATTCCCACCATCGGCAACATCGACCTCTCGCCGATACTGATTCTGCTCGCCGCGCAGATCGCGATCATCGTGCTCAACCAGTTGATGAACAGCGTGGCGATGGCTTTCTGAGCCGATAATTGAGCGACTGGTACAAAAAAGTTGCGCAAGGCTGGCTGATCAGCGTGCATGTCCAGCCCGGCGCAAAGCGCAGCGAAATTGCCGGACTGCATGGCGACGCGCTCAAGATCCGCATCGCCTCGCTGCCGGTGGACGGACGCGCCAATGAGGCGCTGATCGCGTTCGTGGCAGGGAAATTGGGGGTGCCGCGCGCCGCGCTGAGCCTGGAGCATGGCGCGGGCTCGCGGCGCAAAACGCTGCTGCTTGCGGCGCGCATCGATCCTTCGAGGCTGCTGCTGCAATAATCCTGAAGACCTGATTGCCAACGAGGAAGCAAAAATGAAGTTTTCCCGGCTTGCAGCCCTGCTTTTCCTGTTCGCGGCCCTTGCACAGGCGCAGTACACGGCGCCGGTCACCGTGAAGAACGCCTGGGTGCGCGCCACCGTGCCTTCGCAGAAAACCACCGGCGCGTTCATGCTGCTCACCGCTCCGGCCGGAGCGCGCCTGGTCGAGGCGCGCTCGTCAGCCGCGGGCATGGTCGAGATTCACGAGATGGCGATGGTCGGCAATGTGATGAAAATGCGCGCCGTCCCCGCTGTCGACCTGCCTCCGGGCAAGACTGTGGAACTCAATTCCGGCGGCTATCACCTGATGCCGATTAATCTGAAAATCCAGGTCCGCGCGGGCGACAGCGTCCCCCTCACGCTGATATTCGAGGGCAAGGACAAAAAGCGCCAGAGCGTCGAAGTCAAGGCGGCAGCGCGGCCGCTCAACACACCCGCCAAAGCCGACGAGCACCACAAGGGTCATTGAACTCCCGCCAGCGCGCGGCAGCGCAGGCTAGATGAGACCGCCGGCGCATAAATCTCGCGTCGGCTGTTGGAAGCAGCGCGGCGAGCTTTTGGCCGCGCGATCCTAACGTGGCGCGGCGAGACTTTGCGCCAGGCGGAAGGCCACCTCCCGCAGCAGGTGCTCCTTGCTGACCGGCTTGGTGAAGAACGCATCGGCACCCAGACTCTTCGCCTGGACATAGCAATCCTCGTCGGTGCGCGAGGTGAGCACGATGACGGGCCTGTGCTTGGTCATCGGATCCGATTTCAGCGCCTTGAGCAGTTCCAGTCCACCCATGTAGGGCATCTCGATATCGAGCAGAACCAGGTCCGGCAACTGCTTCATGATTGAGCGCAAGGCGATCACCGCGTCGGCGGCGGTTTCAATTTCCAATCCTTCGCGGCGCAGATGAAGCTTGAGCAGATCGGTCATGCCTTCGTCGTCGTCGACGATGAGAATTCTTGCCATTATCGGCGTTCCACGGCCCCGCGACCCTAGTGCGTCAACCGCTCGAGCCTGTAGCCATGCTGATAAACCGCGCCCAGACGCCAGCCATTTTCGGGCGTGAGGCTCAGGCGCGTGCGCAGACGGCTGACATGCGTGTCGATGGTGCGCGTGCTGATTTCAGTGCTTTGCCCCCATACCGCCTCGAAGATATGGCCGCGGGACAGGAGCCTCCCGAGATTGCGAAACAGGAACACCGCGAGGTCGAAATCCTTCTGGGTAAGCTCGATCTCCTCGCCATGCCGGGTGATGCTGCGGCGCGCGCTGTCGACACGGTACTCGCCGTACTCGGCGATGGCATCGTTGACCGCCGGACGGGTGCGTCGCGCCACCGCGTTGATGCGCGCGATCAACTCGGCCTTGCGCAAGGGCTTGACCATGTAGTCGTCGGCGCCCGCCTGCAACACCGAAACAATGTCCTCCTCGGCATCGCGCGCCGTCACGAACACCACCGGCACGCTCTCTTTGAGATTGGCGCGAACCCAGTTGAGCACTTCCATGCCGCTTTTGTCGGGGATCATCCAGTCAATCAGAAAAATATCGAAGGATTCGCGCGCCACTTCGCGCAGAAAATCGCCGCCACGCTCGTAGGCGTGCAGGCTGTGCCCGGCGCCTTCCAGCCAGCCGCGCAGCAGCAGGATCTGGTCGCGGTCATCTTCGAGCAGGGCAATTCTCATAGGGGACCTCGGTCACGTCCGTCACGGCGACAATTATTATCGCCCTGAATGGCCTGCCGCGCGCGCCAGCTCGCTTTGCCGCATGACAGAGGGCGCTACTCGTAGACCGGTTTGACCCGTGCGAGGTATCGGGCCAGCTCATCGGCCACCGCGAGTAGCCGATCGGCTTCGCCCGCGGCGGCAGCCGCCTCTATGCAGGCGCCCAGGCGCGAGATTTCCTCGAACCCATAGCCGCCGCCGGTGCCTTTCATATTATGTCCCAGGCGCTTGGCGTCGGCGAATGCGCCGTTCGCGGCCTGTTCGCGTATCGAGTCGCAGTCCTTGGCGCGGTTTGCCAGGTACTTCGGCACGATGGCCTGCAGTTCGGCGTCGAGGCGGATGACAATGGGGCCCTGATCAGACATTGGCGGCCGCCTCTCATTCCTATACCGTTATTGGGATAGCGTCTGAATCAGATCTCGAACACCACTCGCCCCGCTACCAGCGTGTGGTGCACGCGCCCCGGCAACTCATAACCCAGATAAGGGGTGTTCTTGCCCTGGCTGCGCAGATGCTCCGCGGTAATGCGTACATGCGCCTTCGCATCGAACACGCAGACGTCGGCCGCCGCGCCCACGGCCAGGTGGCCGGCATCCAGATCCAGAATGGCCGCCGGGCGCGCGCTGACCGCATTGATCGCCGCGGAAACGGGCAGATTCATCTCCTGCGCCCATTTGAGGGCAAGTGACAACAGCAGTTCGAGCCCCGTGGCGCCGGCCTCGGATTCGCCGAAGGGCAACTGCTTGGCATCCTCGTCCACCGGCGCATGATCGGAACACATGGCGTCGATGGTGCCCTCGGCCAGGCCCTGGCGCAACCCGTCGCGGTCTCGCTGCGAGCGAAACGGCGGAATGACGTGGTAATGGGAATCGAAATAGCCGATATCGGTATCGGCCAGGTGCGCGTGATGCGCCGAAACGTCGCAACTCACCGGCAGCCCCTCGGCCTTTGCCCGGCGCACCATTTCCACGCCAGCGGCGCTGGACAGGCGGCACAGGTGAACGCGGGTGCCGGTCTCGCGCACCAGCATGAGAATGGTGGACAGCGCGATGGTTTCGGCGAACGCCGGAATCGAAGGCAAGCCCAGGCGTGTGGCGACTTCGCCGTCGTGCGCCACACCGTCGCGCGCCAGGTAGCCATCCTGCGGCCGCAACCACACCTGATAGGAATAGGTGGAGGCGTATTGCATGGCGCGCCACAGCATCTGCGTGTCGGCAAGCGGCGTGTCGGCATGCGAGAAAGCAACGCAACCGGCGTGGACAAGCTCGGCCATTTCGGTGAGGTGCATGCCTTTGAGGCCCGCGGTGAGCGCGCCCAGCGGATAGACATGAGCGAGATTCAGGCTTTCCGCGCGGCGCTTGAGCATCTCGACCAGGCCCGGTTCGTCCAGCGGAGGATCGGTGTCCGGCGGACACACCAGGCTGGTGACACCGCCTGCCACCGCGGCATGCAGTTCGGATTCGAGCGTGGCCTTGTATTCAAAACCGGGTTCGCGCAAACGCGCCGACAGGTCGACCAGGCCGGGACACACCACCAATCCCTTTGCGTCGATCATTTTCTCGGCGCGATAACCCGCGGGCGCCTTGCCCAACGCGACGATCCTGCCCTCGGCGATGAAAACATCGGTAGGCGCGTCGATATTGTTGCGCGGATCGACGAGGCGGCCGTTCTTGATGGAAATATTCATTTTTCTATATTGCCGATCCGTCCTTGCGTGTGATCACCGCTTTGCCGTCCACCATGTTCAGCGCCATATCCACGTCGGCGTAAGTGACGGCATCGCCTGCCGTACGGTCGCCGACCTCCAGGTACATGGCCGGCCGGCCCGATTCGTTGATGAGTTGATGTCCATCGGCGCGGCCGGCGGCGAATCCCGCTGCCATGCCGGGGCCCAGCTTCTGTCTCCCGGTGTTGGTCACCAGCGTCACTTCGCCTTCAAGCATGTAGATGAATTCATCCTGCTTCGCGTGCCAGTGGCGCATCGAGGACTCGCCGCCCGCAGCGAGGCGCACCAGATTCACGCCGAAATTTTTCAGGCCCGTGGCATCACCCAAACGCCGGCGGCGGCGTCCGGCCACACGGCTCTTGTAGGGTTCGGGGTAAATCGTACCGGCATGCTCGATGACTTCGGCCGGATCGAGCGCCGGCAATTTCAATCCGCTCATCGAGCCGCGCTCCCTGGCTTGGCGTTGCTGCCGGCGCTCATGCGGCGCCCGCCTTGCCCTGCCCGGCAAGTATCGCCATCACCGCCATGCGCACCGCGATGCCGAAGGTCACCTGCTGAAGGATCACCGACTGCGGCCCGTCGGCCACCGCCGAATCGATCTCGACGCCGCGGTTCATCGGCCCCGGATGCATGACAATGGCGTCTTTCTTCGCCAATGCCAGGCGCTCGGGGGTGAGCCCGTAGGACTTGAAATATTCCTGCGCCGAAGGCAGCAGCGGCCCTTGCATGCGTTCGTTCTGCAGCCGCAGGGTCACCACCACGTCACAATCGCGGATGCCCGCGGCCATGTCGGTATAGGTGCGCACGCCCAGGCGCTCGATCTCCGTTGGCAGCAAGGTGCGGGGCCCCACCGCGCGCACATCCGGGGTGCCCAGAATATTAAGAGCGTGAATCAGCGAGCGCGCCACGCGCGAATGCAGAACGTCCCCCACCACAGCCACTGAAAGTTTCGAAAAATCTTTCTTGTGATGCCGGATGG